>JBIJCC010000119.1:0-31818 GCA_044344875.1 Nannocystaceae bacterium
CCGGCGGCTGGCCTGCGCGGCGACTCGTCGAACTCATGCCGCAGAACTGGGCCGCGGCTCGCGACGGCCAGACGCCGCCTGGTTGAGGCCGGGCCGTCAACGGCTCAGCACGAGGCGGTCCGCAAGGGGCTTACGATTGGGGTTGCTGAAGTCGAGGTGGCTGATGCGCTCATCGACATCGACGAAGTTCAGGACGACGCTGGGACCATGACGCTTGCCTTGAAGCTGTGTGGCGTCAGCTACGGTGATGGTGGTGGGGCTCCGAGTCAGTTTGACTGTGATTGAAGGTGTGGGTTCCTGTCCCACAGTTGGTCACGGCGGCTCCCGATGAAGGACAGATCCTCTCGTCGACGTTGCGCCGACATGCTCGGTTGCGCGATAACGTGAGGCTCGGGAAGGGGGCGACGACGATGCGCACATGCACGTGGGTGATGTCGATGCTCGTGGCGGGCTGCTACGCCGGCGTCGACGGTGGTGCGGGCCAGGGTGACGCCGGCACGGGCGCGGGCGACGACACCGCGGGCGCGGGCACGTCGGCGACGACCGGCGACGATGGGCCGATCGCCGCGTGCGGCGAAACGCCGTCCCCGGGGCTGTCGCCGATCCGCCGCCTCACGCCGTTCGAGTACGACGCGACGATCGAGGATCTGTTCGGCGACGACTCGCATCCGGCCGCCGGCTTCCCGCAAGAGGGCGGCTCGGGCTTCGACAACAACGCGGATGTGATCTCGGTGAGCCCGCTGCACGCCGAGAAATACATGCAGGCCGCCGAAGCCGTGGCCGCCCGCGCGACCGAGGATCTCGCGGCGCTGCTGCCGTGCGATCCGGCCAGCGTCGACGACGCGTGCATCGCCGACTGGCTCGACGAGTTCGGCGAGCGGGTGTGGCGGCGACCGCTCGACGCCACCGAGCACGCCGAGCTGCTCGCGTTCTACCAGGGCGCCCGCGAGCTCCACGGGGTGAACGAGGCGGTGTCGCTGGTGCTGCAGAGCATGCTGCAGTCGCCGTACTTCCTGTACCGCGTCGAGTTCGGGCTGCCATCGGCGGGCGACGACGTGGTCCGCCTCGGCGACTGGGAGATGGCGACGCGCCTGTCGTACCTGCTGTGGGGATCGATGCCCGACGACACGCTGTTCGCGGCGGCGCGCGCCGGCGAGCTCGCGACCGCCGAGCAGGTCGAGGCCCAGGCCCGGCGCATGCTCGAACAGCCCCGCGCCCGCGCGATGCTCCTGCACTTCCACGAGCAGTGGCTCGACTACGCCGCGATCGACGGGCTCACGAAGGACGCCGAGGCGTTCCCCGACTATGGCCCGGACATCGCCGCGGCCCAGCGCGCCGAGATCGACGCGTTCATCGAGCACGTCATCTGGGAGGACGACGGCACCGTCGCGTCGCTGCTCACCGCTCCGTACACCTTCGTCGACGATGCGCTCGCGAGCTACTACGACCTGCCGGCGCCCGGCGGCGCCGGTCTGCAGCAGGTCATGCCCGTCGGCCGCGACGTCGCCGGCGTGCTCACCCAGGGCGCGATGCTGGCGGTGCAGGCCAAGCCCCACGAGACCCACCCGATCGCCCGCGGGTTGTTCGTGCGCGAGCAGCTGCTGTGCACGATCCCGCCGCCGCCGCCGCCCGACCTCGACATCGTGCCGCCGCCGGTCGATCCGACCGCGACCACCCGCGAGCGCTACGAGCAGCACCGCAACGACCCGGCGTGCTCGGGCTGCCACAACCTCATGGATTCGATCGGCTTCGGGCTCGAGACCTTCGATGGCTCGGGCCGGTGGCGCACGACCGAGAACGGCCTCGTCATCGACGCCGCGGGCGAGCTCGCGGGCACTGACGTCGACGGGCCGTTCGTCGGCGCCGCCGAGCTCGGTGCGCGATTGGCCGGCTCGCAGATGGTCAACGACTGCGTGACCACGCAGTGGTTCCGCTACGGCTACGGGCGCACCGAGTCGCCCGAGCTGGACGCCTGCTCGATGGCCCAGCTCCGAGAGCGCTTCGCGGCGGGCGGCTTCGACATCAAGGAGCTGCTGGTGGCGCTCACCCAGACCGACGCGTTCCTGTTCCGACCCGCGGTGGAGGGCTGACCCATGCGACGACCGATCAGTCGACGGACCCTGTTGCGCGGCGCCGGTGGCGTCGCGATCGCCCTGCCCATGCTCGAGGCGATGCTCCCGCGGAGCAGCCACGCCGGCGGCACCGCGGACTTCCCCCGGCGCTTCGTCGTGTTCTTCAGCGCCAACGGGACGATCCACGAGCGCTGGAACCCAATGGGGAGCGCCAACGATTTCACGTTCGTCGATCCGGCGAACCCCGAGCAGCTGCGCATCCTCGCCCCGCTCGAGCCGCACAAGGCCGACCTCGTGGTGCTGCAGAACCTCGCCCAGCAGTCGCGCTCCCACGGCCCGGGCGGCAACGGCCACGACATGGGCATGGGCCACATGCTCACCGCCAACACCCTGGTCGAGGGTCCCAGCGGCTACGCCGAGTTCAGCCACCTGCCGGACGGATCGGTCGCGGGACCGTCGATCGATCAGGCCATCGCCGAGGTCATCTCGGGCACCACGCCGTACCGCTCGCTCGAGTTCGGCGTGCGCGCCAACCTCGACCTCGCCCGGCAGCTCACCAGCCGCATGTGTTACCGCGGGCCGTTCGAGGTGCTGCCGCCCGAGAACGACCCCCAGGCGGCCTTCGATCGCCTGTTCGCCGATCTCGACGCCGATCCAGCCGAGATCGCGACGCTCCGGGCCAAGCGCAAGAGCGTGCTCGATCGGGTCGGCGAGGACTTCCTCCGGCTCGAGGCCAAGCTCGGCGCCAGCGATCGGCAGAAGCTCGAGTCGCACCTCGACGCGATCCGCGAGCTCGAGCAGAGCCTGAGCAACGACCACGGCCTGCTCGACGGCTGCGCGATGCCGACGGTGCCGGGCAAGCTCGACTACGACGCGAACGACAACTACCCGCTGGTCGGCCAGGCCCACATGGACCTCATGGTGATGGCGCTCGCGTGCGACCTCACCCGCGTGACCAGCCTGCAGTGGTCGACCGCCCAGAGCGGCACGCGCTTCACCTGGCTCGGGCACGGCAGCGATCACCACGGCATGTCGCACGAGGCCGACAACGACGAGGTCATCCGCGAGCAGCTGGTGGCGATCAACCACTGGTATGCCGAACAGTTCGCCGCGCTCATCACCGCGATGAAGCAGGTCGTCGAGGGCGACGGCACCCTGCTCGATCACAGCGTGGTCATGTGGTGCAACGAGCAGGGCAACGGCGACACCCACTCGGCGCAGGAGATCCCGTACGTGCTGGCCGGCAGCGCCGGCGGTGCGATCGAGACCGGTCGGTGGATCGACGCCCAGGGCCGCGCGCACAACGATCTGTACGTGTCGCTGCTGCGGGCCTTCGGCGCCGACGTCGACACCTTCGGGCTCGCCGAGGTGTGCACGGGCCCGATGCCCGAGCTGTAGGCGCAGCGTCAGCGGGCGCGACGGCGGCGGAGCGCCGCGAGGGCGATGAATCCGAGCAGGCCGAGCGGCGCGTCGTTGCCCGACGCCGCGCAGCCGCAGCCGTCCGCGTCCGCGTCGTCCGCGGCCGCGCCGCCCGAAGTGTCGCCGTCGATCGGCTCGCCCGTGGTCCCGTCGGCGCTCCCGGTCGTGCCGTCGTCACCGCCACCCGAGGTGTCGGCCGGCCCTTCGCTGCCGCCGGTGTCCTCGCCCGGCGGATTCTCCGGGGCCTCGACGCCCACGCCGATCGCGATCCACTCGCTCTGGGTCGCGTTGCCGGGGTTGTCGGTCGCGACGAGCCGCAGGTTGTAGCCGCCGGCCGGGAACATCGTGTTCCAGCGGTACGGTGGGTACGTCAGCGACTGCGAGACCATGTCGCCGTCGACCGGCGCGATGATCAACTCGACGTTCGCGACGCCCCAGCCCTCGCCGTCGGAGGCCTCGGCCTCGATCAGCAGATCGGCCTGCTGCGAGCCGCCGACCTCGAACATCTGATCGCCGGTCGGCGACAGCACCTCGAGCGACGGCGGCTCGGTGTCGGGCGTCGCGGTCAGCGGCTCGCCGCAGACCGACGAGAACTCGCCCAGCGGGCCCGTCGCACACATCGCGTTGTAGCTGCCCGCGCCGCCGGCCGCGGGGTCGATCGGGAAGCCCTGGCAGCCCCACGTCGGCTGCCAGTTGCCGTCGGCGTCGAAGCACGGCGTGACGTCGATGCCGGACTCCTGCTCGATGAACGCGATGGCGCTCGACGCCAGGGTGCTGCCCGCGGCGCCGTTGCACTCCCCGGGGCTCGACATCTGCGCCCACGAGTGGATCCCGGCCACGCGCCAGGTGTCGTCGCCGCCCTGCGCGGCCGGCAGGCGCACCATCACAGGGCCGCCGGAGTCGCCGCTACAGATCGTCTGCACGCCGTTGCCGGTGATGATCTCGCCGCTCGCGGTGATGGTCGACACGTCGAGCGCGACGAACTTCTTGCGACCGCTGTCGCCGTTCTCGTCGACCCCGAAGCCGACGTGCGTGATCTCGGTGCCGGGGTTCAACACCGTCTCCTCGCAGCCGTAGGCGATCGGGATGATCGGGATGTTCTCGACCGGCGTCGCGAGCTTGCAGAACCCGTAGTCGTCGCCCTCACCGGTGTTGCCGAACCCGGGGTAGGCGCGGCAGTACTCGGTCGCGGCGAGCTGCGTTGCCGTCGATGCGTTCTCGCCGAAGCGGACGTCGGCAGTCACGTCTCCGGGCACGCAGTGCGCCGCGGTCAGCACGATCTGCGGGTGCACGAGGGCGCCCGTGCAGGCCCCACCGTTCGTCGACAGGTACACGACCGACGGCCACGCGCACTGCTCGGTCTCTTCGCCGCCGTAGATCTGCGGCTCGGGGACCGTGGTCGTCAGCGTGTCCGCGTGGGCGAGGGCGGGCGCGACCAGGAGGGGGAGGGCGAGGAGTCGACGCATGCGGTCGAAAGCTTGCATAGCTAACTGCAAAAGACAACAAGCGACCCCTGATCGACCGAACCTCGAGCGGAAATATGTAGCTTGAACTACATCATCGGTGTCGAGGTGTCACGCTCCCGGACGCTGCCCCGCGCGACGAAGCTCGCCTCGTAGTTGGGCACCTCGGTGCCCAACCACCGGTCCCACAGCCGGAACATCAACCCGTAGTTCCCGCGCAGCGAGGTGTGGTGGAGGTTGTGGAACGTCGAGGTGTTCATCCACCGCAGCAGCGGCACCCGCAGCAACCACCGCGGCAAGAACTCGTAGCCGAGATGGGACATCACGTTGTTGGCCAGCCCGATCCCCTGCAGCACGCCGAGCGCGGGGAGGTACATCGGCACCAGGAGGATGACGGGCAGCACCCAAGCGCCGAGCAGGAACGCCTCCGCGACGTGGAACGAGTACGACGAGAACGGATTCACGTCGACGCTCTTGTGGTGGACCGCGTGCACGTTGCGGAAGAACCACGGGCGGTGCAGCAGGCGGTGCCAGCCGTAGAACCACGCGTCGTTGAAGAACAGCAGCCCGATCGTGGTCGCGACGATGGCCGGCCACCCGATCTCGGTCGCGTCGAGCGTGAGTCGGGTGTTGCCGTTCGCGTACAGCAGCGAGATCGCCAAGGCGTTGCCGGTGCCGACGAGCAGCGTCACCAGCGTGTGCCTGATCTCGAACGCGAGCTGCTTGCCGTCGACGCGCTTCTTCGCCTGGATGCGGGCGCCGCGGAACCGCGTCTCGCCCCACTTCCACACGACGAGGAAGAGCAGGCCCACGATCGCGAAGTAGGCCCCGGCCTGGCCGAGGAACCCCTGCACGAACATGGACAGCGGATGGGTGGGCTCGAGCATCGATCTCTCCTGGCGCGGTCGCGCGACAAAGCAACTTCGAGTTGCTTTGCAGTCTACGGGCGGGTCGGGGCCAACGCAACTCCGAGTTGCTTTGTCACGTGACCCGGCCTAGCCTGACGGGCATGGCACCGGCCCCTCGACGCCCGCAGCCCCGTGGGGACGCGTTCGTGCGTGCGGTCCTCGACGCCACGCTCGCGCAGCTCGGCGAGCTCGGGTTCGAGCGGCTCTCCATTCCCGCGATCGCCGAGGTGGCGGGCGTGAACAAGACCAGCATCTACCGGCGTTGGCCCAGCAAGCCGGAGCTGGTCCGCGAGGCCCTGGCGGCGGCGATGAGCCACGCCGACGCCGTCCCCGACACCGGCGAGCTGCGCGGCGACCTGCTGGCCCTCGCGCGCATGGTCGCCGAGTTCGCGCAGTCGCCGGTGGGCACGGCGATCGTCCGCGTCCTGCTCGCGGAGGGTGGCAACCCCGAGCTGCGCGCCCTCGCGAACGCGGCCTACCGCGCCGGGCGCCGCGGTCCACGCGTGGTGCTCGCGCGGGCGGTCGAGCGCGGCGAGCTGGTCGCGGATCTCGAGCCCACGCTGGTGACGTTCACGATCGCCGGGGCGATCGTGCATCGCGTGTTCGTGGAGCAGGGGAGGGCGACCGCGGGGTTCCTCGAGCAGGTGGTGGATCTCGTGCTCTACGGGGCGGCGCGCAAGCGACGGCCGCCGAAGGGGTAGGGGAACCTCTGGCGATGATGGCACATGTTCGGACGTTCCCGGTCGAGTGGCCATGACTCTGGGTCTGAAGCGCGCGTCGCAACCATGGATCGTCGTCCATGGTCGCCTCATGTTCGCCATGATCGGCGCCCCCGAAGGCGAACAGCTCAGCGAACCCTCAGGTCATGAAACGCGTGATTCCGGGAGGACTGACTAGCGACCCACAGGCCTCGGAGGCCAGCGGGGCCACCCGGGGGCCAACCCCCCCGCGCGAACGCCGAGTGTGGGGACTACGCCCGCGGCCAGCCCAGCCGGCCCTACTCGGGCCATGGCTCGACGCGCTCGGGATCGGCGGCCTGTGGATCCTCGCCCTGGCTGCCCTGCTAGTGGCACAACCCGATCTCAACCCGCAAGCAAACTTTCGCCTGTTCCTGGTGCTCACGGCCGCCATCAACTGGCCGCATTTCATGGCGTCGTACCGGGCACTCTACAATTCCCGAGGCAACATCCAAACACATCGCTGGGCCGCGATCTACATGCCGGCCCTGCTGCTAGTTTACACCGGCGTCGCCGTCGGTTTGTTGATCGCCCAGGGTATTTGGGTTCCGTTTTTCGTGCTCGAGTATGTGGGCGCAGTGTACCTCGCGTGGCACTACACGGGACAGGCCTGGGGGGCGACTGTGTCGTTTGCGCATCTCGACGGCGTGAGACTCAGCGACGGCGAGCGAAAGACCTTGCGCGCGGTGCTCAGGGTATTCCTGCTGTGGCACGTCTGCATCTACCACGCCCGCGGCCACCAGAACCCGCTCTTCTTCATCGACGTCCCGCACGCCAGCGTCAGTCGAGTCGCCGAGGTCGCGACGTACCTGTCGCATGGCGCCGCGCTGGCCGCCCTCGCCGTTTTCGCGAGGATCTGGAGCCGCTCGGGCAAGCGCATTCCAATCCGAATGGTGATCCCGACCACCGCGCTGTACCTCGGTTACGTCTTGCTCATGTACCGCGGCGGCGAGGCACTCATCATCCTCCAGTTCGGCCACGCGGCGCAGTACATGGTTTTCTTGAGCCGGGTCGAGCTGAACCGATACGCACTCGAGGCTCGTCGTCCGGTCTGGCACGCGCTCAAATGGTACTTTGTGCTCCTCGCGATCGGCTGGGTGGTTTTCCAAGAATGGACCCGCGCTGGCGCGTGGATGGGCGGCAACCCAGAAGTGTTGCAACTGGTTGCTTCGGCGGGGGCGCTGACCATCAGCATCCATCACTACGTCATCGATAGTTGCATCTGGAAACTCACCAATCCAGTGGTCCGCCGAGACCTGTTCCGCCACCTGGCGCCGGCCCAGAGCTAGTGTGGTGAGTCGTTGATCCGCGATGGCGATGACACCGCCCTTCGGAGAGGTCCAGGTTCGCCTCCAGGGCCTCGCGGCGGCTAGCCCGCCGGGTTGCACACGTTGTTCTGGAGCCCCCAGCCGGTCATGTCGGAGTAGGTGTAGGGCCCCGAGAGCCCGCCGTAGCTGCCGACTTCCATGAGCGTCACGGGATCGATCTTGTGCGCTGACCCGTTCACGGCCCGCAGGAAGCCGTCGACGTCGAGGCTGAGGCCTTTCACCGTGCCTCCTGGCACCGGCACGAACTCACCGATCTGAGCGGTATCGTCGTCGATCCAGACCACACCGTCCTGGTCGTTGTCGGCACTGTAGCCCGCGACGGTAGTCGACCATATCCGCCCATCGGCAGCCTGCTGGATCCCGCCCTGGCTGGCGAAACCGGCCACCGTCACCCAGGCTTCGGTCTCGGGATCGAAGCGAGCGGCGCCGAGGTTGCCGCCATAGCTCGACACCCACGGTCGCCCAGCGTTGTCGACCGTGATGCCGTAGCCTGCGAAACCATTGTCCGGAAAGTTGAACACCTCGACGTCGAGTGTGTCGGGCCGGATCACGGCCAGCTTGCCGCCGCCACCATTGTGGGCGATCCAGAAGTTGCCGTCGGTATCGACGGCGCCGCCGTAGGCGCCGAAACCACCGCAGGTGAAGCCTGTGACCTCGACGGTGTCCAGGATGGTCCCATCGGCTCCGTCGAGCCGGTGTACGAAAACGTTGCCACTTCCGCCGAAGCCCGGCGTAAACCCGCCACCGCAACCGGCTGTCCACAGCGCCTCGTCGTCACACGAGATCGGATCGACATCGCCGGCCCACGCCACCGGACGCTGGGTGGTGTACTCGGGAAACGCGGTGTACCAGGCGACGCAATCGTCATCGCCCCACGCGAGTACATCGGTGGCCCCGCCCGACGTCTGCAGTCCGGGTTGGCCGTTCTTTGCCTCATCGCAGAATTGCGTGCGCGCCCAGACCTTGGCCACACCGCCATGGCGGTTGGCGACCGCCACCGCCCGCCCGCCGAGGCTCACGGACGTGCGCGATGGATTGCCGGAGGCATCGGGGCGCGTGCGGTAGCGGCCCTCTTCGACCAGCGTCTGAGTGTTGACCTTGGACACCGTGCCTTGACCGGCGTTGGCGATCCAGATGTAGGACCACTCATCGGTGCCGCAGCCGCAGTCGCCCGAGCCCACGCTGGCATCGACCGCGGTGTCGAACTTCGGGCCGTCACCCGCACTGGTGTCGGGATTGTCCTGGGTGTCTGCCAAGCTGCCCGAATCCGCCGACGTCCCTTCGGCGCTCGAGGCGGGACCCGACGTCGGTGATGAGTTACCGGTGCCCTCGCCGAATACCCCGACACTGCGGGTCTCTGAGCCGCAGGCGCTCGCCAGCATCATGACGCCAAGCGACGCGACGCCGAGCGGCGGGGAAGACCGGTGAGGAAACTGCGTCATCACGAGCTGCTTGGCCGCCGAGCGCCGCGGTTGTTTGGCTCGCAAATGAGCATGCGCTGGTGTACCGAGGATGCGCGTCGCCACGCGGCGCACTACCATCGCCCGACGTGGTCGCCGGGGCATCACACGCGCCCGAGGCTCCGCGTGGACCCCGCAGGTCGAGGTGCCGGGCGACATGGTCAGGCAGCGGATCGTTGCCCAACGCTGTGAGCCGATGACGTCCCCGACACCGGCGAGCTGCGTGGCGACCTCCTGGCGCTCGCGCGCATGGTCGCCGCGTCCGCGCAGTCGCCGGTGGGCACGTTCACGATCGCCGGGGCGATCGTGCATCGGGTGTTCGTGGAGCAGGGGCGGGTTCCTCGAGCAGGTGGTGGATCTCGTGCTCTACGGGGCGGCGCGCAGGCGACGGCCGCCGAAGGGGTAGGGGACAGCGAACGCTCGGCGTGCCGACGCGGCGTGCCGGGGCCTACGCCCGCGGCATCGCGAGAATGCCCCCGCGGAATTTCTTCGACCCGCGGGCGTTTGTTGCACGGGTTCGGACCGGCCCGCGCCAATGCAGGCGCGAAGGCGTGATCACGATGCTCGATGGATTCGATGGTGCGCTGCGGCAACGACGTGGACCTGGGGCGCTGCCCGCACCCAGCGCGCGTCGGCCGATGGACTGGCCCGGGCCCGGGCCGATCGATCTCGCCGTCCACGATCTGCCGCACGCCTCGTCGACGACCGAGTGGTGGTATCTGAAGGCCCACGTCGAGCTCGCGGACGGTCGCACCGCGTCGCTGTTCGCGGCGTTCTTCCGGGTGCTGAAGGGTCGCGATGCCGAGACCGGGGCGTTGCAGTACGCGCACTCGATCACCTGGGCGATCTCCGACACCGTGCGGCAGCGCTACCTGACGCAGTCGCTGGTCGAGCGCGACGCGCCGCGGCTGGGGATCGAGAAGCTCGATCGCGGCGAGGGCAGCCGCGATCCGCGGATCCGTCGGGCGATGCGCGAGGTCTGCGTGCGGGGCCGCGTGCCGCACCCCGATCGGCTGTTCGAGCGCACGCCGTTCGTCGCGACCGGCCGGCTCGAGCTCGAGTTCGACGACAACCGACTGTGCAAGTCGGACGACGGCGACTACGTCCTTCGGCTGCGGTGCCCGCGGCAGCGCATCGAGGTCGACCTCGTGCTGTCACCCGGCAAGCCCGCGGTGCGCCACGGCGACGACGGCGTCGTCAAGGGCACGCAGGGCGAGGACATGTTCTACTACTTCGTGCCCCGCTGCGGCGTGGCCGGCACCGTGGCGCTCGACGGCGTCGCCGTGCCGGTGGTGGGCGGCAGCGGCTGGTACGACCACGAAGTCGGCCGGCACCCCGAGGGCGAGGCGAGCGCGGACAAGGGCAAGCGCGACGACGTCGCGTGGAACTGGTGCGGCCTGCAGCTCGACGACGGCACCGAGGTCTCGGCGTACCGCATCGTCAACCTCGAGACCGGCGAGCTGCTCGGCGAGCGCATCCTGGTGGTCGACGCCGACGGCAACCGCCACGACGTCGCGGGCACCTTCGAGGGCCGCGGTGTCTGGCACAGCGCGCGATCGTTCAACGAGTACCCCACGCACTGGGCGCTGGCGGCCCCGGCGATGGGGCTCGACCTGCAGCTCGACGCGACGTTCGACGATCAGGAGTTCGTCACCGTGATCTCCAAGCCCGCCTTCTGGGAGGGGCGCGTGGAGATCACCGGGACGCGCGCGGGCCGACCTGTCACGGGGATCGGCTACGTCGAGCGCAGTGGCTTCGCCAACGTCGACGACCTCGAGGACTTCTTCGGCGCCGTCGGTCGACGCGTGCGACAGTCGGTCGGCGATCTGTGCCCGCGCGAGCCGAGCTTCGTACAGGCCCGCGATCTCATCGCGAGCGAGGCCCGAGAGGCGTGGATGGACGGCGTCGACGTCGAGCGTTTCGCGAAGGCGATGATCCACCCGGTCCGCGAGATCACCGATCGCGGCGGCAAGTCGTGGCGATCCTATGCGGCGCTCGCCTGCTGCGACATCGTCGGCGGGGACTCGCGCGCGTTCGTGCAGTGGCTCGCGATGCCCGAGCTCATGCACGTCGGCTCGCTGATCGTCGACGACGTGCAGGATCGATCGGAGGTCCGCCGCGGCGGCCCGACGGCGCACCAGATCTACGGCGAGGCCCATGCGATCAACGCGGGCACGGCCTGCTACTTCATGGGCCAGAAGCTGCTCGACGCCAAGCAGCTGTCGGACGCCGATCGACTGCGGATCTACGATCTGTACTTCGAGGCGCTGCGCGCCGGGCATGCCGGTCAGGCGCTGGACCTCGAGGGCTTCGACGACGTGCTCGACGACGCGGTGGCGCGGGGCGACGGCGAGGGGCTCGAGCGGCGCATCCTGGCGATCCACCGGCTGAAGACCGCCGCGCCGGCGTCGGCCCTGGCGCGCATGGGGGCCGTCGCTGGCGGTGGCACGGCGGCGCAGATCGAGGGCGTCGGCGGGTTCTTCGAGGGGCTCGGCCTGGCGTTCCAGATCATCGACGACGTGCTCAACCTGCGCGGCTTTGGTCGCGGGCTGAAGTCGACGGGCGAGGACATCATGCACGGCAAGGTGACGCTGCCGGTGGCCAAGGCGTTCGGTCGGCTCGCGCCCGAGCGAAGGGCGTGGCTGCTCGCCGAGCTCCGCGACAGGCCGCAGGCGCCCGAGCGGATCGCCGCGTGCATCGCCGCGATCGAGGAGTGCGGGGCGTTGGACGCCTGCGTCGAGCAGGCCAACGCGCTGGTCGAGTCCGCGTGGCAGCGGTTCGATCCGCTGGTCGAGGACTCGTTCCCCAAGCTGATCCTGCGCGCCTTCGGCTGGTATGTGCTCGAGCGCCACTACTGATCCCGTACGGGATCCGGCGCGCGACCTCGCGGTGCCCGGGCGGTGTTGCGGCGCCGCGCTGGCGCGCTGGGCCGAGCTGTGCCGCGCGCGGTTCGGCGACGCGGCGCTCGGCCGCGTCCGCGATCGACTCTCCGCGGTGGGCCGCGACCTGCCCGACGCGCCGCCGAAGGACGCGTGGTACCCCGTGGGCGTCCAGCTCGTGCTGACCGCGGCGATCCTCGACGAGTGCCTCGGCGGCGACGCGGATGCGCTCGCGCGGATCGTGATCGAGGACGTGAAGGCCGGGCTGCCGCGCGTCGCCGCGGTGTTCCTGCGGACCGCCGGTCCCGGGCCGGTGCTCGCGCGCGCCCGCCAGCTCCACGCGCACCTCTACGACGTCGGTCGCGTCGAGGCGACCACACGCAGCGGCGGCGCGACGGTGCACTACGGGGGCGCGGCGCTGTTCGTGCATCCGATCTGGCGACTGTTGCAGCGCTGCGCCTTTCGTGGGCTCGTACAGCTCTCCGGCCGCGAGCTGGTGTCGCTCGAGGAGGCGACGCCGAGCGACGCGGGCTGGCGGGTCGATCTCGTCTGGCGGTAGGGGCTCGCGCTTCGGTCGGCGCTGGCGTTGCGGTAGGTCGGCGAAGCCGTGCGTGCTATCGTCCGGCGCGGGCGTGCTGGTGTTCGCGATGCTCGGTCCGGTGCTCGTGGCGCTCGCGCCCGCGCCCGCGCCGATCGAGGCCACCGGCGATGGGCCGACCATCGTGTGGACGCCCGCGCCCGGGTGCCCCGACGCGGCCGCGCTGCGATCGCGGGTCGAGCGGCTCATCGGTCGGCCGCTGCACGACGGCGCCGAGGCGGTCGAGGTGACCGCCAGGGTCACGCACGGCGAGACGTTCGCGCTGGCGCTGCGGGTGCGCAGCGACACGGGGATCCGCGAGCGCACGATCACCGCGCCCGACTGCGAGGCGTTGGTCGAGATCGCCGCGGTGGTGATCGCGGTCGCGGTCGATCCCTCCGCGTCGCTGTTGCCCGAGCCCGAGCCCGCACCCGAGCCCGAACCACCACAGACGACGACGCCACCGCAGCGCGCCGCGATCGTTGCGCCGCCGCGTCCGCGTCGATCCCCGCGCCGACGATCGCGGCCGACGGGGACCCTCGGTGCGCTCGCGGGCGTCGGGCTCGGCATCGTCCCGGGTCCCACCGCGGTCGTCGGTGGCGGCGGCGGCGTCCGCTGGCCCCACGCGCGTCTCGATCTCGCGGTCGAGCACGCCGTCACCCGGACCGCGCGCCTCGACGGGGGCCGCGGGGTCGAGGTGCGGGTCCTCGCCGCGCGCGCCCACGGCTGCTGGGTACCCACCGTGGGCCGCGTCCTCGAGTTCCCGCTGTGCGCCGGCGTCGCGGCCGGGGTCGCGCACGGCCGCGGGTTCGGGGTCCCGCGCGGCGAGACGCGTCGCGCACCGTGGGTCGGCCTGCACGCCCAGGCAGGCGTGTGGATCGCCCCGCTGGCCGGCCGACGGTGGTTCGCGTTCGGCCCGATGGTGCGATTGCAGGCGCCGCTCGTCCGGCCGGCGTTCACCCTCGACGGCTTCGGCGTGGCCTACCGCACGCACGCGGCGGGCTTCGTCGCGGGTCTCGCGGTCGAGCTGCGTTTTCCTTAACGGGTTTTCGGGCGCTGTGCCAAAGATCCCTTCGACGTGTCGCCGAAGTTGCTCGAGCTCGTGAGTCCTGCGCGCCCCGGCGAGGCGCTCACGCTCGGCGAGGTGTACCGCGAGCACCAGGGGTTCGTGTGGCGCTCGCTGTACCACCTCGGCGTCGCGCGGGCCCAGGTCGACGATGCGGTGCAGGACGTCTTCCTCGTGGTGCACCGCCGGCTCACGGAGTTCGACGGCCGCACGACCCTGCGCAACTGGCTGTACGGGATCGCCCGGCGCGTCGCGAGCCAGTACCGCCGCGGGGCCGAGCGCTCGGCGCAGCGCCTGCGGGTGGTGCCGCCCAGCGACGCCGACGATCCCGGCGACGGCCCGCGCCTCGAGGCCGCGCAGCTCGTGCGGCGCTTCCTCGAGGAGCTCGACGACGAGAAGCGCGAGGTCTATCTGCTCGCCGAGCTCGAGGGCATGAGCGCGACCGAGGTCGCCGAGGCCCTCGACCTCAACGTCAACACCGTCTACGCCCGGCTCCGCGCGGCGCGACTCCGCTTCGAGAAGGTGGTCGCGCGGCACGACGCGCGCGCCCGTCGGGAGGAGCGGACATGAAGCCGGCGGAACCATCGATCGCCGCGTCTGCGGTGCTGGCCGAGTACGCGGCCCACGTGGAGTCGATCCAGGGCGACGCGAACGCGGGGCTTCAGGCGTTGCTGCGGCGGATCGATCGCGGGGATCCGGCGATGGACCTCGACGACGAGCCGCCGGCACCGACGGTGGCACCGCCACGGCGCGTGCGGCTGTCGGTCGCGATCGCCCTGATCGGCCTCGCGAGCGCGGCCGCGGTGGCGGCGATGTGGTTCGGGGGTCCGGGCCTGCGCGCGGTGATGCAGGAGTCCGCGCCGGTCGAGGCGGCGTATGGGGTGGCAACGCCGTCGACGTCGGCGACGACGCAGCGCGGCGTCGAGACGTCCGCGGCGTCGGTGGTGTCGCCGCGTGGGGAGGCGTCGGGGGGATCGAGTGGCGCGTCCGCGCCGGTGGCGATCGATGTGCCGGTGGTCGTCGAGTCGCCGGCGCAGGTCGACGTGCCCGCGCAGGTCGAGGTGCCGGCGCACGTGCCTGTCCGCAAGCCCGTCGTGCGGCCGCGCGTCGACGCGGTCGTGTCGGCCGCGGTGGTGCAGGTCGACGCGCCGTCGGATCCGCTGCTCGAGGTGCGGGGCCTGGCGCGCGCCCGGGCGGCGCTGCGCGACGGTGATGCGAAGTCGGCGCTGCGGCTGCTCGATGCGCACCGCCGCGAGCATCCGCAGAGCGCCTACGACGAGGAGCGCGACCTGCTGGTCGTCGCGGCGCTGTGCGATGCGGGCCGCTCCGACGACGCGCGCGCTGCCGCGGCGAAGTTCCGCCGCGCGCACCCGGGCTCGCCCCTGACGGCGCACCTGTCGGGGTGTACGAACGAGTCGCCGTGATCCGGATCGCCGCGGCGTGCGTCGGTGCGGCCCTGCTCGGCTGCGTCGTGACGACGTCGGTGGGCAGCGACACGGGGGCCGGCGCGACGCAGGACAGCGGAAGCGCGGACGCGGCGGACGGTGGGAGCGTCACGAGCACCGGCGTGGCCTCGGGCAGTGGTGAGACCGGTGGTGCGACGACGACGGGGACGGGCGTCGACCCGACCGCATCCACGACGGGCACGTCGAGCGGCACGGAGAGCGCAGAGGGCACCGGGGACACGACGGGCTCCGATCCCCTCGACGCGTGCATGGCCCCCGCACCCGACGAGGTGTTCGGCGCCTGCATCCCGACGCCCGGCGACACCCCGTGCGTCGTGTGCATCAAGATCGCCTGCTGCGCGGCGCTCAGCGCCTGCGATTCCTACGCGACCTGCGTGTGCCTGCTGGTCTGCGCCGAGAGCGGGAGCTCCCCGGCGGAGTGCAACGCGATGTGCGGCGGGGCGGAGGACGTCTGCGACCTCGCCGACTGCGGCGTGGCGCAGTGCGGCCCGGCCTGCGGGGGGTGAGGGCGCGGCGGCGCGGCGGCGGGCGCGGTAGACTGTCCCGATGCGAGCACGGTCGTCGTTCGGGGTCGCGGTTGTGGTTCTGGGATGCGCGCTGGCGGGGGCGTGCGACTCGTCGAGTGGGGCCGCGCCGGAGGGCAAGACGGACGCCAAGGCGAAGCCGTCGCCGTTGGAGCCGCGCGGGATCGAGGAGATGAAGCGCGTGAAGCAGGATGTGGAGGACGCGCAGAAGGCGGGGATGAAGCGGACGGACGATGCGATGGACAAGGCGATGCAGGGGGACGCGGTGGATCGCGGGGCGCCGGGAAGGTAGGCGGGGGGAGGGAGGTCGGTCGCCGTTGGAACCTGAGCGCCGAGCGTGTGTGCGCGGGGCCGCGTTCAACGCGTGTACCGATCGAGGAACTCGTGGAGGTCGCGTTCAGCCTCTTCCACCGTGCCGAAATAGCCTCCGCGGGCGAGGTCGAAGGCATCGTCGAGGCGCGCCATGGCTCCCTCGGCGGACGGATCCGGGATGAGCTCGGCGAGCACCATGTGATAGAGGATTCCGGCTGCTCGCGCTGTAGTGACTCGGCCGTGATGCAGCGCGCCCGCGATCCTGCAAACAAGGCGCCTGGCGACCTCACGTCGGTCCGGCTCGCCGGGAAGGGACCGCAGCAGGTGTGCGACCTCGACAGGGGGCGCCTTCGCGGCAAGTGACACTTGGATCAAGACGAAAGGTGGGTGGGGATCGGCCTCGATTCCGGCGTCCGCCCAGCGGATGGCGTCCGTCACGGAGAGGAGGCCCAGCTCGAGGGCGGTCGCGATTTCCTCGGCCTCGATTCGTCGTGTCATTCGCGTCGTGTCCGGTATGGCGAGCGCGCGGGGCGTTCAGCGGCGGGAAGCCGATCCTACCATGCGCGTTGGCGGGCGCGGATGACGCCGGGGACAATCATCGCTCATCCACAGGCTTCGGGACAGTGATCGAAGGAAGTGGATCGATACCACCGCGCCGTGCCACGACACGGTGGCTCCAACCTTCGATCTCCGCGTCCCCGTAGATGATCATGCGCACCGGGATGTCTTTGGTGTCTATGTCTCCGATGTAGCGCCGGTTGTGCTCCGGTACCGACTCGTACGCGTCCTCGAGTCGGGCTTGGTTCTCGAGTGTGGGCTCGCGGAGGTAGAGTTCGAACGCGTCTCGACATCTCTGAATCGACGTTGGTCGGCCGCGCAGTTCCGATGAAATGTCGTCCAGTTCACGCACGATTTCATGGATGTCTGTCGCCCATCCCTTCGGACCGAGGGAGAACTCGCCCAATCCGTGGATCTTGGTCAACGTTCCGACCTCGGGATCGGAGAGGATGCGTCTTTCGTCGACCGCCGCGCGCAGCTCGTCGTAGGTGAGCGTCAGCGGGGTCGGGATCCGCCCGATCTCGAAGTGTTGGTCGTCGAAGACACGGAGGTCCGCGATATACACTGCATCTCGTTCTCGTACGAATACCGACAGTGACTTCCCGCGAGAAGGGGGCGAAACCGGTGACAGGTCAGACGGTCTGGTGGGCGTCGCGCGCGGCATGCCCAGCACGGAGACGTTGACTTTCCCGACCTTCTTGGTCGTGGTCCCATGGCAGTTGTAGAGATTGCGAAGCTCGGGATTGAGTTCGCGGAGCTTCCGGCCGACAAGCTCGAGCAGGTCGTCGGGGCCCAGCTGCCACTGCCCCCGCGTGACCTCCCACGCGCCGAGGCCATGAACGTGGATACTCGCTCCGTCCGGGACGTGGGTGCAAACCCAGCCCGACCGGACCTTCGCCTCGAACAGGGGAAGGTCGAGGAGATCCCATGCGTCGACGAGTCCATCCGCGTAGACCGGGAGGTTCACGAGGAAGTAGCTCGAGTTGTGGATCACCGCCGGGAGTACGACGCCCTCGATCCTCATGGTTCTCTCGACCGACTGACCCTGGTGCTGCGGCATGGCGACTTCAGCCTAGCAGGTCGGATGACTCCGATCGCCGCCGCCGCCACGATCCCGCCGTCCGCCGGCGACCAGAGCCGCACGATCCGTGACACCCACGCGCCCGCGGTCGTCCGCGCGTCCTCCCCCGCGCCGCCTTTGCGCGCCGCTGCCCGCTGCAGCGACGCGTCGACGTGGGAAGCTCGACCTCGGGAGATCCGATCGATGCCCACGCGCAGTCTACTGCACCCGAATCGTCGTCACTTCCTGCAGGGCGCGGCGGCCCTGTCCGCCACGGGGGTCTGGATCCGCCACGCGAACGCAGGCCCGGCCGCCGGTGGGTACGGCAGCTCGCATTACGCGATCGACCTCGGCGGCGAGTCCGTGCAGTGGCTCCGATCCTTGACGTTGCCGAGCTACGCGCTCGAGGACGATCGCTATGAGCAGGGCCTGTTCAAGGCGTCGTACCCCGTGTCGCAGGGCAGCGCGGTGCTCGACTGGATCCTCTCGCTGGCGCGCCGCGAGTCCGATGTCCGCGGCGGCGCCGTGGTGGTCACCGACTTCGACTACGACGTGAAGCGTCGCGTCGAGTGGACCGGTGGGCGCGTGGTCCAGGTCGCGCTGCCGGTGCTCTCGACCAAGGACGCCAAGCGCAGCTTCGCGATCGACTTCGCGTGGGACGCCGCGAGCGTCTCCCGCGGCCCGGGCGGCGCTGCCAAGGGCACGGTGGCCCAGGGCAAGACCCCGTGGACCACCTCGAACTACCGCGTCTCCGGCCTGCCCGGCGAGAACGAGTACGTCACCTCGATCGCGTTGCCGACGATCACCGCCAAGACCGGCGGCGGCGAGAAGAAGAAGCCCGCGCCGACCCTCGGCGAGCTCACGCTCGAGTTCGCGGCCCGCTCGCGCGACGTCGTCCTCGGTTACGTCGAGCAGGTGATCGCCGACGGCCGGCTGGGCGACGGCGAGCTCCTCGACCTCTCGATCGAGATGCTCGATCCCGGGCTCAGCAAGACCCTCGGCACCGTGCGCCTCTACGGGTGCGGGCTGAAGCGCTACGAGGAGACGCCGTATGGTCCCGGCGCCGACGCGGGCGAGGCATTCGCCTTGAAGTTCGCGGTGCCCCGCGTCGATCTCGAGGTGTGAGCATCGAGGCAGGCGCCCCCGGCCTCACCCTGCCTCACCCGCGCCCCCTCTCAATCCCAAGGCGACGGCTGACCCGGTCTCGCAGCCGAGCAAGGCGAAGGGGAGCAGGAGCCTGAGGGGGGGGCGCCCGCGCTGCGCTACCGTGCTCGTGGCATGGAATCGCTCCCCGAGATCCTCGCCCAGAGCGCGCCGCGTGGGCACCGATGCGGGTACACT
Organism: Nannocystaceae bacterium; assembly: GCA_044344875.1. Lineage (GTDB taxonomy): Bacteria > Myxococcota_A > Polyangia > Nannocystales > Nannocystaceae > Xiheibacterium. The sequence continues at coordinate 19,171 of JBIJCC010000119.1, forward strand.
CGTGCCCCGATGCTGCGAGCGATCGCCATCGCCGGTTTCGTCGCGGCGACGCTCGCCTGCGCTCCGCAGGACGATCCGCCGGCGACGCTGCCCGACGATCTGGTCGCGCAGTACGCCGCGGCCCGGTGCGGCGCGATGTTCCGCTGCGAGTGCGACCCCGCGGGGTGGATCGATCTCGCGATGTGCACCGCGGCCATGCACGCGCGATACGACGCGCAGCTGCTGTCCCTGCGCGAGCACGGCGGGGAGTACGACGCGGGGTGCCTCGCCACCGTGATCGAGTACTGGTCGTCGCCGGACGCCTGTGGCGATCCGATCGACACGCCCGGCGTGCCGTACTGCGCCCTGGTGATCGGCGATCAGCCCGAGCACGCGCCGTGTGGGTCGATGACGACCACCAGCTTCTCGGCGTCGTCCTGCGCGGCGGGGTTGTACTGCAGGGGTGGCGAGACCTGCGAGGCCTCGGCGACCCTCCCGAGCATCGAGCTGGGGCTCGGCGAGCGCTGCAGCGAGGCCGAGTACGCGTGCGTCGACGGCACGTACTGCGACCCGGGCACCGAACGATGCACCTCACCGCAAGGCGCCGGAGCGGCGTGTGATCTTCCGCCCGCCTGCGACGACGAGACGTGGTGCGTGGGCCTCGAAGCGCCGGATGTCGCGGGCACGTGCACACCACGGGGCGCGCCCGGTGACGCGTGCGCGAGCGCGGTCGCGTGGGACACCCGCCCGTGCGCCCCAGAGGCGGGCGAGCCTGCGATCCCCCACTACTGCGTGGGGATGACCTGCACCGACCGCGTGCCCGCGGCGTGCGGACCGTGGCTGTGATCCAAGCCGATCAACGCGCGCGGATCGTCATCACCACCGGCTGCTCGCCGATCTCCGCCGACAGGCACGTCCGCGGCGCGGCTGTCCCCATCGCGGTCCACCCCGGGGCCTCGGTGCTCCGCAGCGTGGCTCCGCGCATCGTCAGCGCGATCGTCTGGCCGCGCGGTCCGAACACCACCGCGCCATCGTCCCCGAGTCGCACGCGCAGGCCGGCCGGTACGAAGTAGCGCACGACGCCGCGGCTGCGTGCGCCCGACAGCGTGTCGGTCACGACGATCGCGTCGTCGACCCGACGGAGCTCGCGGCGGTGCGTCGTGCGGCTGCGGAAGCCGGTGACCTCGCCGCAGAGGCGATCGTCGCCGTACTCGACTGGCCCAAGGCGCGCGCGGCCGCCGATGCGGTGGCTCTTCCACAACTCGTGCTGATCGCGGTCGTCCACGGTGACGGTGTTGTGCGCCGCGGTGCTGCGACAGTACCGGCGATCCTCGCCCTCGACGTAGGTGCCGACGCCGGCGTCGACGAGCACGCGGGTGTCGTCGATCGAGAGCTCGATCGAGAGGCAATCGCCGTGGATGTGGCCGACCTGGTACGGCAGCCCCACGCCGCCCTGGTTGAACAGCAGCGTGAACCGGCCCCAGGCGCGGCGGGCGAAGCCAGAGGCCGCCGCAGTGGCGTGGCCGGTCGGCATCGCCGATCCGTCGCGGGCGAACAACCGCCGCGGTGTCACCGGGGCGCCGCGCTGGGAATCCCCCCACAGCGCGACGTCGCCGTCGGGGTGGGTGAACGCGGCCGTCGCGTCGCGCATGCGACGGACCGCGATACGCAGCGGATCGGCGAGGCCGGGCAGGCGCGGCTCGGCGAGCGCCGCGACGACGGCGAGCTGCTCGGCGAGCAGGCAGTGGTAGCTCGGCGTGCGCTCGCCGTGGACGCCGTCGGCTGCGAGCTGATCGTCGACGATCGCGAGCAGCCGCGCCCGCGCCCCATCGCGCAGGCGCGACGGAACCGGACCGTCGAGGGCCAGGCACGTCGCCGCGATCGCGACTGCGTTGGTCCACAGGTGATTGCCGTCGATGTGCACCTCGGCGTGCTGCACGAGGTGTTGCAGCTGCGCGCTCATCGACGCCAGCACGATCTCTTGCTGCGCCGCGTGCAGCGAGCCGCCGTGTCGCGACAGCCAGCCGATCCAGTGCAGCAGCCGCAGCGAGGTCGGGTAGGGCTCCCAGCCCACGCCGGCGCGGTGCTCCTCGATCCAGTCGAGGATGGTCGCGCGGCCGAGCTCGACGTCGACGCCGGGCGCGGTGAGCCAGCCGTGGTAATGCAGCGTGTACGCCCACAGCGGATCGTCGCCGGCGTCCCAGCCGAAGCGCAGCGGATCGTGGCCCGCGTGCCCGACCAATCGCACCGCGCCGTCGTCGTCCAGCGCGCCCTCGGGCGAGGGACCGGCGAGCCCCTCGGGGATCGCGAGCGCGTCGCAGCCGGGGGCCCGCGATTGCGCCGGCGTGCGCGCCGGGCCGGCCTGGCGCTGGCGCGCGAAGGCCAGCAGCTGGGCCGGGCGCAGGTGCACCGCGGAGCGCACCGTGGGGCCGAGTCGATCGATCGCGCGACGCAGGCGAGACATCCGGCCGCGCGACCTTAGCACCGGTCGCGCGAAAAACCCGTCGCCGTCGGTGCGACGCCGCGGCCTGCGTCCGTCAGGGCAGGCAAGACCATGCAACGCACCGCCCTCGTCTCCTCGATGCTCCTCTCGATCCTCGCCGTCGCCTGCGATCGCGCGGCCGAGCCCGCCACCGACGCCACGCCGAAGGCTGCGGCCGTCGGCGCCCCTTCGAAGGCCGAGCCCGCGAAGGCCCCCGCGAAGGCCCCCGCGAAGGCCCCCGCGAAGGAGGCGGCGGCGCCCGCCCCCGCGATCGAGATCGTCCTCGAGGAGGCCGACCTGCCTGGCCTCGGGAAGCTGAAGCTGCCCAAGGGCTTCACCTCGCCCCACGACAAGCACTGGTCGTTCGACCTCGGCAACTACGAGTCGATCGCGGTGAGCTGGGAGCCCCACGGCGCCGCCTCGCTCGAGAAGGCCAAGACCATGTCGAACATCCTCGCCACCGCCGAGACCGTCAAGAGCGCGCAGACGCTGCCCAACGGTTACCACGAGATCGAGCGGGTGCGGGCCTCGGACGGCTTCACCTTCATCGCGCTGTTCGGCAAGGACTGGTACGTGAAGTGCGTCGCGCCGAAGGAGAAGATCGAGACCTGCCGCGAGATCGTCCGCTCGAAGGCGTGACGTCACTCGCGGTTCAGTCCGCGATCGGCGTGATGCTCACCTCGCCCGGGCCGACGCGGATGCCCGTCATCGTCGACGCGTCCTGCAGCGCGCCGATGTACGACGAACCACCGGCCGCGCCGGTCGCATAGCCACTGCCGCCGCCGTACCAACCACCGCCGCCGCCCGCCACGTGGTAGGCGTTGTCGGTCCACGATCCGCCGACGCCGAGCGCACCCGCGGTGCCGGGCGCCTCACCTGCGGTGCCGCCGGCGTTCTGTGTGCCGCCGCCGGGCGCGAGGTTGCCCTGCAGCGAGATGCCCGGCTCGCCGACGAGCCCTCCGCCCGCGCCGCCCATGCCGTGATCGGGGCAGCCGCAGTTGCCCCCGCCGCCGCCACCTGCGACGAGCACGCGCTCGGCGAGGGTGTTGCCACCGACGCGGACGTCGGAGGCGCCACCACCACCGCCGCCGTACTGACCGCTGTCGCCACCGCCGTTGAAGCCGCCGGTGCCGCCCTGCGTGCCCTGATCGCCGACCTCGACGTAGACCATCGTCCCGCCGCCGACCGCGATCACACCCGCGGCGTAACCCCCGAGTCCGCCGTCGTCGTCGACTCCATCGCAGCACTCGGAGCCGCCACCCTGGGCGCCGTACGCCTCGACCTGCAGCGCCGAGGCCCAGTCGGGCATGGGGAAGGATTGCTCGACGCCGGTCGCGGCGAAGACGAGTGTCTCGATCGCGCAGGCGTCGTCGCAGAAGTCACCGGGCTCGACGTTGCCGTCGTCGCACTGCTCCGCGCCGTCGCGGATCCCGTCGCCGCAGACGGGTTCGGCGACGCCGGACGAGCTCGATCCCGACGAATCCGCGGACGTCGAGGCTGCGCCGCTCGAGCCCTCGGAGCTCGTCCCCGGCCCCGACGCGGTGACCGTCCCGTCGGTCGTCATCGAGTCGGACGTCGTCGACTCGGAGGCGGAGGCCGAGGTCGTCGGATCGGACGCCGAGCCCGTCGACGCGCTGCTCCCGGTCGTGCCCGAGCCGCTCGGGTCGGCCGGGCTGAAGCACGCAGACAGCAGGACGAGGGCGACGGGGGTGCAGCGCATGCACCGAAGGCTAACAGCTCAGCGTGGCGGGCCCCCATGCAACGGCTGCGCGCGACGCCGCGCGATCGTGCACGGGTCTCGTTCGCCGCCTCGGCGATCATCGCGGTCGCGTCACTCCCCATCCCCGCCCGCCCGCTCCCCGAACCAGGCGTCGATCACACGGAAGTCGTCGGGGACCGCGTCGCCGAAGAACGCCCGCCCACCGTCGCGCAGGCGGAGCGCCTCGCGGTCCCGAGGGCTGCGCCATGCGAGCGTGCGGCCCACGACGTAGTCGAGCACCGCGGTCGCGTTCTTGCGAGTCGCGAGTGCGGGCCCGTGGGCGACCGCGTGCAGGCGTCGCGCGGCGGCCACGGCTGCGTCGCGCCGACCGAGCCGGACGTTGGTCTCGACCAGGCCGTACAGCGGGTTCAACAGCTGGCGTGCCTCGGGCCCGAAGTGCGCCGCGAGCTGTTCGCACGAGCGCTCGAACAGATCGCGGGCGCGCTCGAGCTCGCCGCGGGCGACGAGATCGCGGGCCAGGTTGGCGCGCATGGTCGCGAACGTCGGGTGGTCCTCGCCGAACGCCTCGCGCGCGAGCTCGACCGAGCGCAGCTGGTGGGCGTAGCCGAGCTCGCCCGCCTCGGGATCGCACCCGGGCGTGGGGACATCGTCGCGGCACGCGATCTTGGCGTAGTGGAGCGAGAGGTTGTTGTGCGCGACCCAAGAGTCCGGCGCCAGCTCGAGGGCGCGCGTCAGGTGGCGCGCCGAACCATCGGCGTCGCCGCGCTGCAGGTGGAACGAGCCCATGTCGCCGTGCAGGGCCGCGAGGCCGGCGTTCGGGTAGCCGTCGATCGCGGCGGCGAGGGCGAGCGCGCCGTCGATCTCCGCGACCGCGGCGTCGAAGCGACCGAGGTGCTGCAGCACGGTCGCCTTGGTGCGGTGGATCTCGATGCGCGCGGTGCCGTGGTCCAACTCCGCGAGTCGGCACATCGCCTCGGCCTCGTCGAGCTTGACGAGCGCGCGGTCGTGCTCGCCGAGCCGACCGAGCATGCTTGCCCATCGGGTGTGCGTGCGGACGCGGGCCACCGGATCCATCTCGAGCAGGAGGTTCGACGCGCGCTCGAACCCGGCCGCGGCCCCGGCCTCGTCGCCGGCGATGGCGTCGATCTGCGCGGCGGCGGCGACGAACTCGCCGTGCCGGCGCGGATCGATGTCGATGCGTCGCAGCTCGGCCTCCGCGGTGCGCAACCACATCCGCGCGGCCTCGAGCGTCGCCGGGGTCTCGGCCTCGGACTCGGCGAGGTCGATGGCGACCATCGCCGCGAGCAGGTCGGCGTGCTGGGTGAGCGCGCCCTCGTGGGCGTCGACGAACAGCTGCCGCGACTCGGCGTTCGCCATCTGGTCGAGCGTGCGGCCGAGCTCGTGGCGCGCGCGGGTCTGCAGCAACGGGGAGCTCGGCACCTCGCCGCGCACGACGGCGCCCAGGGTCGCGAGCGCGTCGACGAGGTCGCCGGCGTTGCGCTGGGCCACCGCGCGCTCGATCGCCGGCGAGGCCTCGGTCGCCGGCGCCGGTCGGTCGATCGACTCGGCGTCCGCCGCGAGGTCGGCCCGCTCGGCGGCGGAGCTCGGCGAGCTGGCCCAGGCGGCGACGGCGATCGCGACGCCGAACACCACCACGGCCGGCCACCACTGGACGCGGGGCTCCCACGCGTCGCGCAGCGCCTGGACGAGCGCGGCCATGTCGGGCCAGCGCGCGTTGGGATCGTCGTGCATGCCGCGACGCAGCACCTCGCGGACGCGCCGCGGCGAGGTCCACAGGGGGGTCTTCCCCGGCAGCGCACCGTGCAGTGCCTCGTGGAGCGCGACGCAGAAGCTGTACTGATCCGCGCTCGCGTCGAGCCGCTGGCCCCGGGCCTGCTCGGGCGCCATGTAGCGCGGCGTGCCGGCGATCCCCTCCGTCGCGGCCTCGGGCCCGCGGCGCGACAGCCCGAAGTCCGCGACCAACACCCGGCCGTCCTCGGCGAGCAGGATGTTCTCGGGCTTGATGTCGGCGTGCACCAGGCCGGCGCGGTGGATCGCGACGAGCCCTGCTGCGGCCGCGAGGTAGTGGACGAGGATCCGCGGGCCCGCGGGGTTGCGGCGCTGCCACGCGCGCAGCGTCTCGCCCCGGACCTGCTCCATGACGAGGAACACGCGGCCTTGGCTCTCGATCACGTCGTAGACCTGCACGACGTTGGGGTGACTGAGCGCGGCGAGGGCCCGCGCCTCGCGACGCAGCGCGGCGCCGTCGTGCCCGGCCGCGAGGGCCTTGATCGCGACCGGTCGATCGAGCTCGCGATCGCGGGCGTCGTAGACGACACCGAAGCCGCCTTTGCCGAGGATGCCGCACAGCGCGTAGCGATCCCCCGCCAGCGGCGCCGCGAGCGAGGGCGACGCGACGAGCATCGCCCAGTCGGCGAGCGCCGGCGCGCCGTGGCTGTGCCGAAGCGCCTGGCTGTGCGGGTCGGCGCAGATCTTCCCCACGGCGGCGAGCACCTGAAGGCAGGCCTCGCATCGATCGGCGTGGGCCTCGAGGGCGTGGGCGGCCGCGGGCTCGAGCCGACCGGAGATCCAGGCCGCCACCACCTCCGAGTCCGCGCAGCGCTCCTCCACCTCGCCAAGGACGGTGCCGACGCGGCGCGGTTGCACGCGCGGCGGTCCCACGGTCGTGCACGATCGGTACCGACGCCCCCGTGCGACCGGGCGGCGCGCGCTCCGTCGATCCCCCCATGACCGATCTCGAGCTGGTCGCCGCGGTCCTCGCCGGGGATCCCACCGCCGTTGCGGGGTTCGAGCGGCGGTTCGCCCCGGAGATCCGGCAGATCGCGGCCCGCCTCGGGATCCGCCGCGACGTCGACGAACTGGTGCAGAGCCTGCTGGTGCGCATCGTCGTCGGTGGTCCCGATGCAAAGCCCAAGCTCGCGAGCTACCGCGCTCAGGGGTCGCTGCACGCGTGGGTCCGCGCGGTCACGACGCGCTGCGTCATCGATCAGCTCCGCCATCTCCGCGCTCAGCCGAGCTGCGAGCCCTTCGCGGAGTCGCAGGTCGTCCGATCGCAGCGGATCGACGGCGCGGTGCAGCAGGCGCGATGGGCCACGCTGGTGCGCGACAGCGTGTGCTCTGCGTTCGACGAGCTCAGCCCGCGCGAGCGCAATCTGCTGCGCGCCGCCGTGTTCCATCGCCTGAGCGTCGACGAGCTCGGAGCGATGTACCACGTGCACCGAGCGACCGCGGCGCGGTGGTTGCAGCGCACCCGCGAGGCGCTGCACGACGCGGTCGCGATCAAGCTGCGCGCGTCGACCGGGATGTCCGAGCCCGAGGCCCGCAGCGTCCTGCGGGAGATCGGCGTCGACGGCGACGTCAGCCTGCGCAGCGTGCTGTCGGTGGCGTTCGAGGACGACGGCTCGGCGCGGGTGGATGTCCTGCGCGCAGGGTCATGACGCGACGGCGTGCGGCGATCGGTACGCCGCGAACAGGGTGGCCGTGCACGGTCCGATCACCGCGACGAGCCCGGTGCGGTGGACGTGCGCTCGGGCTTCGGTCCCGAGCACGCCGTGGCTCGGCACCGCGGGATCCTCGGTCGCCCACGTGCGTTCGGTCTGGGCGATCGCGTCGGCGATCGCGGCGTCGACGAGGGCCTCGATCGAAGCGCGCCCGCGATCGTCGGCCTCGTCGAGCGCCCAGCGGAGGTGCCGCCACGCGAGCTCCGCGTGGCGCAGCTCGTCGCCGGCGATGCGCGTCAGGGCCGTGCGAACGGCGGGATCGGTGGCGTCGCGCAGCGCGGCCGCGGCCTCGAGGGCGGCAAGCGTCTCGCCGATGCAGCCCTCGCGCACGACGTCGTCGAGGATCCGCAGCGCGGTCCGATCGCCCAGGGCACCCTCGCTCGGGAGCGGTCCGGGACCGTGGGCAGGCGCGCCGTGGCGGGCCGCGATCGCGAAGCATGCCCGCGCGTGCTCGATCTCGTCGGCCATCGCGGCGCCCGCGTCGGCGACCAGCGCGGCCGGAGCCCCGAGCGCCAGGAGATCGAGGGTGTAGCGGGCGAAGGCGGCGATCGACGCGTGCTCGGCGAGTGCGGTGCGCAGCCAGTGCGATGCGACGCGGGCGTCGTCCTCGGCGTCGAGACGATCGTCGGCGGACGCGATGGGGATCATCCAGTCCCCGCGCCGGACGGCATCGGCCATCCGCGCGGCCCCGTCGACGAGGTACGGCCGGCCGCAGGTGGTGCACGACGTCGGGCCGAGGGGACGACAGGCCCAGGCGCAGTCCTCGGGCGTCCATGCACAGACGTCGCAGAGGTCGAGGTTGCAGGTGGCGTACACCTGGGCATCGCAGGTGTCGTGCGGTGTGACGCACGCGAAGTAGTCGTAGACCTCGCCGGGCCCGGTGCAGATGTTCGGGTCCTCGCCCCGCATGCACGGCAAGCCGCCGCAGTCCGCGTCGGTGTTGCAGTACGCGTCCACGCACCGCGAGTCGTCGCCGTCGCAGTAGCACAGCTGCCCGTCGCCGCAGTCGGCGTCGTTGCGGCAGGCGTCGGTCGCCGTCGGTGACACCACGCATTCGCGGGCCTCGACCCGGTGGACGCGACCGTCCCCGCAGGTCTCGAATCCCGTCGGGGTGCCGTCGCTCTGCACCGGGGCGACGGGGTCCTCGCACGGTGGTCCGGTGAACTCCGGGGGGATCGGATCGCCGCAGGCCCAGGCGCCGTCGCGCTCCGGGTCGTCGCCGGTGGACGAGCTCGACGTCGACGCGCTCACCGTGCCCGCGGTGACGCTCTCGGTCGACGTCGCGTCGCCACTCGACGTGCCTGACCCGCCGCCCGTCGGTTCGGTCGCCTGTTCACCCGGCGATGTCACCTCGGACGGACCACACGCGGCGAGTCCCACCGCGCCGAGGATCGCCCGGCGCACCATCTCCACGTCCCATCCACGGCCCATCGCCGGATGATGGCGGATCGCCTCGAGCGGGGCAATCGCTCGGGCGCGTGACGATCATGGCGTCGATCCGATCGCGATCGTGGTCCGTACACCCACCCGTGCCGGCCAGATCGGGATCCCTGCGGACGCGTGCGGTCGCCCCAGACGTTCGCCCCTCGGCGCTCACCGCGGTGGTGTTCGACCTCGACGAGCACGACGTCGAGGAACTCGCCGACGACGAACTCGCCGACGACGCCGTCGAGACGATCGACGAGGCGTGGCTCGAGCCGGTCGACGAGACCGTGATGGAGCTGCTGCCCGAGGACACGGCCGCGCGGCGCGTTCCACCGTCGCGGTACCCGCCCGGCCTCGCCGACGACGAGGTGCACGCGATCGTCGGGCTCCTCACGACGGAGCTGTGTCGCCGCGGATCGAGACAGGGACGCCATGGACTCGGGCCTGCGATTCCGTGATCGGGATCGAGGTTTGCGCGCTCGGGTCGTGTCGGACGGACACGGTGGTCGAACGGCCGAACGTGCACGCGCCGGCCCTCGGGGGTAGATTGCATCGATGCGATCGATGGCTGGGGTGGCGTTGGGTTTGGGGATCTGCGCGTGTGGTCCGACGGTCGAGGATCCCGACGACGAACCCCGGTGCGCCGGGTCGGAGCCCCGTCGCGTCCTCGAGCTGGACGCCGACGAGGTGCTGGCCTCCGCGCCGATACGCTTCGGCGATCGCGTGTACCTGACCATCGGCGACGCGGTCACGGCCGACGATGGATCCGACGAGCCGTTCACGTACGGCCCGAAGCCGCCCAATCCCCGCGTGGTCTCGATCGGCGCCTGCGGCGAGTCGCCCCGCGAGATCGCCGACGGGGTGGGCTATGCGCGCGAGAGCCCGCTGTGGCCCGGGTCCTTGATCGGGACCTCCGACGCCAACGGCGACACGATGCTCCTCGATCCGACCGGCGCCACTCCTCCTCGACTTGCGTTCCCCGCGATGCGTGGCTTCAGCGTCGGCACCGATCTCGGCGCGGTCTTCATCCGGTTCGACGACGCGGATCCCTCGCACGGCCCGCTGCTCCTGCAGCCGTACCCGGCGGCGCCCGGCGATCCGGTGCCGCCGACGCAGGAGTTGCTGCCGGACGTGAGCACCGACTTCGGATCGGTCGCGGGCGACGGCACCGAGGTGCTGGCGCGCACGGTCGACGGCGACATCCTCGCGCTGGATCTGAACGACGGCTCGACGACCACCCTCGTCGAGGGCGCGATGGCGATGCGCCTGAGCGACGACGGCGAGTGGCTCGCGTTCCAGCGTGCGACGCCGGAGGGTGCCCGCACGACCTCGGTGCTCGAGCGCAAGACCGGCGTGGTGACGGACGTCGCCGAGGGCACGGGGCTCATCGCCTTCGGCGCCTTCCTCGACGATCTCGTCGTCCCCCTCGATCAGTCGCCGGCTCCGATCACGCGCGTGGTGCGGCTCCCCACCTTCGCCACCTTCGACGTCCCGGCCGACATCACGCTCGTCCTGCGTCTCGACGACGGCCGGTACCTCGCGAGCACGCAGGGGTTGTTCCTCCGCTATGATCCCGAGACCGGGGCGGGCGAGGACCTCGTCCCCGGCGCGCCGTGGTACCGACTCGCGGACGGCATGCTCGACGTGCTCGAGAGCCCGCAGGTGAGGCCGTTCCCCGGCGAGGGCGGCGGGTGGTGGCGCGTCCCCCTCCAGGAAGGCAGGCCGCTGAAGCTCGCTCCCCGCGCCAGCGACGTGCGCGGCGTCCTCCCCGACGGCCGTGGCGTCACGCTGGTCGACATCGACGACGCGTACCTCGGGTCGCTCGTGCTGGTGGAGGCGGAGTCCGTGGACGAGGTGCCGATCGACGATCACGTGTTCTCCCTCGGCGTCGACATCGAGGGCGGCGCGTTCGGGGATGGTGTCGTCGCGTATGGCGTGCGCGACGGGGAGCGATCGGGGGTGTGGGTGGTGGCGCCGGGCGAGGGGTGATCCGCGTCAGAGCGGGTGGTCGCGCAGCCAGGTCTCGACGGTTGCGAGGTCGCGCGCGGAGGCCTCGCCTCCGGTCGCGAACTGGTCGCGCGCTTGGTTCGCGAGGGTGTGGGCACGGTTGCGGTCGCGGCCCTCGGGGCGTGGCGCATCCCACAGGACCTTCGCCAGGGCGAAACGGCTGTGCGCGAGCAGATTGGGCGCGACGTCCCTGCCGGAGCGGAGCGCGACGGCGCGGGTGAGGTGGTCGATCGCGGCGGTGTGCTCGCCGAGGGCGTGCTCGGTCTCGCCGAGACCATTGAGGGCGTACGCCAAATCCGGGTGATCCTCGCCGAGCGACCTCTCCTTGATCGTGAGGGCGCGCTCGTGCGCGAGCTTTGCCCCTTGGTACTCGCCCAGGAGGAACTGCACGCGCCCGAGGTTACTCAGGGCCATCGCAATGTAGGGATGATCCGCCGGCAGCGTCGTCTCCAGAATCGCGAGGGCGTGTTCGTCGTATCGCTTCGCCTCCGCGTACGCGCCGGTCGACTTGTGTACGTTCCCCAGGTCGAGCACGATTCCCGCCGTGAGCGGATTATCTGCGCCGCGTGTCTTCTCGCTAATGGACAGCGCGCGCTCGAGGGAGAGCCGCGCACCTTCGTAGTCGCCCAACGTCTCGTAGATGCTCGCGAGAGAGCTGAGAGTGTCCCCTGTGTCTGGGTGATCGGCCCCAAGCGCCGCTTCGTGGATGGACAGCGCCCGCTCCATGCACTCCCTCGCCTCCTCGAACGCTCCCATATTGATATGGGCTCGGCCCAGCCGCATGAGAGCGTCCGCCACCCGAGGATGGCCGGCGCCCAACGCCCCGACGGCGATCGCCAGCTGTCGCTCAGCGAGGTCTCGCGCATCGCGATACTCGCCCAGGTGTTGGTGTGCCAAGCCGAGATTACCCAGTGTGGCTCCCACGTCGGGATGCTCTGGCCCAAGTGCGCGCTCACGGAGTTGCAATGACCGCAGGACGAGTTCCTTCCCCTCGGCGTAAGCCGCGGAGTCGACCGAGATGGCCGCCAGCGCGGTCAATCGCGCCGCTTCACGCAGCCCTGCGGGGTCGGTGCCTCGCGAGAGGGCGGCCGCGGCATGTTCAGCCCAGAGTCTTCCCTCGGCCGGGCGTTTGCGTCGGTGCCCCACCACGAACGTCATCTCGATCGCCGCATCCGTGGCCACCTCCCACGCCCCGGATCGCACCGCCTCCATGAATGCCGTGACACCCACGGCCTCCGCGTTTGCATAGTCTCCGGCGCTGTTGAACAAGTCCGCCTCCACGAACCGGGCGGCCGCGGTCAACGGTGGCCAACCGAGCTGCTCCGCGTCGCTCCGCGCCGCCTGGGCGACCTCGAGCCCCGCCGGGTACCTTCCCAGCATCTCGAGAGCAGGGCAATCGCATCAAAACTTAAGCAGTCTTGCGCAGATGGACCTTCGGTTTGATCCGGGGCGTGACTTGTGATCTGTTGCGGCGCATGCCGAAGAGAAGGGCGAGTGCCGTTGCAACGATGGGC
>JBIJCC010000032.1:0-91889 GCA_044344875.1 Nannocystaceae bacterium
GGGTGGCGGGGACTGGGGGGATGCGGGGGCAGGAGGTTCGGGGGCGGGAGGTTCGGGGGATGGGGTTGCGGGAGCCGTTTGGGCCGGGCTGAGGTAGGCTGGTGGCGTGCGCAGACTTGCGATGCTGTCGCTGGTGGTGAGTGGGTGCTTCGAGCAGGCGCCGACGATCGATGGTGGGACGACCGACGCTGGATCGACGTCGGGGATCGGCGCGGCGACGAGCAGCGGCGGTGGGTCGGAGGCAGGGTCGGAGGAGGCGTCGGGGACGGGGAGTGGCGGCGGAGAGACGTTCTGTGCAGCGCATGCGGGGGCGATCGCGTGCCTCGACTTCGAAGGCAGCGACGTGATCCCGCCGATTGGGGAACAAACGGCGCGCAACGGCGGGATGTTGGGGGTGATCGAGGATGGGTTCGAGTCGTCGCGCGCGCTGGCGGCGGTGCTCGACGGCATGCTCGACGGCGTGGCGGCGTTGAGGATCGAGCACACGGAAGACACGGTGCGGCATGGCTTCGCGCTGCGGCTCGAGCCCAGCTGCGTGCCGCCGGCCGCGGGCGTCGTGCTCGCGAGCTATGCCACCTTCGTGATGCCCGAACTCGAGGCCACTCGGGTCGAGCTCGTGTTGCTGCCCGACAATCGCCTCGGTCTGCGCAAGGGGCCGTCGATGGACATGGAACCGGGACCGATCGTCGCGGAGATCGCCAGCCCCCCCGTCGGTGAGTGGGCCGTGCTCGCGTGGGGGGTCGATCTCGACAATGCGACGATCGGGATGTCGATCAGCGACGGCACCGACAGCGACACCGGGAACGTCGTCGCCCTCGGCACGCTCGGGATGGGTCGACGCTCGGCGATCGGCTTGGCCTCGCCGGCGGCGACGACGTGCACCGTCAGCTTCGACGACGTGCTGTTCGAGGTGAACTGAGGCCCACGGCGGGCCCGCGCGACATGCCGGCGCGACATGGCGGCGCTCGGCGGGCGCGACGGCCTCGTCGATGGCGCGATGATCCACGCGGACGTGCGGTGGTCCGCCGCGGTGCCGGGGCTGCGCCGCATCCGGCGGGCCGACGGCGCGGTGGTCACGATGAACGATGGACCTGCTGCGCCCGCTGCCCGCTCGACGGACCCGATCGTATGGCCTGGCTGCTCGGGTAGCCGAGCGGGGCGGCACGCGGGGTCGGGCGTGTACGTCGAACGTCGAACGTCGAGATCCCGGATCTCGGACGACGGGTCGCGGTCGTGCCGCATCTGGCATCTGGCGCCGCGAGCTCGCGGCGATGATGGCCATGCCCGCGCGGCGATCGTTGCGGTTGGCCGCAGAGCTCGACGACGGTGAGGTGGTGGCGCGGGGGCGTTCTTGCGGCCAGAGTGAGGTCGATCAGTCGATCAGTCGACACACGGCGTGATCGTTAGGTCGGCGACCCACGCGCCATCCTCTTTGGTCGTGAGCAGCACGCGGGGCCCCTCGGGGAGCAGTTCGACCTGCTTGGGGATCGGCGGGACCGGGGTCGTCCCGCAGCGGACCAGTCGGTCGCCGGAGACGCAGACGAACGAAAGGCGGGCGTCCCCATCCGGATTTGCTTCGATCACCGCGGCCTCGGCGATGCCGTCGGCATCGATGTCGATCATCGCCGCGTCGTAGGGGAATCCGCCCTGGAGATCGTACTCCCAGCCACCCCAACCGTTACCCTGATCGTAGACGACCGAGTAGTTCGACACGACCTCGCCGAACGGGAGGTTCCACCAGACGGACATGAGCACGTGGCCAGTCTCCCCGACCAGGAAGTCCACCTCCTCAGCGGTCACGACGCTCGGTTGGGGGAAGTCGTCGTAGAGCACGAAGGCACCCTTTTCCTGGCGATAGATACCCCCCGCGTCGCCCAACCCCTGCGTCGTCAGCAGCCGTACCTCGCCGTCCTGAGTGAAGAACGTCAAGTCGGAGGCGTAGGCGGGCCCAAAGAGCCCGGGGGACGTGAAGGTGCCGTCACCCGCGCCGTGCCAGACCTCCACCCCGTTCGGATAACCGGCAGCGACGTCGCCGATGCCGTCCCGATCGTAGTCGCCGACCGTGAAGGTGAGCGCCGACGCACCGGGCGTCGCGATCGGCGTCACCCCACCGTCGACGACCGAGGGGATGACCACGAGCGCTTCGTCGGGACCGCTGTATACCAGATCGAGCGCGTCGTCGCCCGTGAACTCGCCGATCCGCCCGTCATCGGGCTCCGCGACGTCCAGGGCAAGCACCGCGAGGTCAGCGAAGATGATGACACCCATCCCGCCGACGACATCGAGCTCACCATCGAAGTCCACGTCGGCAACGGAGGTATTCCCGAGCTTCGCCTCGGTGACTTGCACGAATGTGTCGGCGACGATGGACTTCACGCACTGCTGCGCACCGGTCGTCGTGGGTTCCCCAGAGCTGGTCAGGTGCTCGGAGCTCGACGACGTCGACTCGACGCCACCGGTCGAGGTTTGGACCGTAGCGCCGCCAGTCGATGCCCCGGCGTGGGCGGCGTCCGCCGACGGACCGCAGGCGACGAGCATCGCCAGCAAGCACATCCAACGCCGGAAGGGAGGCCCCCCGAGTTCCCCGAGTTCTACCCCCGAAGTCACTCGCCCACCAGCGTGCTCGTCGAGCGTGCACCAGTGTCCACTTTGCCGCGGTGCTCCGCCACGAGCTCCCACGCCTGAGCGACTAATCGGCGTGACGGCTCGTCCAGTGGGCCCATCGACCGAAATGATCGTTCGAGCTCACTCAGAGCAACTTTGTAGGCGGCGGAATCGGGGGATGTGTCGACAACGACATTGGCGGCGTCCGTGAATCTCCGCACGACTTCGGAGGCTTGAGGTGACAGATCCTCGCTGGCCGAACTCGCCTCATCCGCGGCATCCGCCCTTCGAAGAGTGGCCGACCGGCCGTAAGCCGGGCGCTCGAACGATCTTGGCGAAAGCGCGACACCGAAGCCGCGCTTTCGACTGAGTGACGCCGCCGTCCCGGTCTGCGAGTCCGACAGCAGCGTCTCGTTAGCCGCCGGCCCGCGCTCGCGAACGACCACTCCGAGCGCAAGTACCCCGACGGCAACTACGGCACTGATACTGAAGAGTGTCTCACGTGGATTCATGGTGCAGGCACCAACGGCGGAGTTGCAGGCGGCGACTGGCATGTGCCCACCTGAAGCGCTGAATTATTGATCACGATCTTCTCGATAGAGGAAACAGACACACCCAAGCTGGTCAGACTCGCGAGGCTAACCGGCGTGTACAGCGTGTCACTCCCTGCACCGCCGCTGATGACTTCACCCGCAGAAACTTCGCAGGTTCCACGAATGACGAACACGTCGTCACCTGCGTCACCCTGCATATAGTCCATCCCCCTTCCACCGACCAGAACATCGTTCTGACTACCACCGTAGAGGAGGTCGTTCCCGGTGCCACCATGAATCTGATCCGCGCCTGCTCCCGCGAAGAGCGTGTCGTGACCGCGCCCCCCGAAGACCTCGGTCGACTGCGTATTGGTCCAGGTCACGCTATCGTTCCCAGAGGTACCCACCCATTCGGTGAGCGCCGGAATTCCAAACAACTCGCCTCGAAGAGACCCTCCGAAGCCGAACTTCGCGACATCGATCATGCTTTGTGCCTGGCTGGGAGATGTCTTGTTGTCCGGCCCCGGCGGAGTCCAGCCGTTGCATTCGCCGATCCACGATGGACCGTCGCTACCACAGCCCGGCCAGGAACTCCCCGTCTCCGGCGACAAGTCGTACTCGAGGCCGCAGAGCGAGTTAGCGTCCCAGACCCACTTACCACCGCTCCAAGTGTGACACGGGGTAATGTCTACATCTGAATCCAACTCGATCCAGCGGACATGCCTTGGCGTAGAGTTCGTTAGTCCGTAGGCGCGGAGTTCGGCACCCCGTCCATCCCCAAGATCGAACGCAGCCCCGAGCACGCTCAAGATCACACCGAGGGTACGCCAGGACCCGTTTGCCATCTCGAAGTAGATCGGACCACCGGAATCACCCCCGAAGATCGTCTCAGGGTCCACATCGGGATCATTCCCGTCTTCCTGCCCCTCAAGGAGGTACCAAGCAGCTGTAACTCCAAGTGCCGGGACGTAGCGCTCGAACATAACCGACATGGGCGCTGCTCGTTTCGTCCCGATTATCGTCGCGCTTTGATTCTCGCCTCCCGAGGCGACCGCACTCACGTGCTCTCCATAGAATCCGGCATCGGCGCCGAACAAGAGATCCCTCAAGTACTGCGGCTCGCAGCCGTTCGGGAGCATCACCGGCTCGATGGGGTAAGCGTGGTCACTCGAGAGCTCACACCATGCGATATCGGTTCCGAACCATGCCCAGTGATTGTCTATCATCTCGACCCAGTCGCCGTCCGAATTCGCGTTGCATGCGACGGGAACATCAATCACTTCCGGCGTGTCTGCGTCCTCCCCGAAGTGGATGTTTACGGAGTCCATGTATGCGATGCAGTGCCCCGCCGTGAGCACGAGGTCACCGACGAACACCCCGCTACACTGATACCACTCGGTGGACGAGTACCCCGCGGGGTGTCCGGGCGCTGGGCGCACGAACACTTGGACCGAGGTCGGCCATTCGCATTCGCCCGCTGCAGGGAAGACCCCCTCGAGCGCCACCGCGGTCGACGAGCCTGCGTCGCCGAAGAGCCAAGCGCCGAGCACGAATCCAAGACACGTCGTCGTAGTGCGGAGCCGCGGAATCCGGCGCCGGGCGCGCCTTTGGTCGTACTCTTCCATTTGCTCATAATCGCACGCCAGGGTTCGCTTCGTCAACAGCTGCTCTTGGTCCGCGCCAGGCACTGACGCCGCCGAGGTAGGGCCGCCGCTTGGCGGAGATCGAAAGCGAGGCGCCCACAGGCGCGCGAGGCGCCCTCACCCCACGAACGTCAGCGTCCGCGCCGCCGCCTTGCACCGCGCGCACGCATCCGCCCACGCCCGCCGGCTGTCGAACCCGTACCGCTTCCCGTCGTGCACGATCGTCCACCGGTACTCCGACAGCGCGCAGAACAGGATCTCGTACACGTTCTTGATGTGGTCGTCGTGGACGTAGAAGCCGCCCTCGACCGATCGATCCGGCTCGATCGTCACCGCGCCGCGCTCGGCCATCGTGCGGTTGACCATCCAGCGGCCGTCGATCTTGGCTTTGCTGGCGACATCCGGCAGCTCGCTCCACAGGAAATCTGGCCACTGCTCGCCGCGCTTGCCCGGGACCGGGCAGTAGGCGATCGGCTCGCCCTCGGCGTCGCGGCGGACCATGTAGCGCAGCACGGCCTCGCCGAAGCGCGCGGTGAGATCGATGCGCCACAGCTGCACGCGCGCGGCCTGGTTGTCCTTCTCGAGCGCGACCTGCAGCCGCGTGACCATGCCGTTCCACACCGGCGCCTCGGCGTCGGTGTCGGCGCAGATCGGCCGACCCGCGCGGAGCGCCGCGTCGAGCAGCGCCTGGTACATGGCAGGATCGTCGCGCCGCGCCTCGCGGGCCAGCCCGCAGGTGCGTCGACGCGACAGCGCGGTGCGACGGACATCGGCGGACACGCGCACCGTCCAGCGACGGCCGTCCTGCTCGGCCCACTCGTCGCGGCGCACGAGCGCGGGGCCCTTGGGATCGTAGAAGACGCGGCTGATCCGGCGCTCGGCCGCGTCGACGACCGTCGAGCCCAGGGGAAACCAACCGTCGACGGGTCCGCGCGCACCCGGCCGCAGATCGAGCGCGATCCGGCGCGTCCGCACGGTGAGGTTGCCGCGGCCGTCGAGCTCGGCGAACTCGGCGTCGGCCTCGAGCACCGCGCCGGTGACATCGATCTGCACCCGATCGTCGTCGATCGTCCGCACGTGCCGCGGGTTGGCGACGAAGTCGACGGCGCGCAGGTCGGGCAGCCACCGCGAGAACACCGTGTCGAGGTCGGCCTTCTCGCCGTCGGCGAAGGTCAACTTGCGCACGCGCAGCGCCGTGGGGCCCCCCTCGTCGGGCCAGCGAATCGACCGAGTGCCCTTGGCCGGTGCGAACACCAACACGTCGGGCCGCGCGTCGTTGCGCGCCCCGCCGAACGAGCTCTCGCCCGCGTCGCCCTCGTCGGTGCCGTCGATCGACTCGTACTCCGAGCCGAGCTCGATGACGCTGGCGGCCAGCTCCAACAACAGCGTCCGGTCGAAGACCTGCGTGCGGCCGGTGTCGCTGCGGAACTCGCTGACGCGCGGCCCGTCGTCGAGCACCAGGCCGATGCCCTCCATCACCGCCTTCACGTCGCAGTGCCCGGCCCACGCGACCCAGTCGAGCTTGCCGCCGGCCACCACACCGTCGTCGTTCCAATCGAGCGGGATGCCGGCGCGCAACCGCTTGTCGCCGGGCGCCCGCTGGAAGGTGAGATCCTCGAGGTCGAGCGCGGCGCTGCGCACGAGGGCGTCGTCGACCCGCACCCCACGCCCGTCCGACAGACGCAGGTCACCGTCGCCGTCGCGGTGGATCCACGCGCCCGCCTCCGGGTGCGCCGCGGCGGGGTCGATCCGCAACAGCTCGTACTGCGGGTCGGCCACGTCGGAGTCCGGATCCACCGACACGATCTGCCGCGTCTCGCGATCGATGAGCAACCCGCCGACGGTGGACTCGATGTCGCGCTCGTCGATGATCGAGGCGAAGGCGTACTTCGAGCGCATGATCGCGTCGAGGTGGGCCTGGGCCTGATCGCGCTGGCGGCGGACCGACTCCTGCGCCGCCGCCGACAAGCACGCCATCGCACGGGTGCCGTCGACCGGCAGGCCCGCGAGGATCGCTTCGAGGTAGTGCACGAACGGCGCGTCCTTGCCGTAGCTGTGGTACGTGCCCGAGTCGACGTCGTCGAACGTGGTCACGCCGATCCAGCAGGCATCCTCGAGCTCGCGGATGACGCGGAGCCCCGCGGCGCGGGCGGTGAAGCTGCCGCGCGCGACCCAGCGGGCGAAGGCCTTGCGCACGGCGGCGAAGTACGCCGCGTGTCGCTGGCCGCGGATGCTGTTGCGCCAGAAGTGCTCACCGCCAACCGGCGCCTGGCCGCGGGCCAGATCGGCGGCCGCGAGCGCGCGCGCGTTGGCCTCGCGATGCGCCGCCAGGGCCTCGCGCAGCGACGCGGGATCGGTCGGCGTCGGATCGGGATCGAACCGGAACACCGGCGGCGCGGGATCCTTCGCCGGGGGCATCCGCGCGACGAGCCGCGGGTGGGCGCGGTCGCCTTCGCCGACGAAGAGCACGAGCTCGGTGCGACCGCCGACCTGCAGCGGGCGGGTGCGAACCTCCTTGATCCGCATCGCGTCCGTCGACGCGAGCGCGCGGACGAACGCGCGATAGGCCGCGTCGGCGCGGACCTTCATCGCCGCCGCCGCCGCGTGATCGCGCCCAGGGCCAGCAGCGTCAGCCACCCCGATCCGCGTGCATCCGTGCGACAGCCGCAGCCACCAGCGTCGTCATCGTCGGCGGGGCTCGTCCCGGACGACGACGCGTCGGTATCGGGCGCGGTCGTGCCGCCGCCGCTGGCCGACGCGGTGGCCGACGCGCTCGCGTCGGATGCAGCGGTCTCCGAGGCGCTCGCGTCGGTCGGATCGGGCACGTCACCCGACGACGAGGAGTCACCGCCGCCGCCCGTGGAACCCGAAGCGCCGGTGTCGCCGACGCCGCTGGTGCCCGCCCCGGCGGGACCGATCACGATGTCCGCGCATTGATAGTACAGCGACCCCTCGGAGAAGCTCGCGCTGTACATGACCTGCATCAGCTGAAGCGTGCATGGGTTGCAGTCCATGTCCGGGAGCGTGATCTCGGCCTCGTGGAACTCGACGCCCGGCTCGTCGGCGATCTGATCGAGCAACACCGTGGGCGAGTTGTAGAAGTCCTCGAAGCCCGTCGGGTTGAGGAACGCGTCGTCACCGTCGGCGCTGAGCGAGATGCGAAAGTGCGAGTCGTGGTCGATGAACTCGTCCCAGGTCACCGTGATCGTGTCGCCGGCGGCGAGCATCGTCGGGGGATTGACCCCTGCGGGATTGCCCAGGGCACCGCAGGGGTAGTCCTTCTGCATCTCCTGGCCATAGCGCGCCGCAGGGGACGTCAGGCTGATGTGCGCCGCCGCGGCGCCCGAGGACGACACGACCGCGAGACCGATCACGAGCGCAGGGATGGTTCGATGCATCACGACGGCCCAGCGTATCGCATCTGGATCCGTCTGGATCCGTCTGGATCCATCTCGGTCATGGATGTGCGGCCAGCCACGCGTCGATCTCCTCCACGCGGTCCTTGGCCGTGCCCGACGCGGTCGGTCGCGAGCGGGCCGACAGCGCCAGCCGGTGCGCCCGCACCGGGTCGTCCAGCAGCCGCGCGAGGGAGAACTCGATGTCGGCCACGACCCCGTCGTGGACGTCCTCCCCCTCGATGAGCTGCAGGAGGGACTCGTACTCGGCGGCGGCATCGCGTCGACGATCGAGCGCCACCAGCAGGCTGGCCCGCATCACCCGCATGTCGATCGCCGCGCTGTGCAGCGGACCCAGGCGAGTCTGGAGCGGCTCGAGTGCGCCCTCGAGCACCGCGAGCGCCCCCGCGAGGTCCCCCTCGGCGCGCAGCACCGCGGCCTCGGTCGAGACGCTGAGCAGGCTATCGGGGTGCTCCGCGGGGATGAGCTGGCGACGGATCGTCAGCGCGCGATCGAGGTGCGCGCGCGCCTCGGCCACCCGACGCTCGGCCAGCAGGGCGTTGGCGAGGTTGGTCTCGCTCTGCGCGACCGGCAGCGACACATCGCCGTGGATCCGGCGACGTAGCGCGATGACCCGCTCGTGCATGGCGATCGCCCGCTCGATCTGGCCGTCCTGTCGATACGCGCTCGCGAGGTTGTTCAGCGTGTTGGCGACCTCTCCGTGCTCGGCGCCCAGCACACGCGCCTGGCCCTCGGCGATCCGCTCCAGGCGCGCCAGGCCGCCGGCGAAATCGCCCCTGCGCGTCTCGACCACGGCGAGGTTGGTCGAGAGCGCGAGCGTGTCCGGGTGATCGGGTCCGAGCATCACCTCGTGCTTGGCCAGGGCCTCGACGAGATAGAGCTGCGCCTTGACGTAACGACCGCGACTCGCCAGCACCGTGCCGAGATTCGCGAGCAGCCGCGCCAGCCGCAGGTCCTCGGGGTCGAGCCCTCGCTGGATCGCCACCGCCCGATCGGCGATTTGCTCGCCGACGTCGAAGTCGCCCGCGACCACGTACAGGATCCCCTCGGCGTTCAGCAGTGTTAGCTCGGCGTTCGGATCGTCCATCGTGCTGTTCAAGGCCGAGGCGAGCGCCACCCACTCGTGACCGGCCTTCCAGTTCGCCAGCTCATAGCCGTCGAGGAAAGCCAGCGACCCCAGCAGGCGGATCGCGACGCGGCGGGAGTTGCTCGCCAACGCGGCGCCGAGCGCCTCGAGGGCTTGGGCCCGGGCCAGCGGGGTGTCGCCCACCCCCGCTGTGGCGTCGGACAGCGCCTCGAGGGCCTGGGCGAGGAGGGGCCGATAGCCGAGCCGCCGCGCCTCGAGGACGGCGGGCTCGATCACCACCAACGCGTCCGCGGCCTTGCCCGCGCGGAGCAACGCAGCGCCCCGCGCGATCGACTCCTCGATGCCCCTGCGCGACTCGACGCTCGCGGCATCCGTGGGCGCGCGATCGATCGCGAGCAGCTCTTCGTCGGGCCCACACTCGGCGACGGGCCGCAGGGCGCCCACCGCTCGCACCGCTCGCTCGACCGCGCGAGCGTCCGCGGCCGCGAGCAGATCGAGGGTTGCCGCGAGCTCGCCGAGTGTGCCATCGAGGCACGCGATGCGGGCGTCGAGCAACTCCTCGGACTGCTCGCCGTAGATCTTGGTCGCGGCGCAGGCCCCGTCGTGGGCCTCGATCCACTCCTGCGCGTAGCCGTCGACGACGTCGCGCACCCGGGCCTCGGCGGCCTCGGCATACGGCAAGCCGGTCGCGAGCATCGCCGTGCGGATCTCCGCGCGACGGTCGTCGTCCCAGATCCCGACCAGCTTGCGATCCGCATCGCGGCACGGTCGGTTGCCGACCAGCATCGTCGCTGCGCCGCCGATCCCGATCGACAACACGAGGGCGCCGCCGAGCCACTGAGCGAGCCGTCGTCGGCGAACGCTCGGATCATCGGCGAGCGCTGCGAGCAGCTCGTCCATCGTCGCAAAGCGCCGCGTGGGATCGGGCTCGAGCCCGCGCAACAACACCCGGTGCACCCACGCCGGGACTCCGAGCGTGTCATCGATCTCGCCGAGGCGACGCTCGTGCTTGCGCACGGCGAGCTCCGCGAGGGTGTCGCCACCGAAGGCGCGCGCCCGGTACAGCGCCTCGAAGAGCGCGACGCAGAACGCGAACTGGTCGGCGCGGCCGTCGACCGGCAGGCCGTGGTGCTGCTCGGGCGCCATGTAGCGCGGGGTGCCGACCGCCGTCCCTGCGACCGTCAGTTCGGCATCCAACGCGACGTCGGCCGGCGAATCACCGGCGCTCGGCGTGTCCGACTCGCCGCTCGCGGCGCGCGCGAGCCCGAAGTCCATCACGCGCGCGCGACCATCACGGCCGACGAGGACGTTGTGGGGCTTGAAGTCGCGGTGGACGAGGCCGACCGCGTGGGCCGCCGCGAGTCCCCGCCCGGCCTGCGAGAACATCGCCACGACCTCGCGCCACGGCCGTGGCGTCGCCGCCAGCCACTCGGCGAGCACCTCGGTCGGCAGGAACTCCATCGCGATCCACACCTGGCCGCGGAACGTGCCGGCGTCGTAGACCGGCAAGACGTTCGGATGCGAGACACGGGCCATCGCCTGCGCCTCGCGACGCAGCCGTGCGCCCGCGCGCTCGGGGTGGCTCGACCCGGTCGGTTGCAGCAGCTTCAGCGCGACTTCGCGCTGGAGCTCTGGATCGTACGCGCGGTAGACGACGCCCATCGCGCCCGACCCGGCGACACCGATCACGACGTACCGACCGAGCGAAGTACCGCGAGCGACGGTCTCGACGCGCTCCGACCCGGGCGGCCGCGCGAGGCCGGCGTCCAGCGTGTCGGTGTCCGTCGCGCTCGGCTGCGGTTCGGTGGGCATCATCACGATCGAGCGACCCAGGAGCATACGGTGGATCGGGGCACCGGCGCCGCGGTAGTGTCCGACCGATGCGTCGACAGCCTCGGATGTCCTTGGTTCCTTCGGTCGACATCGCGGCTCGGGTCCTCTCGTGGGGACTCGTCGCCTGCGGACCGCTCGGTTGCGGCGGGGACGGGGCCCGTGCCCTCGAGGAGGGCAGCAGCGACGACGGCGACGTGATGACCACGATCCCCGTCACGGCCGACGCGACCTCGCCCGACACCGACGACCCGACGACGCCCGCGGACACCTCGGGCGATCCGAGCGACGCGACCACGGCCGGCGACGCGAGCACCGGCGATCCCACCGGCGGCGCCGAAGTCGACGTGTGCCCGACGGAGTTCACGTACGCCGACGGGGCCGGCATCTCGGCGGTGCGCATCGCCGGCGAGTGGCAGGGCTTCGATCTGCCGACCGCCGCCGCCCTCGCGCAGGACGGCGCGACCTGGCGCGCCACGATCGACCTGCCGCCGGGGCTCCACGCCTACAAGGTGGTGGTCGACGACGCCAACGGGACCCAGTGGCTGCTCGATCCGGCGCAGGGGCGACGCAAGTACGTCGACGAGGTCGAGAACTCGGCGATCCTGGTGCCGGACTGCAACCTGCCGCGCCTGGTCGTCGACGACCACGGCGTCACGCGCCCCGGCGCAGGGTCGGGCGAGTTCACCGCGACGCTGCGCTACGTCGACGGGGCCCCGGGTGACGGCGCCGATGCTCCGGCGTTCACCGCCGTGCTCCGCCACGACGACGACGAGCGTGCGCTCGGTGACGACGAGCTCGTGATCGACGCGACCACCGGCGACGCGACGCTCGTCATCGGCGATCTCGACGACGGCAAGTACACCGTGGTCGTCACGCCCGTCGACGGCGGCGGCCGCAGCGGCCTGCCCCTGCGCCTGCCGTTCTGGGTCGAGGCCGAGGCGTTCGACTGGCGCGACGCGGTCATCTACATGGTGATGACCGATCGCTTCCGCAACGGCGACTCCGGCAACGATCCCCCGCCCACGCCCAACGCCGATCCGCGCGGCGACTTCCTCGGCGGCGATCTGCAGGGCGTCCGCGACGCGATCGAGGACGGCACCCTCGACGCCCTGGGCGTCCGGGCGATCTGGCTGTCGCCGCTGCACGAGAACCCCGGCGGGGCGTTCCTCGCCAGCGACGGCGTCCACCAGGTGACCGGGTACCACGGCTACTGGCCGGTGACCGCGCGCACGGTCGACGCGCGGCTGGGCGGCGAGGCAGCCCTGCGCGAGATGGTCGCGGCCGCCCACGCCCACGGCATCCGTGTCCTGCAGGACTTCGTCGTCAACCACGTGCACGAGGATCACGAGTACATGGCCGAGCATCCCGAGTGGTTCCGCACCGGCTGCGTGTGCGGGACCAACGGCTGCGACTGGACCGCCAACGCGCTCGAGTGCACGTTCACCGAGTACCTGCCCGACATCGACCACCGTGTGCCCGAGGCCAATGCGGCGGTCGTCGACGACGCGGTGTGGTGGCTCGACACCTACGACCTCGACGGCCTGCGCGTCGACGCGGTCAAGCACGTCGAGGAGGCGGCGATCCGCAACCTCGCCGCGGCGGTGCGCGAGGGCTTCGAAGCCGCCGGCACCCGCTACTTCTTGATGGGCGAGACGGCGATGGGCTGGAACGACTGCGCCGATCCGTGCAACGACGAGAACTACGGCACGATCGCGCGCTACGTCGGGCCCCATGGGCTCGACGGGCAGTTCGACTTCGTGCTCTACCACGGCGTGTCGTACCGGGTGTTCGCCTACGGCGACAACGGCATGCTCCACGCCGACTACTGGTTCGGCCACGGCCAGACCAAGTGGCCGCAGGGCGCCGTGATGACCCCGTACATCGGCAGCCACGACACCTCGCGCTTTGCGACCATGGCCGACTACCGCGGGCAGGACGGCGCGCACTCGCGGTCGATCGCCTCGAACCAGTGGACCGACACCGCGGTCGCGCCCGGCGATGGCGAGCCCTATCGACGGGCGCGTGTGGCCTTCGCGTGGCTGCTCGGGCTGCCGGGCGCGCCGCTGATGTACTACGGCGACGAGTACGGGCAGTGGGGCGGCGCCGATCCGAACAACCGCCTGATGTGGCGCGACGAGGATCAGCTCGGCTCGGACGAGGCCGATACGCTCGCGTTCGTGCGCGCCCTCGGCCAGGCGCGCCGCGAGGTGCCGGCGCTGCGCCGCGGCGAGTACCTCTCGCTCGGCGCCACCGAGGACACCCTCGCGTTTGCGCGACTCGTCGGCCCGGGGGATGCGGCGATCGTCGCGTTCACGCGCGCCCTCGGCAACCAGCAGATCGACGTCGACGTCGTGCAGCTCGGCCTCGCCCCGGGCACGATGCTGACCGACGTCCTCGGCGGCGCGGGGGCGACGGTCGACGCCGGCGGCGACGTGACGATCACGATCCCCGCCTCGGGCGCGGTGATCCTGACGCCCTGACGCGCAATCAACCGCGGAGGCGATCGAGCTCCGGGAGGAACCGCGCGCCCGGTGGCCCGGCCGCCGCGATCATGACGGCCGCCGCGGTGTGCCACGCGTCCGCCTCGATCCCGCGCCCGAGCTGACGCAGGGCCGCGGTTCGGACCAGCGCCATCTCGGCCCGATCGCTCGCGTCGAACTCGGCCGCGGCGACCAGCGCAAAGGCGTGCTCGATGTCTTCGAGGGCCACCGCGGGCCGGCCCTCGCGCACGCGCAGTCGAGCCCGCGACTGCAACGGCAGCGCGAGATCGGGGTGGTTGGGTCCGAGCGCGGCGCTGCGCACCGCGATGGCCCGATCCAGCGACACCGCGGCCGCCCCGAGTTCGCCGCGGCCGAGCTGCGCCCGTCCCAACGTCGTCCACACTGCAGCGACGCGGGGATCGTCGGCGCCGAGCTTCGCGATCAAGGTCGAGAGCGCGGCGGCGGCCACGGGCTCGGCCTCGTCGGGACGGCCCGCGAGCTCGAGGAACGCCGCCAGATTGTGGTTTGCCTGCGCGACCTGGGGATCCTCGGCGCCGAGGTCGGCCGCGAGCACGTCACGGCCCACGACGAGCCGTGCGATCGCCTCGTCGAGCCGACCGAGCCGCTCGAACACCAGCGACAGGTTTACCTGCACCCTGCCGTACTCGGGGTGCTGCGTGCCGAACGACGCGGCGAGGAGCTCGCCCGCCCGCTCGAAAGCGGTCCGCGCGGCGTCGTAGTTCCCGGCCCGCAGCTCGATGGCGCCCCGCGTGTTGTAGTCGTTGCCGACGCGGGCCGACAGACCGATCGCCTCGGCGGACGCGATCGCCTCGCCCACCAGCGCCCGCGCGCGATCGTAGTCGCCGGCGACGAAGGCGAGCTGCGCCCGCGTGTGGGCGAGCCGCGGGTCGGCACCGCGATCGGGCGACACCGCCTCGGCCACCGCGATCGATCGCGCGGCTTGATCGAGCTTGCCCAGACGCGCGCCCTCGACGAACGCGAGCTCGCGCGCAGCATCGGCGGCGACGCCGAAGGCGTGGTGCGCGAGCCCACCCAGCATCGCGCGCTCGTACCAGGTCGCGGCCGCAGGATCGGAGCGCGTGTCGAGCCACCGAGCCCGCGCCGCCCAGACCCTCACCTCGAGCACCGGCGCGCCGGCCAACGATGCATCGCGCTCGAGCGCCGCGAGCTCGGCGTCGATGTCCGCGTCGGTGACCGCATCGATGTGGGCGCGCGTCCCCGCGAGCCGCTGCCGCAGGGCCTCGACCGCCGCACCGTCGACACCGCCGGCGGCCTCGTCGTCGATGCGCCCCGCGGCGTCGGGCGTGCAGGCCCGCGGCTCGGGCAGACCCGAGAGCACCCGCTGGGCCCGACGCGCCGAGTCAGCGTCGGCATCGACGAGGAACCGCCCGATCGCCTCGACCTCGCCGAGCTGCACGTGGAGGCACGCGGCGCGCAGCTCGAGCATCGCCTCCGATTGTTCGTGGCGCACGCGCGTGGCCCGACACGCCTCGGTGCGCTCCAGGATCCAGCGCTCGCGCCAAGCCCCGAGCTCGTGATCGATCCACGTCGCCGTGCTCGCGGCCCAGGGGCGATCGAGGGCCGCGAACGCGTCGCCGAGGGCCCGCGCCTGGACGGGACCCCAGACCTCGGCGGCGAGCGAGGCGGCCTCGGTGCACGGAGGTTCGCGGTTCGACGACCACGCGACGCCGGCGATCGTCGCGGCGCCGAGGGCGACCCACGGCCAGGGCCGCGCGAGCGGCCTGCGGATCGCCTCGAGCTCGCGGAGCAGCGCGGGCATGTCGGGGTAGCGGTCCTCGGGCTCGCGCCGCAGCGCGCGGGCGCAGACCCGCCACAGCGCGCGCTCGAGGCGGCCGCGGATCGTCGGCACCCGCGGTGGCTCGTGCAACACGCCCATCGCGATGGACCGGGCGTGCTCGCCCCCGAAGGGCCGGGCCGACCAGACCGCCTCGTACAGCGTGACGCCGAACGCGAACTGATCGCTGCGCGCGTCGAGATCGCCGCCGCGGAACTGCTCCGGGGACATGTACGCCGGCGTGCCGATCGCCGCACCGGACCGCGTGACCCGCAGCGACGCGGCGGACATCGACGCCAGGATCGCCTCGACCGAAGCCTCGACCTCGGCGCCGGTCTTGCTCGCGCCGTGGGTGATCGCCAACCCGAAGTCGAGCACCTGCGCACGAAGTGCATCGGCCTCGTCCTCGCGGACGAGCACGTTGTCGGGCTTGAAATCGCGGTGCACGAGACCGGCCGCGTGCGCCGCCGCGAGCCCACGCCCCGCCTGCAGCAACACGTCGATCCGCCGCACGAGCGCCGGGCCGCTCGACAGCCAATCGCGCAGGGTCCAGCCGCGGACCTGCTCCATCGCGACCCAGACGCGGCCTTCGTAGACCCCCGCGTCGTAGACGGGCACGACATTGGGATGCGCGAGCTTGGCCATCGCCTGCGCCTCGCGGAGCATCCGCACCTGGGCGCGCTCGCCCACGTCCATCGACAGCAGCTTCACCGCGACCGGCCGCGCGAGCACTGGATCGAACGCCGAGTAGACGACGCCCATGCCACCCTGCCCGAGCACGGCGCCGACGCGGTATCGACCCAGCACCTCGGGCTCCGCGTCGGTGCCGACGACCGTGGCGTCGGTGACCGTCGCGCGCGGCTCGGTACGCGGCGCCGACGGCTCCGAACGCGGCGGGGACGAGGTCGCCATCGGTCGCATCGTACCTTGCCGATGGCCCACGCCGAGCGGAGCGCCACGTCAGCCGCCGAACAGCCGGCGCAGCACGCCGCGCTTCTTCGGCTTCTTCTTCGCGGCCGCGTAGGCGGGCGGCACTGTCCATTGGGCCGCCGGCACCGGGTGTGCCGCGAGGACCTGGGCGCGGACCGCCTGCAGCCGCGCGGGGAGCAACGCGCACGTGGCCACGGTCGCCGCGTCGGCGTCGGCGGGCGCAACCGGCGGACTCACGCGGTGCAGCGTGCCGAGCACGTCCGGCGTCGGCTCGCGCGCGATGGCGTCGAGCCCCGACGCGAACGTGACGCACGGCGCTGGGGTCTGCGAGGCCTGCCAGAGATCGAGCGAGCGCTGCAGGCCAGCGTCGAGCATCGCGGCGTGCTCGGGGTCCTGCCGGATGCGATCGAGAGCTCGGTGACGCGCCGCGTAGCCGAGCACCGGCGTCGGCGCGTGGACGAACTCGACGAGCAGCGGCAGGCCGCGGTCGCCGAGCGAGTCGATCGCGAAGCCGACCGCATCCTCGCGGAGCTTGGGTCGCCGCACGAGCGCGAACAGCTCGGCCGCGAGGTCGCGATCGTCGAGCAGCATCGGGTCGAGCGCGAGCGCCTCTGCGAAAGCGGCGAGCGCGTCGGCGTCCTCGCCTTCGGTCGCCGCAAGCAGCCGCGCCCGTCGTCCCCGCAGGGCGCCGTCACGGGGCGAGAGCGCGATCAGGGCATCGAGCTCGGTCATCGCCACGGCCCGGTCACCGCGGGCGAGCGCGGCGTCGACCTCACCGAGGGCGGACGACGACGGCGCCCCCGACGACACCGATGCGGCAGGCGGTGGCGTCGCGCCGAACACGGGCACCGGGACGAACACCGGCGTCGTGACCACGGGGGGCGCCGGCGCGGACGCCTCGATGCTCGGCAGCCACCACGCGCGACCCGGCGCCGCAGCCTCGTCGCGCGGGAGCGAGACCGCGACGACGAGGGCGACCACGGCGGTGGCGCCCGCGATGGCGCCCGCGATCCACCCACGGCGGGTCGGCGGCGCCGCAATGCCCAGCGGCGCCGCAATGCCCAGCGGCGCCGTCGTCGCCACGGCCTGCATCGTCACGCGCGACGCGTCCGGCCCGGGCATCGTCGCAGCACTCGTGAGCGCGTCGGCGACGGACGTCAACGCGGCGCGCACCTCCGTCGCGCTGGCGAAGCGATGGGCGCGATCCTTCTCGAGCAGACGCCGGACAATCGCGCGCAGCGACGCCGGCAACGACTCGGACAGCCCCGGTGGATCCTCGAACAGGTGCTTGCGCAGCAGCGTGGTGGCGTCCTCGCCGAGGAACGGTGGCACGCCGGCGAGCATCTCGAAGAGAATCACCCCCGCCGCGTAGAGGTCCGTGCGGGCATCGACGACACCGCCCGCCGCCTGCTCGGGGCTCATGTACAGCGGCGTGCCGAACACGACCCCGACCCGGGTCAGCTTCGGACCCGCGTCCTCGCCCTCGCTGATCTTCGCGATCCCGAAGTCGACCAGCTTGAGCTGCTCGACGCCGTCGTGATCGCGGGTGACGAAGATGTTCTCGGGCTTGAGATCGCGGTGGACGACGCCGTGGCCGTGGGCGTGCTCGAGCCCGGCGAGGACCTGCTGCATCAGCGCGACGGCGCGCTCGGGTGGCAGCGGGCGGCCCAGGAGCGCCGCGAGCTCCTGCCCCTCGAGCAGCTGCATCGCCAGGTACTTCGCCGCGGGCGTGCCCGGGGTCGGCTGCCACACGCCGAAGTCGAGGACGCGCACGCAATTGGGGTGATCGAGCCGCGACGCGCTCGCGGCCTCGCGCTCGAATCGCGCCGCGATCTCGCGGTCGCCGGCGAGCTCGGGATGGAGCAGCTTCACCGCGACGTCGCGACGCAGGCCGAGGTGATGACACCGCAGCACCGCGCCCATCCCCCCTCGGCCGAGCACCGCGTCGACGCGGTAGCGCTCCGCGATCACGTGGCCGATGAGCACCGACGGATCGTCGGGCGACGGCGGCGAGGCCTGCTCGGAGCGCGCCGGGGTCATCCCGTGCATTCTAGCCCCGAACCGCCGCTTGACGGTCGGGTTCGGGCGGCGTCTCCTTGTCGCACCATGGGATTCTTCGACAAGCTCAAGAGTGCGGTCAGCGTGGTCACCGGCGGCGCCGCGACCTTGACCATCGAATTCCAACCGAGCGTCGCGTTTCCCGGCAAGCCCCTGCGGGTGCGCGTGACCGCCACCGCCAAGGGCGCCGCGATCAAGGGCGACGGCGTCCTCGTCGACGTCCAGGGCATGGAGGAGATCCGGATCCGCAGGTCCGACGGACCGGGCCTCGAGGACGACCTCTCGATCTCGCGGCCGACCCACGAACAGACCTTCACGATCGCGGGCGCGTTCGCGATGGGCCCCGGGGAGTCGAAGACGTGGGAGGGCACGATCCAATTGCCCCCGAACGCGCAGCCCACCTTCGACGGCTCGATCTGCGATCACGGCTGGGGCATCCGCGGTCGGCTGTCGATGTTCGGCAACGACCCCGACTCGGGCTACGTGCCGATGCGCGTCGGCCTCGAGGGGTGAGCGAGCCTCGGCCCTGCGGCTACCCGGTGCAGGTGCCGGGCCCGCACAGATCGGCGCACTGCTGCTCGACGCACGTCACCATGGCGTCGACCAGGAAGCACAGGTTGTGCTCCGCGCAGTTCTGGCAGCAGTGATCGAGGCACGACTGCTGGATGCCGTCGGCGGGACACATGTAGCCGATGCAGGCGAGCGAGCCGGCACACTCGCTGCTCGAGGCGCAGGCATCGTAGGTGTCCTTGCACACCCCGACCCGCGCGCACTCCCAGCAGGCGGTGCAGTCCTCGGGCGGGACGTCGCAGCCCGGCGCGGCCGTCGTCGACGACATCGAAGCGCCCGCCGTGCTCGAGCCCGGACTCGAGTCGGCCGCGGTGGTGCCCGTCGACGATGTGGCGGCCTCGGTGGTGCCCTCGTCGCCGCCGCCGCCGTCGCCGCAACCGAGCAGGAGGCACCCGAGGGCGAGACGTCGTATCGCGGCATGCTATCTGGCCCCGCTGGCCGACTCAAGGTAGGTTCCGGCCATGCCCACGTCCGTCGTCGTGCAGAAGTACGGTGGCTCCTCGGTCGCCGACGTCGAGCGCATCCGCAAGGTCGCCGCGCGCGTTGTCGCGACCAAGCTCGCCGGTCACCGTGTGGTCGTCGTGGTCTCGGCGATGGGCAAGAGCACCGATCAGCTCCTCGCAAGGGCCAACGAGATCTCGGCGAGCCCGTCGCGGCGCGAGCTCGACATGCTGCTGTCGTGCGGCGAGCGGGCGAGCATGGCGCTGCTGTGCATGGCGATCCAAGAGCTCGGGCACGAGGCCATCTCGTTGACGGGCTCGCAGTCGGGCATCCTGACCAACGACCGTCACTCGGGCGCGCGCATCCTCGAGGTGCGACCGTTCCGCGTCGAGGACGAGCTCGAGCGCGGCCGCATCGTCATCGTCGCCGGCTTCCAGGGCGTGTCGTACAAGCGCGAGGTCACGACGCTCGGGCGCGGCGGCTCCGACACCACCGCGGTCGCGCTCGCGGGGGCCCTGCGCGCGGACTACTGCGAGATCTGTTCGGACGTCGACGGCGTCTACACCGGGGATCCTCGGGTCGTCACCGCCGCGCAGCTCATCGAGTCGATCTCCCACGAGGCGATGCTCGAGCTGACCTCCCACGGCGCCAAGGTGCTGCACGCCGAGTCGGTCGAGTTCGCCCGGCGCACGGGCGTGGCGCTGTACGCCCGCGCGAGCTTCAGCGACGGCGCCGGTACGCGCATCGATCGCGACGAGAACATCACCACCGACCGCGCGCTGTCTGGGGTCACCGGCTACCGCAACCTCGTGCGCCTGCGGGCCTTCGGCGGCCACTCGATGGACCGCATGCTCGCCGCCGCCGCCGCCGCGTCGCTGCCGGTGCTGCACCTCGACGCCGACCACGAGATCGCCGATCTGTGGTTCGGCCTCGCCGACGTCCCCGACTGGGCCAACGTCCGCGCCCAGCTCATGGGTCAGGTCGAGATCGAGGAGAGCTGCGGCGCGGTCTCGGTGGTCGGTGACTTCTTCGGCCGCAACGCCGCGGCGCTGGCCAAGACCCGCTCGATCGCCGCCGGCATCAGCGTGCCGATCAAGGCGATGGCGACTTCGCCCCTGCGCGCGACGCTGTTCTGCGCCGACGACGACGTCGAGCGCCTGACGGTGGCCATGCACCGCGCGTTCCTGGGCTCGTGATGCGGCCGCGGGACGCTCGGCGCTAAGGGATCGACAGGGAGACGATCGCGGCCCGTAGCTCGGCTTCGACCTCGGGGCGGGAGGCCCACCACAGCGCCTCGACGCGCGTGTTGGCGGTGGGATGCAGCGCGAACGCCACCATCATCTCGATGCCGTTGTCGAACCGGTAGCGCTCGATGAACCCGCGGCTTCGCGGCCCCTCGAAGAACTCCCGCTCGGCGCCGCGCTCGCCCCCCGGTGGACCCCCGACCTCGTCATCGCGGAACTCGGCGAACGCCGCGTCGAGTTCGTCGGGGACAGCGAGCGCGTCGCCATGCTCCACGATGACCACCGTGAGCGCGCCTCGATCGCGCAAGGGGTCACCGATGCTCGCCTCGGCGCGGCCCTGCTCGCGGTGGACGTCCGCGGGGCCCAGCGCGGCGGGTGCCGTGATCGTCACGCCATTGCCGAGGTCGTGGGTCGCCTGCCCCGCGGTGAGGATCACCCACGGCTGGCCGCTCGTGATCGCCGCCACCGACGCCAACCCCAGCAGCGCGCCCGACACGACCGCCGCGACCAGCCACGCTTGCGCGTGCGCCCGCGGTCGCGTCGATACGCCACGCGTGAGGACGCCGGCCAGTACGAGCCCGGCGCCCACGATCCCACCGCCGAGGTGCGCCATCATGTCGATGTTGGGCAGGAACGACACCGCGAGGTTGAGCACGACGTTGACCATCGCGTTGCGCCGCACCGCGGGCAGCACCGCGTCGGGGATGAGACCCGAGGGCCGCCACGCGAGCGCGACCGAGGCCCCGAGCAGCCCCCAGATGGCCCCCGAGGCGCCGACGCTGAGGACAGCGCTCGACAGCGCGGCGCTGGCGAGCCCACCACCCAAGGCCGCGGCCGCGTACAGGACGACGAGGCGCGGCGCGCCAATCAGGCGCTCCAGGAACCCGCCGAGGCTGTAGAGCACGTACGCGTTCACGAGTACGTGCAGGGGCCCGGCGTGCAGCCACGCCGCGGACAGCAGCCGCCACGGCTCGCCGTCGAACACGGTGTCGTCGAGCGCGCCCATCCGGAGCAGCGTGGGGATGAACTCGGTGCCGCCCCACAGCCACTCGAGGCCGAACATCACGGCGACGAGGCCGATCAGCACGAACGTCGCGACCGGCGTGCCCTCGCGCGTGCTCTGCACGAAGGCGTGGACGTCGGCGGCGTGGGCTCGCTCCGCGTGGGTGAGGCGCTTCACGCGGGCGCCCAACGCCGCCGTGTCGACCTCACGCGGTGTCGTGCGCGCGCCGACCTCGGCGAGCACGGCACCCACCGGCGAGTCGACCCGGGTGCGCGCGCCGACCCAGGGCTCACCGTCGTCGCCGAGCGCGAACACCTGCACCACCCGCCCCATCATCATGCGGGGCTGCAGCCGCGAGAGCACGGCGCGCCAGCGCTCGTCACCGCCCACGACGACCAGCTTGAGGTCCGCGTCCCGGGCTTGGGTCAGGAAGTCCTCGAGCGCCGCCTCGATGTGCGCGGCATCGTCACCGGCACCGTCGACCACGAAGGTCACGGTGCTGTCGCGCATCGCCGCGATCGCGCCGTGGGGCCCGACCGCGAGGAGCTCCGCCCCCAACGGCTCGTCCACGAGCGACTGCACGACGTCGAGATACCGGCTGGCGCCCATCGGACGGGCAGGATAGCAGGGGCGACCGGAGGTGCCCCATGCTACCCTCGTGGAATGGTCGTGCTGGGATCGGTTCGCGTGGTGTGCCCGCACTGCCGGCAGGTGCAGTACCACCCCATGGCGCGACGCTACCGCTGTCGCGCGTGCAGCACGGCGTTCACCGCTGCCGCTGCACGGGTCACGCCCGGACGCGCGCTCGGCTGGGTGCTGCTCGGCCTCGGCGCGTGCACGATCGACAACCCGAGCTTCGACGCCGCGGGCTCGGGCACCGCGGGAGGCTCGTCGAGCTCGGGCACACCCGCCGATGCATCCAGCACATCGAGCTCGATCACGGTCGATCCCGACAGCGGTGAGGCCAGCAGCGCCGAGAGCAGTGACGAAAGCCACGGTGAAACCGGTCTGCCCGTCGACCTGAGCGGTGAGTGCGTGCTCCCGGAGCCCGTGGATCTCCACATCGACGTGGTCGACGTCGTCGACCCCCAGCGCCCGCAGTGCCCGGAAGTGTGGAGCTCCGGGCAGGGTCAAATCACCGTCGTCGGTGACACCATCTCCGTCCGGGAGTGCGGCTGTCCCTGCGAACCCAACGGGCAAGCCGTGCACGACGTGACGGTCACCGGGGTCGAGCTCGACGGGCTGCCGACGTGCGGCGAGGTCGTGGTGTACGCGCAGAGCGAGCGCGACGCCTGCATCTGGCACGTGTTGGCCGTGCGTGGCGCCCCGGACTCCGGGCCACCGCGCTTCGTCGCGAGCCGCTCGCTCGCGCTCCCCCCCGGGGTGCTCGGCGACCTCTCGGTGAAGCTTGGCGAGGACATCCCCTGCGGGACCGGCCGCTGCGAGAAAACCGGACAGTACGCGCTGACCTTCAGCGACGGCCAATTCGACGCGTCCGTCGCCCCGAACGACGAACCCATCATCCTCCCACTCCCCTCCGTCGAGGGCGCGGCCTACGAGTTCGACAATGTCTCGGCGATCATCGACGAGGCCTGCACGGAGCACATGGTCTGGACGGCCCGCGCGCCGTGATCCGCGTGCAACCTCGGCCCGCGCCCACCGTCTCCCTCCAGCCGATGCGATCCGCCGTCCCCACCTGGCTCCTCGTCTTGGCCGCGTGCACCGTCGGCCCCGGCGGCTCGTTCCCGGACGGCGGCGCGACCGCGGCGACGACGGTGTCCTCCACCGCGCAGGGCACCGCGAGCGAGGGCAGCGACGGCGGCACCCTCGGATCGGATCCCGCATCGAGCTCGAGCGCCGACGCCGGCACCACCGCCGCGGACACCACGGGTGATCCGACAGATCCGAGTACGGGCGACGCGGTCACGGGAGACGCGAGCACCTCACCGGTGTCCGGCAGCGAGAGCTCCGACTCCGGAGCCGGGACACCGCTCGATCCACTCCTCGACATCCCCGACGTCGGCGAGCAGTGCGACTACCCCGGCGATCTCCAGAGCTGCCCCGGAATCGCGGTGTGCCGCTTCGCGACCGCCGAGTACGGGCTGTGCGAGAGCTGCGACGCCTGCGGCAACCTCAACGCTCCCTGCGCCGAGGGCACCGACTGCGACATCCTCTTCTCGTGCTACGCCGGGCACTGCACGAACTTCTGCACGCTCGGCACGTTCGAGTGTGGGCCGGTCGAGGCCTGCCTCGATGTCGGCCACCCGACGCGCGGCGTGTGTGATCCGTTCGCGTGACGGGGCCGCGCGGGCGCCCACCTCCGGGCGCCCGGCGGACCGAGTTCACTCCCAGGGCGATGGCGTGCCCGGGACGTAGCAATAGTGGTTGAGCATCCAGTCGGATCCCGTGCCGGGATACCCGAACGGATAGCCGACCCACCCGTGGCCGCTCGTGTGCGCGTCGCGGAGGAATGCGGCCCCATGCCCGCCCATCGCGGTGCTGTGGCCCGCCTGGTGATCGCACACGAACGCGAAGTCGCCCGCCGTCGCGACGTCGAGGGCGAAGGCCTCGGCCGGCGCCTTGAACCCGTAGCACTGGCCAGGTGGCATGCCGGCCCCGCAGTAGCCATCCAGCGCGCCGCCGTGCAGCGAGAGCACGGCGGTGTCACCGAGGGGCGTCGTCGGCTGGTAATCGTCCTGAAGGCCGCCCGACCAACTGACGGCCCCCGCGAGGTAACCCACGCGATCGACGAGGTGGGCGGTCATGATTCCACCCGCGCTCATCCCCGAGGTGGTCAGCCGCGCCGGATCGACGAGCCCCTGCTCCACGGCGCACGCGACGATCTCGTCGGCCAGGATGAAGTCGTCGGGGCGATTGCACTGGGATGGCGAGGATTCACCGCACACGACCCACCACGGAAACGGCGCGTCGGGGCGTGCGACAGCCGCGGGATCGGCCCGCGGTAGCACCATCAATCCGCCATTTTGCTGGACCATGCCCTGGATCGCCTGGGCCGCCGAGTCCCACGCCAGCACCGCTTCGGGGCTCTCGTATGTGCCGTGCCAATGCAGGGCCAACGGCCCACTGCCGCTCGAACCGCTCGCGTTGACGACCAACGCATCCCGGCACGACATCATCGAGCCGGGGCAGAACGTCACGTCGCCGTCCACGATTGTCGGGCACGGCGCGGTCGGGGTCGGGACGCCGATCGTGGGTGGCGGCGGCGGCGGGGGCTCCTCGCCTGCGGTGGTGGTGGTGGTGGTGCCCGGTTCCTCCGGCGGCGGGCAGTCCTTTCGGAACTCGGCGCTGGTCGATGGATCAGGGTCGCATCCAGCGACCAAGGCGAACAGTGTGCATGTTGCGGTGCGTTTCACGAGGAGGTTCTCCTGAACCCGTCTGTGCCGCAGGCCCACCGCGAGTGGGCGGACCGATGTGGACTGGATTCACCTCCACCAGTGAGGCCGAACGGCCGATCAATTTCCTACTATCGCGATTGCACGACGATTGTGTCATCGGCGGGCGGATCGGCGAGCCACGCCTGCGCCGCGGCGTCGCCGAGGATCGAGGCCGAGAAGAACGCCGTCACCCAGTCGGCGGCCTTCAGTCGGGTCGCCTCGATGTCGACGTATGTGAATGGTTCATCGGCGACGGTCTGACGGATGCCGTCGCCGCAGCCCGGCGAGAAGGCCTCGACCAGGGCGCAGACGTCCGAGAACGACCAATGCCCGGCGTCGATGAACTCGACCAGCCACACCGGCGGGTTGGCGTCGTCGAAGTTGCTGCGGATGAGGTTGTTGCCGAGCTCGAGGATGCTGTTGTCCTCCTGCGCGAGCAGCATCAGCATCGGCACGTCGATGTTGGTGACCGTGACGCCCGGCAGCAGCGGGTTCTGCACCGGCGCGGCGATCGTCACGGCGGCGTCGACCCGATCGTCGCGCTCGGCGACCCAGCCCGCCGTCACCGAGCCGAAGGAGTGGCCCATGACGCCGAGCCGCTCGACATCGAGGTGGCCCTGCAACGCGGTGGGCACGTCGGCGCCATCCGCCGCGATCGCATCGATGACGCGGACGATATCGTCGCCGCGCGTGGCGAGGAACTCTGGATCGACCCCGACGCTGGTGCCGTCGAGGACGTCGAACAACGTGTTGTCGGTGTGATCCGGCGCCGCGACCACGAAACCCCAGCTCGCGAGCTGCTCGGCGATGGTCGAGCTCGAGTAGCGCAGGCAATCCGAGCAATGCGAGAACACGACGACCGGCGCCGGCTCGGCCACCAGCGGCGCGGCCTCGGCAGCGGACGTCACCAGCTTGCGCGTGCACGGCTCGGGCGCGGCCGCGATCGCGTCGGCCAGCGCGTCCTGCCGAGGTCCCGCCGGCTCGAGATCTGCGAGCGCCGTGGGCCCGCCTTCGGCCGACGCCGGATACCACCACTGCACCGACGTGCTCCGCCCATCGCCGAGGGCGAGCGTGGTCGTCGTGTGGCCGACCGGGTGTGGCCCGGGGCCGACGCCCATCGGCGGCGCACCGGTGTCGCCGCTCGTCGAGTCGGCGGTGGTGATCGCGGTGCTGGTCGAGGTGTCCGCCACCGTGGACGCGCCCGAGCTCGACGCGGTGGGATCGGCGCTGGTGGTGCCTGGGCCGGTCGCGCCGCTCGACGTGCTGCCGCCGTCGCCGACGGCGGGGGAATCGGAGCCGCAGGCGGCGAGCAGGGCGAACGCGAGGCCGAAGCAAAGGCGCATCGGAGATCAGTAGCAGGTTCCGACGCACGGCAGGTCGCGGTTCAGCCGGTCGGTTTCCCCGGCTCCACCGCCCTGCTCGCCGGAACCGGCGTGAACGCGTCCATCATCATCCGCGTCACCGCAGGCGTGTGCCTCGCGACCGCGTATGCCCGGGGATAGATCACCCGCGCCCGCCGGCGCTCCACCGCCGCGCGGACCCGCTTCGCCAGCTGGGCCGGCGTGCCCTCGGGCAACATCCGCACCGCGAAGGTCGGCGGCACGATCGCGTACGCCGCCCGGGCCATCGGGGTGTCCACGGGGCCCGGATACACCGTCACGACGTGGACGCCGGTTCGGCGGAGCTCGCCGCGGAGGCACTCGGAGGCCGCGGCGATGCCCGCCTTCGCGGCGCTGTAGTGGGTCATGCCGGGGGTCGGGGCCAGGCCAGCGAGCGACGACACATTCACGATCGCGCCGCTGTTGCGCGCGAGCATCGACGGCAGCACGGCGCCGATCAGCGCCAGCGGGGTCAGCAGATCGACCTCCATCAGCGAGCGCATCGCGGCCACATCGACGTCGGTGGTCGCCGCGACGATCTGCACGCCGGCGTTGTTGACCAGCACGTCGATGGGCCCGAGCTCAGCCACGGCGCCGTCGACCCACGCGGTCGCCTGGGCCGGCTCGCCGAGGTCCGCGACGACCACCCGCACCGCGTCGCCGAGCTCGGCCTCCAACGCATCGAGCAGCGCCTGCCGCCGCGCCACCATCGTGACCCGGGCGCCCGCGGCGACCCACTCGCGCACGAGCGCCTCGCCGATTCCGCTCGATGCTCCGGTGAC
The DNA here is from genome assembly GCA_044344875.1 of Nannocystaceae bacterium. GTDB lineage: Bacteria > Myxococcota_A > Polyangia > Nannocystales > Nannocystaceae > Xiheibacterium. Next base: position 27,215 of record JBIJCC010000032.1, read on the forward strand.
GACGACGTGGGCCATGAGGGCCGAAGACTACACGGGCGGGGCTCCCATCGACCTGCGGGTTCGTGATCGATGCCGAGGGCTGGCCCACCAAACTCTCTTGCAGACGGCGGACCGGCCTCGGGCAACGACGGAGTGCACCCATGTCCGAGCCACGCCACGCCACGCCCCTCGTGTCCCCCCTGCTCCTGCTGCTGGGGTGCAACCCGACGCCCGCCGGCGGCGGCAACCCGACGGACACCAGTGGACCCCCCGCGGGGAGCAGCAGCGGCGGCGGCTCGACCGGCGCTGCCGACACGGCGGTCGAATCGACGACGGCCACGTCGACGGGTCCGGTCGACGGCAGCACGACCGAGGGGTCCTCCTCTGATGGCAGCGAGGGCGGAAGCTCGACCGGCGGGGTCGCGTCGAACCCCGCGTGCGCGCACTTCGTCCCCGGCCACTACATCCGGGAAGCCGACTCGGAATCGCGCGGCATCGACGGTCTGGCCAACATCAGCAACAACCTCGAGCAGAGCGGCTGGGACCTCTCGGTGTTCGCTGGCTTCCTGGTCCAGATCGACTGGCCGATGATCGAGCCCGAGCTCGGGCAGTACGACTTTTCGCGCACCGACGCGCTGCTCGACCTGATGAAGTCACACGGCAAGAGCCTGCGGCTCAAGATCATGGATCGGACGTTCTGGGCCGGCTGCAACCCGCCGATCCCCTTCGTGCCGCCCTACGTCCAGCTCGTCCCCGCGCCCGAGGGCTCGTCGTGCTTCGCCGACCTCTGGAATCCGGCCACGATGGACGGGTACATCGCGCTCCACATCGCGTTGGCCGAGCGCTACGACGACGAGCCGGCGTTCGCCGGGTTCAACGTCGAAGAGACGGCAACGTACGTCGATGGGATCGTCGAGATCTCCCCGCAGATCTACGAGCAGCGCACGCGCCTCGCCCAAGAGCTGTTCGCCGCGGTGCCGAGTGCCTTGCTCATCAGCGAGTTCAACTGGCCGCTCAACGGCGACGTCGACCAGTTCCGAGACATGCTCGACGTGAGCGCGGTCCCGGGGGACGGTGACAAGCCGCGCAACGGCATGGGCGTCAGCTGGCCGGACTCTTGGCTCGATCCCGAGTCGTACTCGGACGACGAGCTGGCCGAGATCCTCCCGCGCATCCAGTGCACGGCGAGCAGCAGCTCGAACGGGAAGTCGCCGTGCGGGTGGTACGACCTCGGCCGCGAGTACAACACCCGCACGATCGTCGCCCCCAACATCCAAGGCGGGACGCTCACGGGCACGCTCGCCGAAGCGGACGCGCACTACACGATGCTCGACACGGACATCGGCGCGCACATGATCACGTGGGAGACGTGGAGCGAGCCGAACCCGAGCTACTTCCCGGAGCTGGCGCTGCCGACGGTGCTCGCCCGCGGCGGCGTGCTCATCAACACGGCGTGTCCGTTCGCGGAGTAGCTACACGCAGACGTCGATCGCCGCCGGGAGCACGTCGATCGCCACCGGGATCACGCGTTCGGCCTCGCCGTCGATCATCACGTCGATCTCGTCCGCAACGTCGAACTCGATGCGGCCGTGCTTGGTCTCGCGGACCGCGGGGTTGCGCAGGTGCTCGCCGGTGAAGATCTTCGGAAACGTCCGCAGCAGCGAGATCCGCCCCAGCGGACCCACGCGGATGAAGTCGACCAGACCATCGGCCGTGTCGGCGTGCGGCGCCATCATCATCTTGCCGCCGGTGAACTTGCTGTTGTTGAACGACGCGAACACCATCTTGCCGTCGTCGAGCACACCGCCGTCGCAGCGCAGCGGGAACGCCCGGCTGCGCAGGCCCGCGACCGCGGTCACCACTGCGGCGACGTAGCCGAACTCGCCCCACGCCTTGAACCGACGCGCGCGCAGACCGTTGACGTCGGCGACGAAGCCGATCGACAGGATGTTGATCCAGTGCATCACCCCGTTGCGATGGTGCAGTCGGGCGACGTCGCAGGGCCGGGCACGATCCTCGAGCAGCGCGGCGATCGAGTGCTCCGCGCCCGCCTGCGGCCCTGCGGCGGACCCGGTGAAGTCGCGCAGGAACGAGTTGCCGGTGCCCATCGGCAGGAAGCCAAGGCGCGGCCGGTCGCTCGCGCCCTGCGCCGCCGGGAACAGCCCGTTGACGATCTCGAAGCCGGTGCCGTCGCCGCCGACCGCGATGAACCGCCGCCGGCCCTCGAGCCACGCGACCTTGGCGATCGTCGCGGCCTCGCCGGCCGCGTGGGTCTCGGCGACGTCGATCGTCACCCCGCCGTCGCGCAGCCGCTGCACCGCGGCGGGAAACAGCTTGCCGCAGCGGCCGCCGCCGGCGGCCGGATTCACGATCGCGAGCCAGGCGTCGCCCATGGTGTCCCTATTCTCCGAGCTCGAGGATCGCGTGGTTGCGGTCGCGTCCGCGCAGCTGCTCCGCCAGCACCGCGCGCTTCACCTTCAGCGACGCGGTCGACGGGAACTCGTCGGTCTGCACGATGTAGCCCGACAGCCGTTTGAAGTCGGGGAGCCGACGGTTGCGCTTGCGCAGCTCGGCGAGCAGGGCCTCGGTCGGCGCCTCGCCCTCCTCGGGTCGCACGACGATCACGAGCTGCTCGCCGGTCATCTTGCCGGTCGGCCAGATGTAGTTCGCCGCGAACACGCAGTACTCCTCGCAGTCCGGCATGTCCTCGAAGTAGCTCTCGATGTCCTCGGGGTAGATGTTCTTGCCACCCTCGGTGACGATCATGTTCTTCAGGCGGCCGAGCAGCTTGAGGTGCCCGGCGGCGTCGATGACCCCGAGATCGCCGGTGCGCAGCCAGCCGTCGACGATGGTCTCGGCGGTGAGCTCGGGTGCGTCGAGGTAGCCCTTCATCACGGTGCGACCGCGGGCCCACACCTCGCCGACGCCGAACTCGTTGACCTCGCGCAGCTCGATCTCGACGCCGGGCACCGGCTTGCCGACGGTGTCGGGGCGGAACGGCTCCAGCGTGTTGACCGACAGTACGGTGCTCGCCTCGGTGAGGCCGTAGCCGATGCAGATCGGGAACCCGAGGTCGTAGAAGAACCGCGCGGTGTTGGGATCGATGAACGCGCCGCCGGCGAAGATGAGCCGCAGCTTGCCGCCGAACTCGTCGTGCAGGGGCTTCAGCAGCATCCGCGAGAGCGTCGGACGGGGGCGCGCGGCGGTGAGCCACTCGTTGACCCGCGTGAGGCCGTCGATCGCCCGACGCTGCCAGTCCGGCAGGTCGTCGAGGCGCTCGCGGACCTTCTCCTCGAGGTTCTTGAGGATCGTCGGCACCAACGCCATGTGCGTGATGCCGTACTTCTTCATGGTCGTTCGGAGGAACTGCGGACGCAGCGTCCGCTGGTGCACGATCGACGCGCCGAACAGCAAGGGCCCGATGTAGCCCGACATGAAGTCGATCGCGTGGTTGCTCGGCAGCACCGAGAAGAACGCGTCGTCCTCGTTCATCGGGAACAACCGCCCGAGGATCTGCGCCTGCTCGAGGTAGTTGTCGTGGGTGAGCATGCAGCCCTTGGCCGTGCCCGAGGTCCCCGACGAGTACACGATGCAGGCGACGTCCTCGCGCCGACGCGGCACGTAGGTGAAGGGCACGCGCGGGGCGTCCTCCCACCGCTGCGCGCGGCCGAGCTCGGCGCCCTCGGGCGCCTCGGTCACGAGCACCAGCACGCGATCGAGCACCGCGTGCTCGGGCTCGCGGCGCAGGTCGAGCCAGCGCGAGTACTCGGTGACGAGCACCCGCGGCTTGCCGTGGGCCACCAGCGCGAGCTGCTCGGCGGCGGTGAGCTTGTAGTCGAGCGGCATGAGCACCGCGCCGGCCCAGAACCCGCCGGTGGCCGTGATGAGCCACTTCGACTGGTTCTGCATGAGGATCGCGAGCCGGTGCTCGGGCCCGAAGTCGTGGCCCTGGACGAGGGCCGCGAAGCGCTCGGCCTGCTCGCGCAGCTCGCGGTAGGTGTAGCGGACGTTCTCGCGGTGGCGATCGGCCTCGATGAGGGCGACGTTGTGCTTGTGCGTGACGACGGTGTCGCGCAGCGCCTCGCCGACCGATGCAATGCGGGCTAGCTCGAGCATCATCGCCTCTTGTCGATCGCAGCGGCGAGCTGACCGAAGGTCCGCACGCCCTGGAGTTCGTAGTCGGGGATCTCGATGTCGAACTCCATCTCGAGCTCGCTCATCATCTCGACGGCCTGGAAGCTGTCGATGCCGAGCTTCTCGAAGACGTCGTCCTCGGCCTTCAGCGTCGTCGCCTCGACGCCGTAGCGCCGCGACGACAGCTGGATCAATCGTTCGAGACTGTTGCTCATGGTGTGGTGTCTTCGGGGGCTGCCGCGATCAGGGCAGGTAGGGGCGGAGATCGCCGCTGTTCACGAACTTGTGCAGGGCCTCGCGCAGGGCCGGCTTGGCGGCCAGGCGCAGGAAGTGCTGCTTCTCGAGGTCGAGCTCGGCGCGCGGCAGCGGCTTCATGAACCGCTTGGTGGTGATGAGCGCGTCGCGATCGAACTTGGTCGCCTGGGTGGCCACCGCGCGTGCCGCGGTGAGACCCTCGCCGGGTGCGACCATCTGGCTGACGAGACCGCAGGCGATCGCCTTCTTCGCGTTGATGCTGCGGCCGGTGAGCAGCAGATCGCGCACGACCGCGTTCGACACGTCGCGTCGCAGCCGGGGGATGCCGCCGAAGCCCGGCAGGATGCCGAGGCGCAGCTCGGGGAAGCAGAACCGGGCGCTGCGCTCGGCGACGAGCACATCGCAGGTGAGCGCCAGCTCGAAGCCACCGCCGAAGCACACCCCGTGCACGACGCCGATGGTCGTCATCGGCAGCATGTCGAGGGTGTCCATCACCACGTGGATGCGATCGATGAAGTCCGCGATCGCGGGCGCCTGCTCGCCGACCGGGCGCGACACGAGGCCCTCGTACAGCTCGCGGAGGTTGGCGCCCGCCGAGAAGCCGCCGCGCACCGTGCTGTGGATGACCAGCGCCGCGGTGTTCTCGACGTCGAGCTCGGCGAGGAATCGCTCGAGCTCGCCGAGCATCTCGAGACCGATCTCGTTGCAGGGCTCGCGCCCGAGGGCCAACTCGACGACCTCGCCGTTTCTCGTCCACGACAGGGGCATGCGGCGCGAGAGTGTAGCGGCACGATCGCGGCGAGGCTCGATCCGAGTTCGGCGCGCAACGGTGTGCGCACCGGGTTCACTCACATCCGGCGGTGCGGTGGCGCGTGGCCGCGCGGTGGCGGCGCGGCCGAACTCGGGGGTGGCCGGCGCGTCTCGTGGCACTTGCGGCCCGCACGGGGGCGGCGGGGCCGGGACCGGTCACGCCGCGTGTACGGCAAGTCGCTGCCGCACCAGGGCCCGGAGCTCCTCGAGGGCGAACGGCTTGGCCAGCACCGGGTTCGTCGTCGTCGCCAAGAACGCCTGGGCCTCGTCGCCGACGGCGCCGCCGGTCACGAACACGATGCGCTGCTCGAGCCCGGGCACGCTCGCGCGGACCGCCCGGAACAGATCGACCCCGCTGAAGCCCGGCATCATGACGTCGCAGAACACGAGGTCGAAGTGTTCTCCGGCCTGTAGCCGAGCCAGCGCCGCGCGAGGGTCGTGCTCGATCGCGACATCGTGTTCGACACCGAGGACCCGCTCGAACACGCGGCCGATGTCGCGCTCGTCATCGATCAGCAGGAGCCGCCGGCGCGGGCCCGTGCCGCGGGGTTCGGCGTCCCTTCGCGTCTCGGCGACCGTCGACGCCTCGGCGACCGTGCTGCGCGCGGCCGGGAGGGTGACGCGGAACACCGAACCGTGATCGAGCTCGCTCTCCACCGTGATCTCGCCGCCCAGCGCGGTCACGATGCCGTGGCACACCCCGAGGGCGAAGCCGGTCCCGCTGCCCGGTTCGAGTCCGCCACCGGCGAAGAACGGGTCGAAGATCCGCGGCAACTCGTCGGGCGGGATTCCCCGCCCGTTGTCGCGGACCTCGACCACCGCATGACCCACGTCGTCGGTGCGGGTCGAGATGACCACCGAGCGGGCCCGAGACCGCAGATTCGCGACCGCACGAATCGCGCGCTCGAGCAGGTTGCTGAACACCTGCAACAGTCGGGCGTCGTTGGCTTCGACGTACGGCGTGATGCCGTAGCGTCGCTCGATCGTCAGGCCATCGGTGGACCCCGCGTCGACCGCTGCGATCGCCGCGTCGAGCACATCGGGCAGATCGAGCGGCTGCCGAGCGCGATCCCCCGTGCGCGCGAACCTCCCCAGCTCTCGGACGATCTGGGTGACCCGTTCCGCGCCGGTCTGCGCGTCGCCGAGGGCATCGACGAGCCCCTGGAGCTGCGCGGCGAGCCCCGGACCCTGGGCCGGCCCGTCGACCTTCGCCTGGAGTTCGCGGAGGCCCTCGACCACGACGCCGAGGTTCATGACCACCGCGGCGAGGGGATTGTTGAGTTCGTGGGCCATGCCCGACGCCATCGTCCCGACCGCCGCGAGCCGCTCGGACTGCGCCGCGCGGCGCTCGAGTCGCTTGCGGGTGGTGACGTCGCGGAACACGACCACGCCGCCGAGGAGCTGCCCCCGATCGTCGACGATCGGCGCCGATGAATCGTCGACGTCGCGGTGGCGATCGTCGCGGGTGATCAAGCGAGTGTTCGCCGGGAGCTCGATGGCGAAGCCCTGGGCCATCGCCTTGGCGGTGGGGCTGCCCATCGGCTCGCCGTCCTGCGCCAGGAGACGAAACACGTCCGCGAGCCGGCGACCGGCGGCCTCCTGGAGCGGCCAGCCGGTCAAGCGCTCGGCGACCGTGTTCATGAACGTGATCCGGTCGTCGGCGTCGGCGGCGATCACCGCGTCGCCGATCGACTGGAGCGTGGTCGAGAACCACCGTTCGCGTCGCGCGATCTCGGCGTCGAGCTCGTGCTTGTGGAGCGCGACCTCGATCGTGATCCGGAGGTCTCGCTCGTTGAACGGCTTGAGGAGGTAGCCGTGGGGGCCGGTGGCCTTGGCCCGCGCCAGCGTGGCGTCGTCCGAGTGCGAGGTGAGGTAGACGATCGGGACCTGCCAACGGCGGCGGATCGTCGCTGCGGTGGCGATGCCGTCGAGCTCGCCCTCGAGGTTGATGTCCATCAACACCAGGGCGGGTGGGCCCGCCGCCATCGCGCGCAGGGCTTCGCCGGCGGAGCTCGCCGTCTGCGCGACCTGGTAGCCGAGCCGCCGGAGCGTACGCGCGAGATCCCGCGCGATCAGGGGCTCGTCCTCGACGATCAGCACGACAGTCACGCGATGGTCTCCGTCGGCGCCGAGGCTCGGCGCCTTGTCCTCTCATCGACCCGAGCCGCGCGATCCGAACCCCGAATCGGGGGCGTCCATCGACCGGATCCGGCTCCGATTCGGGACGGTCGGCCGGCCTCGAGCACCTCGAGGCGATCGCCACCACCGCACAGAACTGCGGAGTGCCGGCCACAGACCGGGCGATGCTCCGACCGCGCTCCCCGACCTCCACCGCGCTGACCCTCGCGATCGTGACGGCGAGCTGTGATCGCGAGGTGCCAGCGGGGTTGCCCGTCGGCGACGCCACCGGTGAACTGGAGCCCGGGGCGCGCGGCACGGGCGAGGCGAGTTCATCGTCGTCGACTTCGGTCGCGCCGCCACCCGACGCCGGCGGCGGCGTGACCGACGAATCCGCGTCGAGCCCGGGTGCCGGCGACGACGGCCCCGACGACGACGATGCGTTCTCCTTCCTCGTCTACGGCGACAGTCGGGCCGGCAACGGATGCGAGGGCAACGCTGCGCACCTCGGCCTCGTCGCGCGGATGACCGACGAGCCCGACTGGGACTTCGTCGTCCACCTCGGCGACATGACCACGGGCTACGACGCCAGCACCTGCTTCGCGCATCCCGGCGACTGCGTCGACCCGGCCGCCCACGGCAACTTCGCCGAGCAGATCGCCCCGCTGCTGCAGCGCCCCGCGCCGCCGGGCCTGCCCAGCGCGTTCGTGCCGGTGGTCGGCAACCACGACGACAGCGCCGAGTGGACCCCGGACGCTTGCGGCGACCGATTGTGCGATGTCATCGACCTCGCTGCATTCATCGATCACCCCACGCCCAGCGGGTCCCCGTGCGGCGCGGACTTCCCCGACCACGCGTTCTACTCGTTCCGCCAGGGCGGCGTGCTTTTCGTGGTCCTGCGGGTCAACAGCGACTATTTCGATCTGTTCGAGTGCAACGGCGTCCCCGACGGTTACCAGGATTGTGCCGACTACTGCGGGCACGCCCCGCCCTCGGCCCAGCGCAGCGACCTCTGCTACAACGTGTTCCAGTACGACTGGTTGCGCGGCGTGCTCGAGGACGCTGCCGACGACCCGACCGTGAACCACCGCATCGTGCTGATGCACGCGCCGCTGTACACCAGCTACGACGACCACGGCGCGACGACGTCGTTCGGCGCCCTCGTCCCCCTTCTCGAGGCGAACGACGTCGACATCGTCTTCGCCGGGCACAACCATACCTACGAGCGCACGGTGCCGATCCGCGGTGACGTCGAGGCCGAGGACGGCATCGTCTACATCACCACCGGACACGGCGGCAGCGAGGGCGGCGCACCGCTCGGGGCGTGGTTCACCGCCGCGGCGTCGGGCGAGTACCACTACATGCGCATCGACGTCGCGGGCGACTCGGTGCACGGGCGCGCGATCGACCGCGACGGCAACGTGCTCGACACGTTCTGACCGAGATCCGATGGACCCAGGATCGATCAGGGCCTCGCCACCTGCGCTGGCCCCGTGTTACTCGATTCGGCGTGTCGTTGTTCGCGCTCGCCCTCGGACTCTCGGCCGCCGCGCCCGAGCCGGTGCTGTCGCTGACCTGGGATGCCCCGCCGGAGTGCCCGAGCGCAGCGGAGATCGAGGCGCGCATCGCCGCGGTGGTGCCGAGCATCGCCCACGCGGTCATCGTGCAGGCGCGGATCGATCGCGTCGGCGACCAGTGGCGACTCGTGCTCGATCGCCGCAGCGACGTCGGTCGCGAACACGACGAGATGACGGCGGCGCGCTGTGCCGTCCTCGCGGACGTGGTCGTCCTGCTGACGAGCATCGCGCTCGACCCGACGGCCGCCCCGCGACCGAGCCCGACGCGGCCCGCCGTGCGCGTCGGCGTCGCTGCGCTGGCCCTGGGTGACTTCGGCACGCTCCCGCGCATGACGCCCGGGGGCTCGCTGGGCGTGCGGGCGTTCGCGCGGTGGTGGAGCGTCGGCGTGCGCGCGAGCCTGCTGCGGGCGGTGCGGGTCGACGATCCGCAGGATCCCATGCTCGGGGCCGACGTCGCGCCGTGGAGTGTCGCGGCGATCGGCTGCGCGACGCCGTTCGTCGGCGATGTCAGCTTCCCGCTGTGCGTCGGGCCCGAGGCCGGCGGCATGCGGGCGCAGACCCGCGGCGCGGCCGGGTCGGCGACGGCGGCGTGGGTCGCCGTCGACGTCGGCGCGCACGTGGTGTGGAGCATCGCGCCCCGGCGACTGCGAGACTCCCTCGCGCTGGTCGCGGGCGTCGAGGCGGTCATCGGGGTGCGACGGCCCGGCTTCCACCTCGAGGGGCACGGGCCGCTCGTCCGCGCGGGAACGATCGGCGTGCGCCCGAGCCTCGGCCTCGAGGTGCGCTTCGGGCCGACCACGCGCGCCCGCAAGCCGTCGCGATCCCAGGCGAAATCCCCGTCCGCGAGATTTCGGCCGCCGGTGCGCACAGAAGCGGGCGATGCTGGCCACGAACGGTTCGTCGAGGTCCGCCGATGACGATGTCGATCAGCTCCGAGCGCACCGCCGTGACCCTCGTCGGGCCCGTGCCGGCCCAGGGTCGCGGCCGCGCCGAGGCGGGGCTCGCGGCGGTCGAGGCGATCCACCGCGAGCACTTCGCGTTCGTGTGGCGGAGCCTGCGACACCTCGGGGTGCCCCACGCGTGGCTCGAGGACGCCGCACAGGAGGTCTTCGTCGTCGTGCACCGGCGCATCGGCGAATTCGAGGGCCGCGCCGACGTGAAGACGTGGCTGTACGCGATCGCCCGGCGCGTCGCCTCGGATCAGCGCCGCAGCATGCGGCGGGCCGATCGCAAGCACGCTGCGCTCCTCGCCGAGGGCACGTGCGATCACGACGACTTCGTCGATCCCGTCGTGCGCAGCGAGGCGGCGCAGCACGTGGTGCAGTTCCTCGAGGGCCTCGACGGCGACAAGCGGGCGGTGTTCACCCTGCACGCGTTCGAGGGCCTGCGTGGCCCGGAGATCGCCGAGCGGCTGGCGATGAACCTCAACAGCGTCTACTCGCGGCTGCGCGTCGCGAAGGAGCGCTTCGAGCAGAGCTGTCGGGCCCTCGGCGTGCCCGAGGACGACGCGGTCGCGGCGACCTCGGCGGCGATCGAGCCGCGGCCCGACCAGCGCACCGCCGCGTGGCTGGTGCTGCTGCCGCAGCTCCGCGGCACCGAGCTCGTGATTCCCACGACGGTCGCGGTCGGCTCGCTGTCGGCGAAGCTCTGGGTCAGCGGCGCGGCGCTGCTCGGCGTCCTCGCGATCGGTGGGTGGCAGCGGCGACCCGCCCCGCCGGAGGTGCCAGCGACCGAGCGCGTCGATGCATCGACGATCGCCGTCGCGGCCGAGCCTCCGCGCGACGCGGCGACGACGCCCTTGGCCTTGCCGATGGACGAGCCTGCGGTGGTCGTCGTCCCCGCGATGGATCCGCCCGCGATCGCGACGCCCGCGATCGCGACCACCTCGGCAGTCGCGGCAGCTCCGCGGCCCGCCACCGCCCGCGCGCCCCGTCGCCCGCGCCCCGCGGAGATCACCGCGCCCGAGGAGCTCCCGCCGCCCGAGGTCTCCGCACCGAAGCCGGCACCGCCCGCCCCCGCGACCGTGCGGCCCTCGATCGAGCCGCTGACGGAGGAGCTCGCGATGATCGCCGCGATGCGGACCGCCTTCGTCGCCGGCGATCACCGCGACGTGCTCGCCCGCGTGGCCGATCACGCCGCACGCTTCCCGAACGGTCGGCTCGCGACGCAGCGCCGCGCGTACGAGGCGATCGCCCGCTGCTCCCTGGGCCAGCTGCGCCGCGGTCGAGCGATCGCCGATCGCTACCTGGCCGCGCACCGCGAGGCCGTGCTCGCCACCGGGGTCCGCGGCGCATGCTACGGCGCCGAGTGATGCGACGACTCCGGGTGCTCGCGTTCTTCGCGGCGACGCTCGCCTGCACGCCCGCGAGCATCGTGTTGCCCCTGCCCGACTCCGCGGGCGGCAGCGGCGACGGCTCCGCGGGGACCGACGGCGAGGGTGACGGCCCCGGCGGCTGCGCGGTGGATCGCACGCTGTGGATCGACAACGCCGTGGGCGACAACGCCAACCCCGGCACCGAGGCGAGCCCGCTGGCCGACCTCGACGCGGCCCTCGCCGCGGGGGGCACCTGCACCGTGATCCACGTGGTCGCGACCGACATCGGCTACGTGGGCGCCTGCATCCAGCGCGACGCGGTCGCGATCGTCGGCGCGGGCGGGCGACCGCGCTTCGACGCCCCGGTGGTCTGCGACGATCGCCTCGCGGGACTGTTCGTGCGCGCCGACGACGTGCGCCTCGAGCACCTGACCGTCGACGTGTCCGCTTTCCCGGGTGTGCTCGCCCGCGCGGTGGTGTTCTCCGGTGTCCCGGACGCGCCGATCCGCGGCGGCGTCGTCGTCGACGTCGAGGCGATCGGTCCCGGACCCGCCGACGACGGCCGCGCCCTGGTCAGCGCGTCGCTGTGCTTCGAGTGCGCGGTGCAGCGATCCGTCGTCCGCGGGGCCGAGGGCGCGGGCATCGGCTTCGACAACCACCAGGACGACGCGGCGATCCTCGACAACCTCGTCGACGGTGCCGGTGGCGGCTGCATCGTCGTGAACGGAGAGCCCTCGGAGGCGATCGCGGGCGACGCGGTGATCGACGGCGTCAGCTCGCGCGTTGCCGTCGAGCGCAACACCGTGCGCGACTGTGGACCGCCGACCGCCGCGATCCACCTGGCGAGCGTCGCCGACAGCACGCTGGTCGACAACGTGATCGTGGCGGGCGATCCCGGTGGCATCCTGCTCGACGACGACGGCCTCGGCGACGACGACTTCGGCAGCCGCGACGACCTGCTCGCCCACAACACGATCGATTGCACCGCGTGCACGGACGGCGCGGTGCGAATCGTCGCCGGCAGCACCGGCGTCCGCATGGCGAACACGATCGTCACGGGCCCGGGCGTCGCCGTGCTGCTCGACGCCAGCACCCGCGACACCACGACGATCGATCACGACGCCTACGCCCCGGGGATGACCTTCGTCGACGCCGGCGACACGCTCGGGTTCGCGCTGTGGCAGGCGCGGGGCTTCGACGGCGGATCGATCCTCGCGGCGGCCGCCGAGCTCTTCGTCGACCTCGACGCCGGCGACGTCCACCTGCGCCCGGGCGCGCCAGCGATCGACGCGGGCGTGGACGTCGGCGTGGCCCTCGACGCCGAGGGCGCGCCGCGATTGCAGGGCGCCGCGCCCGACCTCGGGGCCTACGAGCGCGCGCCCTGATCCGCGGGGACCCGCGGGCTCGCGTCGCGATCGCGGCGTTGCTAGCCTCTCGCGATGCGTTCGCTCCGCGTGCCGACGTGGCTCGCCGTCACCGCCCTCGGCTGCACGCCCGAGGCCGGCGGGGACGCGGGTACGACGACCACCGGGATCTCGTCGTCGGGCGCCGGTACATCGACGAACGCCTCGGGTTCCACGGGCGCGGCGGAGTCCACGACCGCGGGGCCGACGACGTCCGCGGATGGCTCGAGCACGACCGCCGCGCCCACGACGAGCGCGGGCACCTCGACGACCGACGTCGCCTCGACGACCGACGGCTCGTCGAGCGGCAGCACCTCGGACACCGACGGCCTCCCCGACTGCGCCGCGATCGATGATCCCGTCACCTGCGATGCGACCGCGGGCTGTCGCTACAACGCGGGCGTCGGCCTGTGCAACCCCGATTGCCCGACCATCCTCGACGAGGCCACGTGCGTGGAGCAGGCCGGCGTCTGTTTCTGGATGGACCGTGAATGCCACGACGTGGCCATATGATGATCACGCCGCGGCCCGGTCGGGCCGCACGCATCGACGACGACGACGCAGCAGCAGCGGGATCCCGAGCCACCACGGCATCGCGCCGGTTCGTACGGCAACGCAACCGCAGCCCGCGGCGTCGCCGTCGGCCGCGGCGCCGCCCGAGCTGCCGGAGCTCGCGTCGGCTGCGGTGGGATCCGGCGTGGGATCGGTCGTGACCGCACCGTCCGTACCGACCTCGCCGCCCCCGCTGCTGTCGGCCGCCGTGGTCCCAGCCGCGCACGCGGGATCGTCGAGATCGACGAGCCCGCTGCAATCGTTGTCGATGCCGTCCCCGCACGACTCGGGGAGGCCCGGGGCGGCCGCGGGTTCGTCGTCGTCGCAATCGCCGTCGCACGTCCAGACCCCGTCGCGGTCGCCATCGAGCTCGTCGATGGGGATCGCGCCGTCGCAGTCGTCGTCGAGACCGTCGCACAGCTCGGGCGCGCCCGGGTGGATCTCGCTACGCGCGTCGTCGCAGTCGTCACCGCCGCAGGCGATCGCGAAGGCACCGTCGTCGTCGTCGTCCGTGCAGGTGCAGTACAACCCCGCAGCCACGTAGCCCTGGACGATGCCCCAGCCGTCGTCGTTGTCGGGGGTCGCCGCCGCGCTCGCCGTGGTGCGCAGCAGCTCGGCCATCTGCGACGGCGTGAGCCCGGGGTACGCCTGCAGCAGCAGCGCGCCGACGCCTGCGACCAGCGGCGTCGCGAAGCTCGTACCCGATCCCTGCGCGTACTGATCCGCGGTCGCGAGGTCGGGGATCCACACCGGATGACCAGGGCCGCATACGTCGGGCTTGATGCGGCCATCCGCCGTGGGTCCGCGCGACGAGAACTCCGCGAGCACACCATCGGGCATCACCGCGCCCACGCCGACCAGGCGATCGGTGTCCGCGGGGGCATTCAGCGTGCTGGCGCCCGGCCCGGTGTTGCCCATCGCGCTGAACATCACCAGGCCGTTGTCGAGGGCGACGGTCGCCGCCTGGCTGGTCACCGCGGTCGCGCCGTCGAGCTGGTCCGGCGTGTACCAGACGAAGTAGCCGAGCGACGACGTCGACATGTCGGCGCCCATCGACTCGATCCACTCGAGCCCCTCGACGTAGTAGTCCTCCTCGATCTCCACCTCTTGACCGACGTCCTCGGTCTTGGCGAGGAGCACCGCGATGTCGGGCGCGGCGCCGCTGTAGAACCCGTCGTGGCGTCCGGCGAGCAGCGCGAGCACCCAGCTGCCGTGGAGGAACTGCCCGGGCGTGTCGCCGTCCTCGTCCGAGACCACGTCGTCGTCGTGGAGGAAGTCGTGGGCCGCGATCACGTCGATCCCGGCGAGCGCGGCGTGATCGAGGTCGAACCCGCTGTCGAGCACCCCGACGACGACGCCCGCGCCCGTCAGCCCGCACGCGTGCAGGTCGGGCACGCCGAGCATCCCGAGCTGATCGAGCGCGACCCCGTACGTGGGATCGGGCGGCGGTGGCCCCGGCACCGGCGTGCTCGTCTCGGCGATCCGGGTCGCGCGCGCGACCGGGGACACCCGCGTCACGCCGGGTAGCGCTGCGAGCCGCGCCCGATCGGCCGCGCTCGCCTCGACGCTCACCGCGTTCAGCCACCGCGACGTCGCGCGGATCGACAGCCCGAGTGCGCGCACGTCCTCGAGGTGGATCGCCGCGATGGGGAGGTCACGGACATCGACGCCCGCGTCCCCGCGGACCCGCTGCCGCCGCGCGAGCGCCCGCGGAGCCAGCTCGCGCCCCCGCTCGGCGAGGGCCGCCGGCAACGCGGCGGTCGCGACGTCCTTGTCGGCGAAGAAGACCCACGTCGGCGCGCGCGCGTCATCGGGGGCAGCGAGGAGCGACAGCACGAGCGCGGCGAAGGGGACCACAGCCCATCGTACGCCGGATGTCGAGGGCGCCGACGACTGTCGACGCGCGCCCCTCCTACGCAGCTCTTCGTAGTCCCAACACATCCCCCGCGGAATCCGTGCGCGCGGCGGCGACTCGCGCCGTCGTGGCAGGTGATGACATCCAGCCCCCGCGACCGCGCTCCCCTGCCCTGTCCTCGCTTCCTCCTCGGCGCGGTCCTGCTCGCGGGCCTGGGCGCCTGCGCCGATCACGACGCCGGCGGTGGGGGGAACGATGGGGACACCGACGGCTCGGACCCGGAGGTCGGTGAAGCCGCGCGGATCGACGCGTGGGTGTTCGACCTCGGCACCGAGCCGATGCCACCCGCCGACCTCGACGTCCGCGACCTCGCCCCCGCCGCGCCCGACGGCGACTAAACCTGCTCGCGCGAGCGATGGAGCGAGACCCGCCAGTTCGATCACATCACCGCGATGGTCGCCAATTCCCAGGCCCTGTACCCGGGCGCGCTCGTCGGCGCCGACGCGCTGTCGACCGGATTGCTCGCGCCGAAGATCCTCCCGCGGGCGCCGCTGCGCTTCTCGGCGTCGCTCGAGGGCGTGCTCGACGGTGCGATCGCGGCGACGGTCGATGCCCCGAGCCTGTCGGGGTTCCGCGAGGCGATGCACGGAATCCTCGCCGCCAACGTGGTCGGCCAGACCCCCGCGAGCGTGTCGGCGACGATCTCCGAGGTCCACTCGGCCGAGCAGTTCGGCCTCGAGCTCGGGCTCGACGTCGGCTGGGGCTTCGTGCTCGGCGGCGAGGTGTCCGCCAGCCTGCAGTTCGACCCCACCGAGGTCCGCAGCCGCCACGCGGTGCAGTTCACCCAGGCCTACTACACCGTCGACGTCGACGCCCCCGAGGCGCCCTCGGGCCTGTTCGCCCCCGACGTCACGCTCGAGGACATGCAGCGCGAGTTCGGCGACGAGGCGCCGGTCTACGTCAGCTCGGTGACCTACGGCCGCACCGTGCTGTTCACGATCACCTCCGAGCTCTCCGCCGAGGAGGTCCACGCCGCGCTCGAGTTCGCCTACCGCGGCACCGTGTCGGTCGACGGCAGCACCAGCATGAGCCACGAGGAGGTGCTACAGAGCTCCGAGATCACGGCATTCGTCCTGGGCGGCAGTGGTGACGCGGCGGTGCACGCGATCTTCGGCATCGACGAGCTCCGCGAGTTCATCACCTCGGGCGGCAGCTACGACCGCCAGTCCCCCGGGGCCCCGATCGCCTACAAGCTGGCGTGGGTCGCCGACGACAGCCCCGCGGGCTTCGCCCTCAGCACCGAGTACGAGGTGCCCCGCTGCGAGCGCGTGCGCCAGGACGTCCGCGTCGGGCTCGACGCGCTGGTGGTCGAGCAGGATGGTGGCGACGACGGCGATGAGCTCGAGCTCTACGGCGAGATCGTCGCCATCGACGGCAACGACGACGAGCACGTGCTGTGGTCCGCGGATCGCGATCACGCCGTCGCGATCGGCAGCGGCCAGCGCTGGCCCCAGGGCGGCGACCTGGCCGCCGCGATCGTGCCGGTGGATCCCGTCGCCGGCGCGACGCTCGGGCTCCGCGTACGGCTCTGGGACCAGGACGACAACGGTGACGACGAGCTCGCCGATCGCGTCACCTGGCGCGCCTTCGAGGACGGCTGGCGCGGCGACGTGTCCATCGCCGCGGCCGAGGGGGATCAGCACGCGGCAGTCGCGATCGTGCTCGCGCCCGTCCCGTAGGCCGTCGATCGACCCCGCGCGTGAACCGGTCGCCTCGCCGGGGCAACAGCCCCCACGAGGCCCACAACCATGTCCGGTGACGAGAAGAAGCGATCCATCCATGTGTTCACGGCGATGCCGTCGAACGACAACGACCAGACCCGGGCGTGGATCCCGGACGGGGAGTGCCTGGTGCTGAAGGACCACCAGGGCGGGTACTTCACCCACGCCTACCTCGGCGCGGTCGACATGGACGACAGCGGCATCCAGGCCGGGATGGGCCGCGGCCTGGTCTCGTTCGCGATCGAGGACGGTGGTGACGAGGCCGGCAAGATGTTGATCGACGAGTGGCGACAGGGCCGCATGGAGGTGATCGTCGTGTACCGCGAGTGGAAGCTCGAGGGCGGCACGGGCGTGTGGGAGAACAAGAAGGTCGTCACCGCGTGGGGCTACATCAGCGCGTCGCGCCTCTCGCGAGGTCCGTCCACGCTGTCGCTCGACGTCCACGTCTTCCGCACCACCAGCGTCAACGATGCCCTGGGCACGCGCGACTACTCGGTCGACTGCATCACCGGCAGCACGACGATCAAGGGCGGGAGTCTCGGGGCGCGCACGCCGATCCACCTCGCGCCGCCCGGCGCCCCGGAGGCGAGCAACTGGGATCAACCGCTGTCGTGATGGCTCGTCGATGGGGCGCCCGCGCGGCTGGTGACGCGCGGCGCGATGGCGGCCCGGAGGCGGGCTGCGACGGCGCCGAAGTCGACGCCGACCGCGATCGCCTCCGCCGCGCAGCGCAGGTCCTCGCGCAGGCGCGGCGCGAGGCCGGCCTCGTCGCGCCACGGGATCGATTCGGTCGCGCGCTCGCGTGGGGGTTCGGGACGCGTCGGTGGGTCCATGCGCGCGCAGACTTTGGTCCGCGCATGTCACCGTCCGTATCCGCCCAGGCAAGATCGGTGTGAACTCCTCGCCGTCAACCCGACGACGCGCCGCCGTCGCCAGGCGGACTCTCACGCCGTCGCCGACGCGGAGCCCTTCTGGCGATCCGCCTTCGCCGCCTCGTACGCCGCGTCGATCTGCGCGGCGAAGTGGCGCTCGATCACCGCGCGGCGCAGCTTCTGGTTGGCGGTCAGCAGGCCGTTGTCGGGCGTGAACGACTCGTCGACGAAGATCGCCCGGCGGATCTTGCGGTACGCCGGCAGGTCCGCGTTGACCTGCTCGATGGCCCGCTCGACCGCGGCCTCGGGCGGTCGGCCCGGCACGAGCACCGCCACGAACGGGCGAGCGTGGCCGACCATCATGCACTGCGTCGCCTCCGGACACGCCCCGAGGAACTTCTCTTCGAGGGGCTCGGGCGCGATGTTGTGGCCCGACTCGGGGATGATGAGGTTCTTGATGCGGCCGATGATCTTGATGTTGCCGCGCTCGATGTCGACCTGATCGCCGGTGTGGAACCACCCGTCGCGGATGACCGAGGCCGTCTCCTCGGGCATCTCCCAGTAGCCCTTGAAGATGTTGGGCCCGCGCACCAAGAGCTCGCCCTCGTCGGAGGTGCGGATCTCGACGCCGCCGAGCGCCACGCCCACGCGCCCCGCGACGACCTGATCGGGCTCGTCGAGCGACACGATGCCGGTGGTCTCGGTCAGACCGTACGCCTGGTAGACCGGGATGCCGAGCATCTGGAACCACCGCTGGGTCTCCTCGGCGAGCGGTGCCGAGCCGGAGATGAGGAAATCGAGGTTCTCGCCGATCGTCGCCTTGATCTTGCCGAACACCACCCGCTCGGCGAGGCCCAGCGCGACCTTGTCGAAGAAGCCGCCCCGACCGGCGGCGATGGCTTGGTAGGCCGCGATGCCGCGCTCGTACAGGCCCAGCGCGATGCCGCCGCGCTCGCGGATCTTCGCCCCGACGCCGTTGCGGATCCGCTCGAGCACCGCCGGTACGTTGAGGAAATAGTTGGGCTTCGCGGTCGCCATCTCGACCACCAGCTTGGTGAGGTCGGTCGAGATCATGATCGGGTTGGGCCGCGACAGCTGCGTCCAGAGCATCATGCGCGACGCGGCGAAGCAGAACGGCAGGAAGTGGAACACCCGATCGGGGACCTTGCGATCGACCGCGACCTTCGCCAGGCGTTCCATCGTCCTCGGGATCATGAAGTCGACGTTGGCGCGGGAGAGCACCACGCCCTTGGGCACGCCGCTGGTGCCCGAGGTGTAGATGATCGCGACCGGATCCTCGGGGGCGATCGCGTGCAGGCCGGCCTTGCTCGGCTCGGCGTCGAAGACCTCGTCGAACACCGCGATGCGGCCGTGCTCGGGCCACGCCGCCGCGATCGTGTCGGCGAGCTCGCGGGTCCCCGCGAGCAGGAGCGCCGGCTTCGCGCTGCGGAGCATGACGGCGAGCTCCTTGGGCTCCTGTTTGTCGTACAGCGGCACGACGATCGCGCCGCACGCCAGCGCGGCCAGGTCGGCGCACACCCACTTGGCGGAGTTCGGCGCGAGCACGGCGACGCGATCGCCGGGCTGCACGCCCGTGGACGCGACGAACGCCCGGGCCTTCGACACGAGGCCGAGCAACGCGCGGCCGTCGTGCTCGCGCAGCTCGGTCCCGTGCACCTCGATCACGGCGCACTTGTCGGGTTGCTGCTCGAGGTTCTCGAAGATCCGGGCGAGAAAGTGCATGGGCGGCGCCGGAGCCTACCCCGGCGACCGCCCCTCGTCACGCGGTGGCCCTTCGCGTCAGGCGGCCCCGACTCGGCGCCGGCGCAACCGCACCCCGAGCAGGCCGAGCAGGCCCAGCGCCCACGTCGCCCCGGGGCGATCGTCGGCGGCGTTGCACGAACAACCCGAGCCGTCGTCGGTCGTCTCGCCGGCGGTGTCGCCGGTGTCCTCGGTGCCCGCGGTGTCGGTCGCGCTCGCGCTCGCGCTCGCGCTGTCCGTCGCGCTGTCGCTGTCCGTCGCGCTGACGGTCGCGCTGTCGCTCTCGGTCGACGGCGCGCCGGAGCTCGACTCCTCGCCCGTGCCGCCGGTGTCCTCCGTCTCGCCCTGGCTGGTGCCGCCCTCGGTGGCGGTGTCGCCGGTGCTGCCCTCGCTCGTCGACGCGGTGCCCTCGCTCGTGCCCTCCTCGGTGCCCGAGTTCGAGGTGCTGCCCTCGGCAACCCCGCCGCAGAACACCGTGATCTGGTCGTAGCAGACGTCGAGGAGCTCGTCCTCGCCGAGGCCGGCCCACTCGGCCTCGCCTGGCCCTCCGCCACCGCCACCCTCGGCGCAGCCACAGAACACGCTGACCTCCTCGCCGATGTCGATCGTGCAGCCGCCGACCTTGGTCTCGCACTGCCATACCGGCGGCGGCGGTCCGCCGCCACAGTAGAGATCGAGCTGTTCGAAGCACACCGTCTGCAGCTCGTCGTCGGTGAGCCCGTCCCAGTCGTTGCCGCCGACGCCCCCGGCACCATTCCCGTCCGCGCACTCGCACGAGACCGAGTCCGGCTCGTTGTCGACGACGCAGCTGCCGGTCTTGTCCTCGCACGGCACGCCTTCGACCGGCCCGGGAGGACCGCACAGCGCGGCGAGCTGCGCCTCGCACTCGGCGTCGAGCTGCGCCTGATTGAAGCCGGCCCACTCGTTGCCGCCGCCACCGCCGACCCCGCTCCCGTCCGCGCACTCGCACGAGATCGAGTCATCCGGCACGTTCGACAGCGAGCAGTCGCCCTGCGCCGACGCGCACATCGACTCGAGCGCGTGGGCCTCGGGCACCAGCACGGCAAACGACGCCAACGAGAGAACACCCATCCACCAACGATGCATCATCATGAAATCCAAGCCTCTCCTCGCCCCAACCCGGGCGGTGTGCGGCATACATCGCCGGCTCGGGTGGGTTTCCGTGGTGGCGTCCGAAGATTCTTCTCGCCCGCGACAAGCGCTGGGAATCCCGAGGTTTTCTCGGGCCTATCGGCCGCCGCGGAACCGCCAGAGGTACAGGCCCGACGTGCCGAGGATCCACGCGGCCGCGACCCAGAGCGTGCTGCGGACGTCGGGGTCCATCCATGCGCCGACCACGACCGCGAGCTCGGCGAGCGCGAACGCGACCGGCAGCGCCGGCCACAGCGGCATGCGCAGCGGCCGGGCAGATCGCGGGCGACGGCGGAACAACACCACCGACGCGAGCCCCGTGAGCGCGAAGAACACCCCGTCGATCGCGACCACGCCGGTGAGCAGGCGATCGATCCCGCGATCACCGGCGAACCACAGCAGCGCGAAGGCGACGGTGCAGAGCAACGCAATCGCGGCGATGGGTGTACCGGTGCCCGCGTGCACCCGCGCGAACGGCCGGAAGAACTTGCCGTCGTGGGCCAGCGCGAGCACGAGGCGCGGGCCCGACAGGAGCTGGGCGTTGAGTACGCCGAACGCCGACAGGGCGATCGCCACCGCGATCGCCCGGCGCCGCCGTCGCCGAGGGCCACCGCCGCGGCGTCGGCCGCGATCGATCCGCTGCCCGCTGCGCCGGCGAAGCCAAGCAGCCGCAGGTAGCTCCAGTTGACGACGAGGTACACCGCGACGATCACCGCGACGCCGATGAGGATCGCCCGCGGCAACGTCCGCTGCGGCTCGCGGACCTCGCCGCCGACCCACGTCGCCTGCTGCCAGCCGCCGAAGCTGAACAGGGTCGGCACGAGGGCCGCGAGCAGGCCCGGCGCACCGACCAGCGGCGCCGCCGACTCGGGGCTCGGGGCCGCCGGCGCGATGACGGCGAAGGCCGCGACGCCGAGGAGCGCAGCGAGCTTGCCGACGACGGTGAGGTTCTGGATCCGCGCGCCCCAGCGCACGCCGACCGCATTGGTCGCGCCGAGCGCGACGACCAGCAGCGTGGCCGCGAGCGCGGCAGACGTGGGCGGAAGGCCGTGTCCCACCGCCGCGATCGCGATGTGTTGTCCGCACACCAACGCGATCACGGCGATCGCCCCGGCCTGGATCGCGGTGGCGTTGCAGACGACGTACACGAACGCGACCCCCGGGCCGTAGGCCTCGCTGAGCGCGGCGTACTGACCTCCCGTGCGCGGGTACATGGCCCCGATCTCCGCGAACGAGAAGGCGCCCGCGATCGCGACGAGGCCGCCCACGATCCACGCGAGCATCGCCGTGTCCGCGTCGCCGGCGAGCGCGGCGACGCGGCCGGGCGTGAAGAAGATGCCGACGCCGACGCATGCCCCGACGACGACCGCGATGGTGTCCAACAGGCCGAGCTCGCGGCGCAGGCCATCGGGCCCGTCGGTGGGCGACGTCACTCCCGCGGAGGATAGCGCAGGATGGCGGAGGCCCCGTGGCCGAACCATGACGGAAGGCCCCACCCGCACCGCGCGTCGGTATCCTCGCCACCATGCCGCCGGTCCGACGCGTCCCCCCGTGCACCTCGCTGTTCGCCCTGGGCCTGCTCGCCGTTGCGTGCAAGGACGACGCGCCGCCGACCACCGCGGCGCCGCGCGTCGAGACCGGGCGGGTCGACGCGAAGGCCACCGATGCGGCCGTCGCCACGGGCACGGCCACCGCGATGCCGCTGGCGCAGGCCACCGCGGCCGCGCCCGGCAAGGCGAAGAGCGGAGGTCAGCTCGGCTTCGATCTCGCGGCGCTGTCGAACCTCTACGCCCTCGAGGGCACGCCGCTCGCCGCGACCTGGGGCCTGCCCGGCACCGGTGATCCGGCGGCGATGCGCGACGACGATCTCGGCACGGCGTGGCGGTGTGCGACGGGTACCACGCCCGCCGCAACGCAGGGCAACGCGCACTGCGTCGCCGGCCTGTCGTTCACCGAGCCGGTGACGCTGCACGCCGTGCGGCTGTTCGCGGCCGCGGGGCCCAAGTGGAACGACTACCGCGCGCACCCCAGGCCCAAGCGCGTCCGTCTGCACACCGACGCGGGGTGGTTCGACGTCGCGATCGAGGACGGATCGGCGCACCACTACATCAATCTCGCGGCGCCGGTCACCACGCACACGCTCGCGGTCGAGGTGCTCGAGGTGCACGCGGGCAAGAAGCAACCCGAGCTGTGGTTCGCGGAGCTCGAGGCCTTCGGCAGCACCGGCCCCACCCGTCCTCCACTGCAGCTCGATCCCTCGCGCGTGGTGATCTCGTTCGAGACCGAAGCCTGGAAGTCCGAGGGCACCGGCAACACGATCCGCATCGCGTTCGCGGAGGAGCTCGGGGTCGACGGCGGCGCGCGCCGTCGACTGATGCGCGCCACCGCGATCCACGGCGACGCCGATGATCGTTTCTTGGTCGTCGAGCGCCGCTTCGGCACCGACTGCACCACCGATCGCGGAAGCTATCTCCTGCTGGATCGCGAGACGCGCGTGCTGTTTCCACTCGGTGACAAGGGCGAGGTTCCGGCCGCGGTCACGCTGCGCGCCGACGGCCTCGGGGTCATGTTCGTGCGCGACGCCGAGCCCGAGCACGCGCGCGCCCTGGTGTACGAGGGCGACCAGGTCGTGCGCCACCAGCCCAGGACCAAGGCGGGCGAGACCACCAAGCAGCTCGCCGCCCGGCTCGGGTTCGTCGCCGCCCCGATCACGCGCGGCGGCGTCGAGCCCGGCGTCGCGATCGGCACGTGCGTCGCGGGCACGACCGACGAGGCGCTCATCGGCCGCATCGGCACCGCCCTCGACCTGCTCAACCTCCACGGCGCACAGGCCTCGATCTGTGACCTGTCTGACGGCAGCGCCGGGGGCAACGGCAGCAAGGCGGTCGTCGGCACCGACGGCGCCGCCTGTGGGCCGCGATGGTACGCCGCCGTGGTCGCGCCCTCGGGCGAGATCATCGCGCAGAACCTCGCCGGCGAGGGCGACGGCGACGGCGCCCACTTCCTGCCGCTGGCGGATGGCGGCGTCGTGCTCGAGGGCACGCGCGCCGGGGGAGCGACCAGCGATCTCTGGCGGCTCGACGCCAAGGGCATCACGATGATCGTGAAGGGCGGCGCGCTCGCGGTCCGCGATCCGAAGATGTGTCGCCCGTGCGCCCCCGCGACGCCGGTGGTCGACGAGACCACGACGGGCGGCGACGAGGGGGGCGGAGCCGACCCCGGGCCGCCGAGCGATGCGCCGCCGGCCGACGCTCCGCCGAGCGATGCGCCGCCGGCCGACGCTCCGCCGAGCGATGCGCCGCCGGCCGACGCTCCGCCGAGCGATGCTCCGCCGCCGGCAAAGCCCGAGCCCGGCGACGCGCCGGCCCTGCCCGGCGTGAACGACGAGCCCGAGTGAGGCGCTCGCGCGCGGTCGGTTCGCCGCGCTACTCCGCGTCGGGCTGCTGCATCACGAAGTCGGTGATGTGCTGGCTGAAGTCGTTGTCCGGGATCGCCGTGGTCCCGCCCTGTCCCGCGTTCTCGCCGATGATGAACGTGATGTCCTTCGGCACGCCGGCGTCCTCGTACGCGTCGATGTCCGAGGTCGCGTTGCCATAGGCCGCCGTGATCGACCAGCCGAAGTCATCGGCCATCCAGTTCACCCAGGTGCGCTTGTAGTTGCGTGCCGACTCGTCGAACACCAGCGCGTTGGCGCTGATCACCGGTCCGACCGGGAACCCGTGGCTGTCGAGCCACGCGCGGGTCTCGGCGCGGAACACATGGGGTCGCGCGGTGAGGTACACGACGACGTACCCCTTGTCGACCCACAGGTTCATCAACGCCGAGGCTGACGCGTTCTCCACGGGATCGTAGCTGCCGTCGCCGATCTGGGCGAACAGCTCCTCGTCCGACAGCGTCATCGTGCCATCGATGTCGGTGACGACGATCTTGGTGCCCTCGGGGAGCAGGAAGAAGTAGTGCGGCGCGCACGATCCGTCGCCCTCGAGCACCGAGTAGATCGGCTGCGCGCTCGAGAAGGTCTCGTCGACCCCGTCGAGCTCGTACTTGCCGGCGTCGTCGGTCTGGACCCGCGTCAGCGCCGTCCAGGCGGCGCCGTCCCAGTTCCACAGGCTCATCCACTCGCCGGCCAGCGGCAGCGGGTTCAGGCCCATGTCCATGGGCGCACGCGCCTTGGTGCCGGCGAGGCGGAACGCGCCCGTCGACAGCGCGCCATCGGTCGACTGCGTGGTCGTGGCCCACTGGGCACCGGGGACGCCGAGCACGTCGCTGGCCTCGTCCTTGTAGCGCGGGTTGTCGGCGACGACGTCCATCGCGGCCTGGGTCTCGAACGCCGTGCTCATCGTCGTGAACGGCAGCTCGCCGGGCGTCGGGCAGTTCAGCAGCATCGGCTCGGCATCGGACCCTCCTCCGGTGGTGTCGGCGGTCGTGTCGGCCGCGGTGTCGGTCGCGGTGTCGGTCGTATCGCTTCCGCCCTGGGTGGGATCGCCAGCGGAGGACTCGGCGTCGGTCTGCGACGCGAGCCCCGCCCCGGACTCCGCGGCGCGACAGCCGGCAAGCGTGACGATCGAGGCGAGGAGGAGGCGTAGGTCGTGCTTCATGGGGTGCTCCACTGCAAGTCGGCTCGGGTCAGAGCCGGGAATCTCAGATCCACGCGACCTGGAAGAACGCCAGGAACGCGTCGCCGATGAGCGGCGCGCCGTTGGTGTCGACGCGCGGACCCTCGGCGAGATCGGTCAGCTGGTAGCTCAGCATCAGCTTGGCGTGGTGACCGTAGAGGTAGGTCACCAGGCCGGGCTCGTAGATCCGCCGCGCGGTGTTGTCGACGACGTACTCGGCGCCCTCGGTGCCGTCGCGGTCGGTGTTGACGTCGGACTGCTGGAACCGGAACACGAGCTCGAAGCGCGGCAACGCGATCGGGATCGGGAGCAGGTAGCCCACCTGGGCCGCAGTCGCGTAGCGCTCGAGCGCGGGGGACTCGGGGCCGTTGGCGCCGCGGAAGCCCCGGAGGTACTCGACGCGCGCCGACAGCCCGCGGTACTTGAGCCGCAGATCGCCGCCGGCGCGGGTCTCGGAGGCGCCGACGTCGTCCAGCCCGAGGCCGTTCCCCAGCGCCTTCGCGTGACCGGCGTACGCACCGAACACGAAGCCGAAATCCGAGTGCTCGAGATCGGGATCGTCGAGATCCACGGGCGCGAGGCCACCGAGCTCGACGCGACCGGTGTAGAGGAACTTCTCGTCGAGGTTGCGGCGCTGACGGAACCCGCCCTCGCCGTTGGCGATCATGAACGCGGCCGAGAGGTGGACCTTGTCCGCGATGCGGCCGCGACTGCTGATGCTCGCGCCCTGATCGCGACCGAACGCGATGCGGCGCGTGTCCGGCGAGAACGGGAACTGCAGCCCCCACTGGTACTGCAGCAGCGACAACGACGACGGCTGCTTGAGCTGGCCGATGTCGAAGCGCAGCAGCCCGTCGCGCCAGATGAGCGACCCGGCCGCGTCCCGCACCGAGAAGTTGCCGGCGTTGACGTCGAAGTTGAAGTCGAAGCCGATCTGCAGCGCGCCGTGGATGGCGTGTCGTCCGCGACCGGTGACGCGGGCGTTGGCGAAGTCGAAGCCGTCCTGGTCATCCGCGTAGAACTCGGTGTTCGAGACGTGGACGAACCCCGGCTGCAGATATCCACCCAGGCGCAGGGACTCGCCGGCGAGCGTCAGCGGGCGCAGGAACTTCGGGGTCTTCGCGGGCGCCCGCCGCGGGTGCCCGGGGCTGGTCTCGACCGCCGCAGGGGTCACAGGATCGGGCGAAGTCGACGGCGCAGCGCTCGACGGGTCGATGGCCGTCGGCTCGACCGTCGACGGCTCCGCGGGGCCGTCCCACCGCGTCGCGTCCGGACCGGCGTACGGTCGAGGCGCCGCCTCGACGTCGCGCGGCGCCGCCACGGCGAACGCGACGAACCACAGGTGTCGTGTGCCCACGCGGCGAACACATGGCACGCCTCGTCGCGAACGGCGACGCCGAACCGAAGATCGATCGAGTGCGACGCCGCACGCATCACGGGTAGACGCGACGCGCTCGACATTCGTGATGCACGGACGTGACGCGAACGAGACATACGGGGTTCGTGTTGCGGGCGATCGCGATCGCGTGACGCGAAGGACACCGACGCGTCACGCGGCGAGACGGGGCGCTCTGGTACTCGGCGGTCGTGACCATCTCACGCCGTGAATTGCTCCGCAGGGCCAGTCTGCTCGGTGTCTCCGCGGCGATCGGCTGCGGCAAGGACGACGACGCCGGAGGCGACGGCACCGAGGGCGACGGCACCGAGGGCGACGGCAGCAGCACCTCGACGGGTGGCGACGATCTTCCGCAGTACGAGTACGACGGTGAGCTCGGGCCCGAGGACACGTTCAGTCACGGCGTCGCGAGCGGGGATCCCCTGAGCGACGCCGTGATCCTGTGGACGCGCGTCAGCGCCGGGCAGACCGCCGAGATCGAGGCGTTCTACGAGGTCGCGATCGACCCCGAGTTCACGCAGCGCGTCGCGGCCGACTACCTCGTCACCGGCCCCGAGCGCGACTTCACGATCAAGCTCGACGCCATCGGCCTCGACCCGGGCACGACCTACTACTATCGCTTCTTCGCCCTGGGCCGGACCTCGCCCACGGGTCGAACGCGCACCGCGGCCGCGGGCACGCTCGACCGCCTCCGCTTCGCCGTGATGTCGTGCTCGAGCCTGGCGCACGGCTACTTCCACGCCTATCGCCGCGTCGCCGAGCGGACGGACCTCGATCTCGTGGTGCACCTCGGCGACTACATCTACGAGTACGGCAGCGGCGACTACGGCGACATCCGGGCGTACGAGCCGGAGCACGAGATCCTCACGCTGGCCGACTACCGCGCCCGCTACGCGCAGTACCGCAGCGATGCCGACCTCCAGGAGTGTCACCGTCAGCACCCGATGGTGGCGATCTGGGACGACCACGAGGTGGCCGACGACGCGTGGGCCGACGGGGCCGGGAACCACACCGAGGACGCCGAGGGTGCCTTCGCCGATCGCAAGGCCGCGGCGCGCCAGGCCTATCTGGAATGGCTGCCCATCCGCGAGGGCGCCGAAGGAATCGTGTACCGCAGCTTCGCGTTCGGCGATCTCATGGCGCTGATCATGCTCGACACGCGGAACGCAGGCCGCGACCAACAGGTGGCCTCGGCGTTCGACACCGAGGCGCTCGAGGATCCCGCCCGGCAGCTGCTCGGCCCAGCGCAAGAGGCGTGGCTCGCCGAGCAGCTCGATCACGACGCGGCGTGGACGGTGATCGGGCAGCAGGTGATGGTCGCGCAGCTGCGGCTGGGCGAGAATCCGGTCAACCTCGATCAGTGGGACGGGTACCCGGCCGCGCGCAAGCGAGTGTTCGATCTGCTGCGCGAGCACACGCCGACCGACGTGGTCGTGCTCACGGGCGACATCCACTCGTCGTGGGCCTTCGAGCTCGCCGACGATCCCTTCGGCGCCGACTACGATCCGAGCACCGGCGCGGGCGCGGTGGCGGTCGAGTTCGTCGCGCCGTCGGTGACGTCGCCGGGGTTCCCGGCCGACACCGCGGATCAGTTCATGACCACTCACCCGCACCTCAAGTGGGGCAACCTCGTCGATCATGGCTACGTCGTGCTCGACGTGACCGCCGATCGCCTGCAGGCGAGCTGGTGGTTGGTCGACGACGTCACGTCGCCCGAGGGCGGTGCCGAGCGCTTCGCGGCCGCGTGGGCGGTCGTCCGCGGCACGGTGGCGCTGCAGTCGGACGCAGAGCCGGCGACTCCGCCGGCCGAGTCCCCGGCACCAGCACCGTGATCGCGTGCTAGGATCGAAGGGTGGCGCGCCCGCGATGACGCAGCTCCACCACACCTTCCACGCCACCGCCTTCGAGCAGAACTTCTCGCTCAAGTCGCTCGCGGAGCACTACCCCACCGCACGGCTGTCCGCCCAGGAGGCCAGCATCGAGCTGTTCGGCGGCGGCACGATGTTCCTCTACCCGTTCGGCGCTGTGGTGTTCCACCAGTCGGACCCGGCGCGGCGTGACACCGAGCTCGCCCGACTGCGCTCGTTCTTCCCCGAGCTCCGGGTCAAGGTCGCCGGCGAGGAGCACACCGTGCTCGAGGATCCGAGCGGGGTCACCGGCGTCACCGACGGCACGCTGACGATCGTCCAGATGACGGCAAAGCGCGCCTCCGTGATCGCGCTGACCGTCGCGCAGAGCGCCGCAATGGAGTACTACGAGCACCTCGTCGAGGAGCTCGGCGCGCGCACGAACATCCTCGTCGTCCGCCTGCGCGAGACCGGTCGCGTCCCGTTCCGCACCCGCGCACTGCACCGCTTCATCGGCGAGTCGATCGAGGTCCGCAGCGAGGTTCTCTCGGTGCTCCACCTCCTGGACAAGCCCGACGCGACCTGGGACGACCCGGCCATGGACGCGATCTACGAGGACCTCCAGGACCAGTTCGACCTCGAAGATCGCTTCGCCGCGCTCGAGTCCAAGCTGCGGATCGTGCAAGAGGCCCTCGAGCTCGTCCTCGACACCGCGCGCGACCACCGGCTCGTGCTGCTCGAGGTCTCGGTGGTGGCGCTGTTCGTCCTCGAGATCGTGCTCGGGCTCGTGCGCCACTGAGTCTGCGGATGAACGCGCTGTGTTCACGCGCGACGAAGGCCGCGGGCGTCACAGTCGCGGCGCGCCGCGCAGGATCGGCTCGCCCTCGATCAGGTCGCCGCGCGTCACCTCCAACGCGAGGTCCGAACCACCCAGCGGGATGCCACCGCGCGTGCGCAACAGCTCCATCAGCCACGGCGCCGGCGTGACCGGTGTGCACGCCAGGGTTCGATCGGGCGACTCGCCCCGCGGAACCGGCAGACAGCGAAGCTGGAACGCGTCGTGCTCCGAGCGCGACGTATCCCCCGCGATCGCGCAGAGGTAGGACTCGCGCGGATCCTCCGTGCGGGCCGACACCGTGAGCACCACCGCCCCGGCATCGTCCGACGCGGCGCCGGACCACTGGCACGCCGCGCGCCCCTCCGTGACGTGGAACCGCCCCCCGTCGCCCGGGCCGACGCTGCGGCTCCGCACCAAGAGATCGACGACGGCCTGCCCCCGCCCGTCGATGGTCACCACGAGGTCGCCCGTGTGGGTCGTGTGATCCCACGACTGCGAACAGGAGCTCTCGAGCGCCACCACGAACGACAGCCGATGGGTGCTCGCCGCGGCGCCGACCGGCGGCGACGGGACGACCGCGTCCGCCACCGCTTCCGGCGGCGAGGGCACGCGCTCCGGCGTCGGGGCCCGCGACGCGCAGCCCAGCAGGAGGCAACCCCCCAGCCGTGTTGCCCACCCGCCCACACCAGGACGCCGATCACCGCGCATCCCTGGGGAGACGGACGGCCGCGTCCCGGGTTGCAGCGCGACAACCTTCAGCGCTCGGAACGCCAGCGCAACCCCACTCGGCGGGGCAGGCCTCAGCGCTCGGAGAGGTCGTCGACCGCGATGTCGAGCCACGTGTCGTCGACCCGCGGCGGATCCCGATCGAGCAGGCGGCAGCGGGCCTCGTGGCACAGCTGGCGCCACGACGTGTGAACCGACCGCAGCGGGGCTTCGCGGCCGTGCTCGACGGCGAACGCCCGCGACGGCTCGTCGAGGATCGCCCACACCGCGGGCGCGCCGTGCAGGGCGCCGTGGCGCGCGTGCACGACCTCGCCGGCGAGCAGCCAGATCTCCCGCGCCGTGCCGTCGTCGCGCCACACCGCGCGCAGCGGCACCGGCGTCGCCATGCTGAGGGCGAGCAGCTCACCGAGGGACCGGACGGACGTGGGGGCGTGGACGTGCGTGGCGTGATCCATGGCGACGACGATGGCCCGGCCGTTTGCCGCGACGATGACGCCCGAGCGAAGCGTCGGCGTCGCTCCGGTGACGTTCGCGCGCACGCCTCATCCGCCGGCCGGCATCGGGTCGTCGCCCGCGCGGACCGTGCCGCGCGTCCCGTCGGCGCACTCGACCTCCAGGCGCTCGAGCCCCACCGGCAAGCCGAGCAGCCGTCGCGCAACCAGCCGCCCCGCGGTGACGCGGCAGCGCGCGGCCCCGGACTCGGTGTCGCTGTCGACGAGGGCCCACACCGCGGGCCGATCGTCTGGCCCGAGGACGATCGCGAGGGTCCGTCGCGCGTCGCCGGACACCAGCGTGATCCGCCACGACCGCGAATCGGGCTGCACGTGCTCGACGTCCACGTGGCGTCGTACGCCCTTGCCGAACCGGCTACGCGCATCGCCAGCACCCGTATCGACCCAGCCCATGCGCACGTCGACCAGTGCCCCCAAGGCGACCCACGCGTCGATGACGATCGCATAGTCGTCGTTCGGGTGGAACGGCTGCTCGATGCGGACCAGCTCGTGGTGGACCGCGTCCGCCGGAACGTCGGCGCCGCGTGCCACGGTTGCGTCGGCCCCTCGGCCAGCGGCGGGCGGGTGCGGTCTGGGTCCGTCGACTCCGCACGCAGCCACGCAGACGACGGCGACGACGGCGACGACGGGGAAACGCGACGGCATCGCGGCCGATGGTGCCGGTGGTTCGACACATCCATGTGTCGGGACGCGGGCATCCGCGGCCGAACCACGTGACGCGAAGGGCCCGTGCTTGTCACCGTCGCCGCGACGCGGGCCCCGTATGCTGCGCGGCCAGATGCACCGTCGTCGGTTCCTCGAGCTCGTGGGCACCGCCGCCGCCACGTCGGCGTGCCGTCCCGAAGCCACGGTCGACCCACGCGCCGTCGAGCGCGCGACCACCCGGTCCCCCTTCGCCCACGGCGTCGCAAGCGGCGATCCGACCCAGGACGGCGTGGTGCTCTGGACGCGCGTCGAGGCCGACGGCACCGCCGAGATCGACGTCGACTGGGTCATCGCGCTGCGACCCGATCTCTCTGACCCCGTCGCGCAGGGCCACGCCGTCGCGACGATCGAGCGCGACCACACCGTCAAGGTCGACGCCCGCGGCCTCGCGCCGGGCCGATCCTACTACTACGGGTTCACGGCGCAGGGCGTCCGCTCGCCGATCGGACGCACGCGGACGCTGCCAGCCGGATCGCCCGCGCAGGTCGTGCTCGCGGTGGTCTCGTGCGCCAACCTGCCCCGCGGCCACTTCAACGCCTACGGAGCGATCGCGGCGCGCGACGACGTCGCGGTCGTCGTCCACCTCGGCGACTACCTGTACGAGTATGCCAACGGCCGATCGGGGGACGGCACAGCGATGGGCCGCGTGCCCGACCCCGCCGACCGCGAGTGCACGACGCTCGTGGAATATCGCCGCCGCCACGCCTGCTACAAGCGCGACGCCCAGCTGATGGCGATGCACGCCCGGCACCCGATGATCGCGGTGTGGGACGATCACGAGATCGCCAACAACACGTGGCTCGCCGGCGCCGAGAACCACCAGCCCGACGAGGGCGCCTTCGCGGTCCGGCGGCAGGCAGCGATCCAGGCCTGGCGCGAATGGATGCCGGTCCGCGACGTCACCGATGCCGCGGCGATCGAGATCCACCGCAGCTTCCGCTTCGGCGACCTGCTCGAGCTCTTCATGCTCGACACCCGCATCGTCGGTCGCGATCGCCAGCTGCCCCGCGACGACTGGGAGACACTGACCAGCCGCGGCCGCTCGCTGCTCGGCCCGGACCAGGAGCGATGGTTGCTCGAGGGCCTGCGTCGCAGCGTCGACGACGGCGTCGCGTGGCGCACCCTCGGGCAGCAGGTGTTGATGACCCAGGTCCGCGACGCCGATGGCCTCCCACGCAACACGGACATGTGGGACGGCTACCCGGCGGCGCGCGATCGGATCCTCGGCTTCCTCCACGACCTCTCGATCCCGGACGTCGTCGTGCTCACCGGCGACATCCACAGCAGCTGGGCCACGCTGCTGCACCGCGATCCCTTCGCGGCGACGCCCGGACCCGTGCTCGCCGTCGAGCTGACCGCGCCCGCGGTGAGCTCGCCGCCCCCGGCCGAGCCGCCCGACCTGCCGACCCTGCATGCGGCCCACCCCCACGTCCGCTGGGTCGACGTCCGCCACCGCGGCTACCTCACCGTGCGCTACGACGCCCGTGAAGCGATCGCGACGTGGCACCACACCGACGACGTCGCGCGGGTGCACCTCGAGCTGCCGGCACGCAAGGCGTTCCGCATCCCGCGGGGTCGGCCCGATCTCGTCGAGATCGAGCCCGCCTGAAGCGACGCTCAGCGACGCGTCATCGCGGGGCCCGCGACGCGCGGGTCGACGTGCGGATCGACGTGCTGGTCGACGTAGTAGATCGTCGGCATGCATCGCCGGTCGGCGCGCGCCGGCAGGCAGCTCCCCCGCCAGAAGTCGCGCGGGGCCGCCCAGATCCGGAGGCCACGCGGCGTGGGCTCGACGCCCAGGCCCTCGTGGAACACGCCGCGGATCGGCATCGCGGCCGGCCTCCAGTCCATCGTGCCGACCTCGAGGACGCGCATGTCGGTCGCGCCGAAGTCCGCCAGGCGCCACACGTCGAGGCGGTGCTTGCGGCCGCCAAAGAGGAACACGTCACCCCGCCGATCGACCAGTGCAGCGATGCCTTGGTAGCGCCGCCACCCTGCGCCGGCAGCGTCGACCCCGGGTCGGGCGAACACGAGCGACGCGCGGCACTCCGTCGATCCGGGCTCGACGCCGTCGATGCGCCACACCAGCAGCTCGGTGTAGCTGATCCCGATCGCGAAGACCGCGTCCTTCGTGGCGACCAAGGCGGTCGCCGCGATCCCGCCCTCGCGGGGGTTGTCGATCGCACACACCACCTCGCCGTCGCCGTCGCGCAGCTCGAGCCGCGAGGCCCGGTGACGTCCGCGGAGATCCATCGGCTCGTGGCCGATCGGCACCAGCATCTCGCCGGCCTGGTCACCGACACCGACGAGGCCCTGGCCGACCGCCGCGTGGGGCCAGCGACGATCGTGCAAGCGAACACCTTTGCCGACCTCGGCGTGGTCGACGGCCTGGGCATCACGACGACGCCGGGCCTCGCGACGCGTTCGCCCGTCCCCCTGACTCGTCGCGTCGCGATCGTAGATCTGCAACCACCCGACCCCTCGACGGCGATCGACGCACGACGTGAGGAGCTTGGCGTCCGACACCGAGATCGCCTGGGTGTGGCAGTTCCGGTCGACGTGCGGCGCCGAGAAGCCGACCCGTCGGATCCGCCGCGTCATCCCGGGGTCCGCGAGCGCGCGCCGCAGCTGCGCCTCGCTCCCGAGGAAGCGCGCGCCGGCATAGGCGTCGGCGTCGATCGGGGTCGGATCCCCGAGGGCGAACGCCGTGAACACGATCCCCGCCGCGATCACTTCCGTGCTCCCGCACCCGCCCCCGCACGCGCCCGCGCCGGGACCCCGAAGTACGCGACGATCTTGATCCCCGCGCGACTCCACCACGGGCGCAGACGCACCACCAAGAACTCGCGCTTGGCGTACGGGCCCGAGGGCAGCCGCGCGCCGTAGCGGAGCCCCAGCAGCAGCGCCGCCGACTTGGTGCAGAAGGCCTCGGCGAGGCGTCGACGGAGCGCCGGGGGCGACTCGAGCTCGGCGGACGCGTGGATCGGGGCGATCCGCTCCTCGAGCTCGGCGGATCGAACGACGGAGACGACGGGTGCGACCACGCGAGCGAAGTTACGCGCCTCGCGTCACGGCTCGTGGCCGCGCGCGTGAGAACATCCCAACACGGCGACGACGATGCCGTCTCGAGGCGGTTTCGATCGCGTGTCGCTCGGATCACGCGAGGTCACCGTCGATCGACGATGCGGTCGCGGAGCGGACGGAGCGACAGCCACCGTGCGAGGTACCGCCAGTGATCGCGATCGAGGTCCCCCGCACGTGTCGCCAGTGCGGCGAAACCGATACCGACGACGGCGGTGGTGACGAGCAGGCCGCGGATCGGCGACGGATCGAAGGCATCGTCGAGCCAGCCCGCCAGCGCCCCGGGGATCGCTGCCCACACCACCAGCCGCGCGAACGTGCCGAGCGGGAACGTGCACGCCAAGGGCACGCCGGCGGCCTGCGCGATGCGCCAGCAGTAGACGCCGGCCGCCGGCACGAACGCGACGACGGCCGCGATCGCGGCCCCGATCGGCCCGAGCCACGCCGTCAGCGGCAACGCGATCGCCACGCTCGCGGCGAGCCCGAATGTCGCCGCGAACAGGACGTCGCGCGGGCGCCCGGCGGCGACGAGCACGACACCGAACGCCGCCACGCGGGCCATCGTCAGCGCGGTGTAGCAGCGGAACACCGGCACCGCCGACAGATAGCGCTCCGTGAACAGCAGCTCGACCACGGATGGCGCCGCGACCAGGAAGACCATCGACACCGGGACCACCACGAGCGCCACGTCGTGGATCGACGCCCGCCACAGCGCGACGGCGGCCCGGCCACGCCCGGCCGCGAACAGCTCGCGCATCGGGGCGGCGGTCGCCGTGCCGACGGCGTACGGGATATTGACGATGAAGGGGATCTGCCACGCGCCGACCTGGTACTCCGCGAAGGCCTCGACGCTGAACCACGCCAGCACCAGGTGGCGATCGAGCCTCGCGGCGATGGCCCCGGCGATGTCGGTGAGGCCCAACGGCAGCGCGCGACGCAGCGTCGCCCAGCCGCTCACCGTCGGGGGTTGGTGCTCGACGTCGCGGTACAGCTGCGCGATCGACCACGGCAACGCGAGCCACACCACCGCAGCACCGAGCGTCCCGCAGGCGGCAACGCCCCACAGCGGCGCGCCCAGGGCGACGGGCACCAGCGTCGCCGCGCTCGCGACGATCGACTTGCCGATCGCGAGCCTCGCACCCGTCGCCGCCCGGCCCTCGATCACGAGGAGGTTCGGCAGCGCCCGCATCGGTAGGTCGAACAACGGCAGCGGCGCAAGCCACAGCCACACCGCGGCGTCCTCGGGCGCAGCCCCGACGTGCTGCCCCGCGACCGCGAAGGCGACGAAGCCGACGCCGACGACCGCCCCCATCGCATGCAACACCCGCAGATGCGTCGCTGCGATTGCTCGGCGCCTCGCGATCGGCTCGCCCGGCAGCGCCATCAACAGCAGCGCGGGTAGCCCCGCCGTCGCGACGATCGCGACGGTCTGAGACACCACGAGCATGCCGGCGAGCACGCCGACCTCCGCCTTGCCGAGCAGGCGGACGACGACGAGCATCACCGCCGCCTCGGCGATCATCGACAGCGCGCGGCCGAGCAGCAGCGCGCCGGCATCGTCGGCAGCGCGCCGACGATCGGTCATGCCGCCTGGGCCTCGCCGACGAGCGCCTCGAAGATCCCGCGCAGCTGATCGGCGTGGGCGGCCCACGTATACGTCTGCCGCACCGCGGACCCACCGCGCCGCGCCATCGCCCGGGCGAGGTCCGGCGCATCGAGGAGCCGATCGATCGCCTGCGCCAACGCCCACGGATCGCCGCTCGGCGTCAGACACAGGTGCTCGCCGTGGCGGAACATCGCCTCCAGGTTCGCCGTGCGCACGGTGATCGTCGGGGTCTCGCTGGCGAGGGCCTCGAACACCTTCAGCGGATCCAGCACGAACCCGCGACGCCGCGACAACGGGTGGCGATCAGGGACGAACGACGCCACGAACACGTCGCTCGCGGCCATCACCGCCGGCATCAGCGCGTAGTCCAGCGCGCCGGTGAACTGGACTCGCTGCCGCGTCCCGATCGTCTCGCGCTCGAGGGCGGCGCGCTCGGGCCCGTCGCCGACGAGCAGCACGTCGACGTCGGCATGGGCCATCCGCCGCAGTGAAGAGAGGAGCACGTCGACGCCGTGCCAGCTGCGGAACGACCCCGCGTACGTCACGACCGGGCGCGCGCCCAGGCCGAAGCGCGCCCGGATCGGCGTCGCGTCGACGCCAGGATGGAACCGCTCGACGTTCGCGCCCCACGACACCTGGATCGTCTTGGGCCGATGGCGCGAGGGCACGAGCCCCGGATCGGTCGCGATGATCCGCGACGCGCGGGCCAGCGAGATCGGGCTGACGTGCTCGTCGAGGACCATGCACACCACCGGGGCGCCCGTGAGCAACCCGAGCAGCGCGCCGGTACCGTACGACGATCCGCGCTCGTAGATGACGTCGGGGGCGAAGCGTCGGACACAGCGCAGCGCCGACGCGGCCGAGATCGTCGTCATCGCGTGGCGCAGCCCGAACGGCGGCGTGCGCGGCCACAGCCCGACATCCACGACCCCCGGCCCGCTCGAGCCGCGGCGCGCGAGCAACAGCGTCTGCGCGCCTGACCCCAGGGCCGCGACGAGCTCCGTGACGTGCGTGGAGCCCCCGTGCGTGCCGGGGACATCGATGTTGGTGGCGACGACCAGGATCCGCATGACGTCCCCTTTAGCCCCGCGCGCCGATCGATCGTAGCGGCGGACTCACGTTTGCGCTGGGATCGCGGCCGAGGTCGATCGCGCGACCGGTGCGGGCGGCGAAATCGGCCAGCACCCGCCGCCATCCGGCCCTCGCGTTCTCGGGGGTCGCGTTGGTCCGCACGAACTCCCGCGGGGCGGGCGGGTGCATCCGCATCGCCGCGAGCAAGCGGCCGACCTCCAGCGCGGCGTACTCCGGGTCGCGGAACGCCCGCTTCGCGTCGACCAGCCCGACGTCGAGACGCACATGGCCGGGCGCCACGTCGCGCGCCAGCCCGACGTCGGTGAAGATGCACGGCAGGTTCATCGCCATCGCCTCGAGGCAGACGATGCTGTTGCCCTCGTAGCGCGACAGGTGCACGAACGCCGCCGCCTTGCGCAGTCGTGCGGCGACCTCCTCGGGTCGACACGCCAGGGCCTCGAAGCGCCACTGCGGGAGCACCGTGGCCAGGAATGGGATCAGTGCGGCGCCTTTGTGGGGCGAGCGCGCGTCGTGGAGCACCAGCCGCGAGCCGGCGTTGTTCAGGCGACCGTCGAACCGCTCGGTGTCGACGTGGTGATACACCACGTGCTGGGGTGCATCCCTGCGCGCCGCCGCGAAGGCGTCGGCGATCCAGTGGGCGCACGCGATCCAGACCGTGCGCGACCGACCGGCGGCGAACCACTGCCGCAACGCCATCGCCGCGTCGGTGAGCGTGCGCGTGACCCGGACCTTCTGCCAGGCGACACCGTGCTGGAACGCCATCAGCGGGAGATCGCGGGGCCAGTCGAGCACGGTGTCGTTGTCGCAGATCACGAGCGGTCGATCGCGGGCGAGCGCCCGCAGCCCGCGCTCGCCCGACCACGTGAACTCGACGTGCTCGAACACGTCCGTCAAGCGCCGCGCGAAGGCCTCGACCCCGCCGTGACGATCGCAGGGATCATGCCGCCCGTGATGGACGACTCGCAGCGGGATGCGATCGCCGGAGGTCATCGCAGCGACACCTCCGCCTCGCGCATCTGGACCCGCGCGCGATCGATCTGTCGCTGGTAGAACTGCCAGGTCTCCTCGCGGGCACGCGCGAAGGTGTGCTCCACCGCGTAGGTCCGCGCGGCCCGCCGCATCTGCGCCAGCCGCTCCGGATCGGCGAGCAACGCGGCGATGCGCGCGACCCACTGGGCGTTGTGACCCGCCGGCAGGATGAGGCCGGTCCGCTCGTCCTCGACGATCTCCGCCGGGCCGCCGAGGTCGGCGACCGCCGCCGGCGTCCCGCTCGCGAGCGACTCGAGCACCACGTTGCCGAAGGTCTCGGTCGTCGACGGGAACACCAGCATCGTCGAGGACGCGAACGCGTCCCCGAGTTCGTCGCCGTGCAG
Organism: Nannocystaceae bacterium; assembly: GCA_044344875.1. Lineage (GTDB taxonomy): Bacteria > Myxococcota_A > Polyangia > Nannocystales > Nannocystaceae > Xiheibacterium. The sequence goes on from JBIJCC010000032.1 coordinate 65,570, forward strand.
ATAGCCGGTGAACACCACCGGGAGCCCCTCGAGTCGCTGCTCGACGACCGACCGGTACGGCCCGTCGCCGACGATTGCGAGCCCGACGTCGAGGCCGTGCTCCTTGCGCAGCGCCGTGAAGACCGTGACCACCGCGTCGAGGTTCTTCTCCTGCGAAATCCGGCCGACGTAGACGAGGACTTGTCGGTGCTCGAGCCCGCGACGCGCCCAGTAGTTCTCGTCGGCGCGCCGCGGATGGAACCGACGGGTGTCGACGCCGCGGCGGACCACGTGCACACGCGCCGCGTCGAGGCCGTACTCCGCCAGGGCGTCCTTGGTCGCGTGACTCGGCACCGCGAGCTCGCCCAGACAGCCGTAGAACCACCCCGTGTAGCCCCGCACCAGCCGCGCGAAGCTGCGATCGCCCATGAGGCGATAGGCGAACTCGGCGACGTGGGTGTGGTACTGCCCGGCGACCGGGATGCCGAGGATCCACGCGGCGAGCAGCGCGACCAGGCCGACGGGCCCCGGCGTCGTCACGACCACCAGATCGATCTCGCGTTGATCGAGCCAGCGGAGCATCTCGACGAGGCTCGGCCAACCGAGCTTGTACGTCGTGTAGCCCGGGATCGGGAAGCTGCCGATGCTCGGGAAGCGCACGACCTCCTCCTCGAGCGTCTCGACGCCCTCGTCGAAGCGAACCCCGCACAGGTGCACGGTGCGCCCCGCGGCGCGCAGCTCCTGGGTGAGGCGCCGCAGGCCCAGCGCCACGCCGTCGACGTTGTCGAGCGTGTCGCAGAAGATCGCGACCCGCGACTCGGCCTCGTTGGTCCCGGGCAGGGCCAGGCTCGCGTGTAGCACCTTCGCCCGGCGCCTCTCGGCGTGGAAGAAGCGGAAGCCGAAGTAGTACGGCATGTTGAACATCAACAGCCGGATCATCGTGGGCAGCTCGTCGATGATCGGCTCGAAGTCGACCCGTTTCGCGCCCTCGCGGACCGCCTCGAAGCTGCCGCGGAACGCCCGCATCAGCGAGCCGATGATGAGCGAGTAGAGCTCCTCGTGGACCTCGGGCGTGTGGCCCTCGGCGGCGAGCCACTGGCCCGACATCGGCAGATTGCGCTCGGCCATCGTCTCGAGCGACGCCGGCAGCAGGCGCTGCAGCACCGGCGGCAGGTCCTCGAGGCGCGCCGGCAGCGTGCCACCGCGGGCGACCTCGAGCAGGCGCGAGTAGGTCTGCTTCGAACCGGCGCGGTTGCTGTGGCGGAAGTAGTTGAACGTGCCGGCGTAGGCGGTGTGCGCGTAGCTGGCGGAGGTCTTGTCCCAGCCACGGACCTCGACGGTGCCGCCGCGGACCGCGGCCGCCAGCGCGGCGAACGTGGGCTCACCGAGGTACTCGGTGTACGCGCGGGCGCAGGTGATGCCGCTGTGATCGTCGGAGCCCGCGGTGATGCGCCACGTCCGGCCGCTCGGGATCTCGAGACCCGCGGTGACGGCCCAGCGCATGATGAGATCGCCATCGACCTCGCGGATGAGGTGCCGCATCAGGCGTTCGTGGCTGGGGTCCTTCTGGCCGTTGATGAGCTCGACGGTGTCGAACAGCACCAGCGACTTGGCGAGCAGCGCCGGCGTGAGCCGATGGTTCACCGGCGACAGCGGGTGCGCGAGGCTGTGCAGGATGCCCTGCGCGCGGATGTACGGCACGAGTTCGTAGATGTTGGTGCGCAGCCGCTGCAGCTCGTGGTGCTGGGCCTCGGTGATACCGTAGGTCAGGACGTGGACGATGCAGCCGTTCTCGGGGAAGCGCGCCGACACCTCTTCGGACAGGAACACGCCGGGGAGATCCGCGATCTCGAGACAACCATCGATCGTGTCGTGATCGGTGATCGTCACCATGGTCATGCCACGGGCGAGCAACGACTCGTAGAGTGCGCGCGGCTCCGTGTAGCACTCCTCGACCTCGAGGGAGTCGAGCACGAAGAGCTTGAAGCGCCCCGCATACTTCGAGTGGACGTGGAGATCGATCCGTTGACGCATGGTGGGATGCTCCTGGTATGGCCGACGATTGCGGCGCTCGGATGACGGCAGTTGGCGATCCGGTCACACCGAGGTGACCTGTTCCACGACGCGCTCGAGGACCGCGGCGATCGACTGGGCGGCGTGCCGCCACGTGAAGGCGCGCTCGAGGCGTTCGCGGCCGGCCTGGCCCGCGGCGCGGCCGATCTCGCGATCGGACAGCAACATCTCCAGCTGCCGTGCGACGGCGACCGGGTCCTCGGGCGGGCACAGCCAGCCGGTGACACCGTCCTGCACCGCATCGGCGACACCGCCGGACCGGCCGGCGATCACCGGGCGGCGACAAGCCGCCGCCTCGAGCAGCGCGATGCCGAAGCCCTCGACGTCGCAGCCGCGTCGCCGCGACATCAGGGCGAACACGTCGCACGCGTGCAGCCACGCGGCCCGATCGTCGTCGTCGACCCGTGCGCGCCAGATCACGCGGTCGGAGACGCCGAGCCGCTTCGCGAGGGCCTCGAGCCGCGGACGGTCAGGCCCGTCGCCGACCACCACGTAGCGCAGCCCCGCGGGCTCGGACAGCGTCGAGATCGCCTGCAGCACCACGTCGATGCCCTTGTGCGGCACGAGTCGCGCGAGGCTCAGCACCAAGGGCCCACCGTGGCGGGCGCGCAGGGCCGCGCCGCGGGCCACCGCCGCAGGATCGTCGAACGCGGCCGGGTCGGTGCCGTTGGAGACGACCCACGTCCGCTGTGGCTCGACGCCGAGCTCGCCGACGAGCCCTCCGGTGAATCCGCTGACGGCGAACACCGCGTCCGCCCGGCGGAGCACGCGGCGACGGGCACGGTCGTACGTGCCCCGCGCGAGCGGCGGTTGCCACAACAGCTCACGGCCGTGCGCCGCGATCGCCAGCGCGCCGATCCAGCCCCGCGCGCGCGCCAGCGCGGCGGCGGCCGCCGTGTTCCACTGGGCGCAGAACACCACGTCGAAGCGCTCGTGGAGGATCCGCTCGAGTACCCGTGCCGACGCGGCCACCGGCATCGTGTCGCGCGGCGCACCGACGCGGTGCACGGCGCAGGGGAACCGCCGGTCGTGTCCCGCCGCCCCGTCGGCCGCGGGCGCGACGACCTCGACGCGGTGACCGAGCCCGACGAGCGCGCGGACCAGCTCGGCGCTGTAGGTCTGGACCCCGCCGCGCTCGGGCGGGAAATCCTGCGTCACCCACAGCACCCCAAGACTCATCGCGATCGCCCTCCCCGTCGCGCGGCGACCAGCGCGATCACGGCGGGCAGCACCGCGACCGAGGCGACCCACGCCAGCGTCATCCCGATCCCGACCGTGCGCGCCAGGGACTGCAGCCCGCGGTGGTTGGCGAAGAACATCCCCGCGAAGCCGCAGATCGTCGTCCACGAGGTCATGAACACCGCCCCACCGGTGTCGCGGATCGTCGCCCGCAGATCGCCGTCCTCGCGGAACCTCGCGATGATGTGGAGCGCGTCGTCCTGGCCCATCCCAACGACCAGCGGCAGCGCGATGACGTTGAAGAAGTCGAGCTTCCACCCACACGCGCTCATCAGGCCGACGAGCCACAGGAGCGCCAGGGGCACCGTGAGGATCCCGCCGAAGAACGCCGCCGAGCGGCGGAACGCGACGAACGAGGTGATGACCATGACCAGGGCCGCGAGGGCGAGCACGCGCGGACCGTCGGCCGCGATCGCGTCGAACACCTCGGGCAGGACGAAGAACTCGGCTGCGACCGGCACCTGGGTCGCCCCCACGGTGAGCCGCGCGTAGGCGTCGTAGATCCGCCGCGCGTTGCGGTAGTCGGCCTTGGACCCGCGGGTCCACAGTACGGCGAACGTGCCGACGCGACCCTGGGCGTCGGTGAACTGATCGCGCACCCACGCCGGCAGGTCGTCCAGGGTGATCGCGCGGCGGCGACCGAGCTGAACCTGCCAGCGGTCGATCTCGCGGCGGGTCTCCGCGCTCAGGAGCCCCCGCTTGGCCTCGAGCCGCGCGCGGAGATCCGCGATGACGAGCAGCTTCTCGGCCTGCTCGGTGGGGAGGAACGCAAACACGCTGGTGGCGTCGGCGAACCGATCGATGCGGACGGCCAGCCGCTCGCTGCCATCGGCGAGGAGATCGGCCGCGAGCGCCGGCGCGACGCGGGGCCGCTCGGCAACGCGGCGCTCGAGCGCCGTGAACCGCGGGTCGTCGAGGTCGTCGTCGTCGAACTCGTCGAGTTCGTCGACCTCGTCCGGGTCGTCGAGGTCACGCGCGGGTGCGGCCGGCGTCGGGTCGCTCGTCGGCCACGGTGCGGACAACGTCGCGGGATCCAGCTCGGCCGGCGGGTCCTCGGCCAGCGACGCGATGGCCTCGAGCTGACGCCACACGGCCTCCGCCGTCTCGGTGTCGTCCGCGAGCACGACCGCGGGCGCGACCGTCCGCATGCGCCCCACCGCATCGCGGTACCCGACCTGCCCCTGGGCCTCGGGCTCGCGCCGTGGCCCGAGGGCGTCGAAGTCGTACTCGAACTCGACGTCGCCGGCGACGCGCGCCGAAGCCACCGCCGTGACGCCGCCGAGGACGACGACCGCGATCGCGATCCACCGCCACACGCGGCGCGCCGCGGGGCTCGAGGCGCGGGCAGGGCGAAGCGGCGCGAACCGCCAGGGGAAGCGGCGCTCGAAGGTCAGCACCAGCGCGGGCAGGACGACCAGCGCCGCGGCGAGGGCCATGACGATGCCGCCCGCCGCGATCGCACCGAGCTGCGCGAAGCCCTGGAAGTCGGCGACGGTCAGCGAGGCGAACGCCGCCGCCGTACTCGCGGCCCCCGCCGCGGTGGCGCGCCCGCTGGTCGACAGCGTCACGGCGAGCGCCGCGATCGCGTCGCGCCCCCGACGTCGCTCGTCGCGGAATCGCGACAGCACCAGGATCCCGTAGTCGATGCCGAGGCCGAGCAGGATCGCGAAGATGAACGCGGACACCAGGTTGACGAAGCCATACAGCGCCCACGCCAGGGCCAGCGCGCCGATGACCGCTGCGAGCAGCGGCACGAACACGAACACCACCGCGCGGATGCTCGCGAAGTACAGGCCGATGCTCAGCACCAGCACCGCGCCCGCGGCCAGGTTGCCGCCGAAGACCTCGCCGCGCAGCGTGCTGACCCGCTTGGCGTGCTGCGCGTAGGCGCCGTCGAGCACCGCGGTCAGCTCCGGGTGGAACGCCGTCGGCTCGAGTTCGGCGACGCTCGCCGCGATCTCGGCCTGCAGGCGGGAGGCCGCCTCGATGTCGGTCGGCGGCGCCACCGGCCGCGCGCGCACGACCATGAGTCGACCGTCGTCGGCCTCGTCGAACTCGGTGAAGTCGCGGCGCTCGACGTAGCGCTGCTCGAGCCCCTCGCGGCGCTCGCGGAGGGACGCCGTGGCGCTGGCCCGATCCCCGCCCCCGAAGTCGCCGTAGGCCTGGCGCGCGACCTCGTCGCGGATGCGCCCGATGACCTCGCGGCGCAGCTCGAGCAGATCGCCGAGGTCGGCGTAGAGCAGCGCGTTGTCGACGAAGAACGATCGGTCGCGGCGGAACGAGACCCATCGTAGGTCGCCACGGGCCGCGAGACGAGCGGCGAGCTGCTCGCCGAACGCGACGTTGGCCGCCCGCGAGGGGCTGCGGATCGTGACGTAGAGATCGTTCTGATTGCCGAGCCGGTCCGACGCGCGATCGAGATCCGATACCGACGGGAAGTCGTCGGGCAGCAGCCGTCGCAGCTCCTGGTCGAGGCGCAGGCGCGACGCCGCCCAGCCACCCAACAACGCCAGGAGCAACGCGAGCGCGACGATCGCCCCACGGTGTCGATCGATCCGGCCGACCCACGCGAGGCTCCGGGCGCTCGGCTCACGCGGCTCGATCACGGGGACACCCCCGCGAGCTGCTCGCACGCGTCGATCACCGCCGTCGAGGCGTCGACGTCCGGCGCGACGATCGCCCCTCGCCGCAGTGGCGAGCGGTCGAGGAATGTCCGGAGCATCGGCGCGTCGACGGTGTCGAGCGGCGCAGCACGCCCGAGCCCGGTGCGGGCCAACAGTTCGGCGTTGAGGCGCTGCTCGTCGTCGCCCCGGCGGTGCACCGCGAACAACGGGGTACCGGAGGCCACGCACTCGGCGATCAGCTGGCTGCCGGCGGTCGCGATCACGGCGCGGGCCCGCGCGAACGCCTCGGCGAACGCGTCGCGGTCGGGGGATCGCACGCCTTGCGGTCCGCCGGGCGCGAAGATCTCGGCGGTCGGCGCGGCCTGGCGAATCGCCCCAAACAGTCGGGCGTCGACGCCGTCGCGGAAGTACGCGACCACCCCCGACCGCTCGGCGACCGTGACTGCCGGGACCGACTGCGGCGCAGCGAGGACCGCGGTCGCATCGCGCAGGGGCAGCGCCATGAAGTTCACCGCGATCCGCCGGTGCGCGCCGAGGCTCGCGACGCCGGCCTTCATCGCCTCGCGCCACCACGGCAGGCGTGGCAGACCCGAGGGTCGGGCGCATACGAGGAACACCAGGCCGTGTCCGACCGCGACCGAGGGCACGCCGCACACACGGGCGGCGCACAGCGCCGGGAGATCACCGTCGGAGACCACCACGTCGGGCCGCCGCGCGGCCATCCGCGCGACGTCTTCGCGGATGCGACGCGACGCCGTCGCGAGCGCATCGATGCCCGCCGTCGGCGGCAGCGAGTCGATCGCAGTCGTCGGCACGACGTCCGCGAGCACGCCCACCGCGTCGCGCCCCGCGAACACCCGCGCACGGTGGCCGCGCGACGCGAGCTCGGCGACGAGGTGCAACGCCCGACTGGCGTGGCCGCGCCCGCGACCGTGCACGTACAGGTGGATGTCGAGCAGCGGCGACATGGCGTGGGGGCTAGGACACGGCGCGCAGCCCAGGACCGCGATCGGTGGCTCGGCGACCGAGCTCTCCGTAGAGCTCGAAGAGCCGACCGAAGTGGTGGTCCAGCGACGGGATCGTGGCCGCCTTGGTTGCGCACGCGGCCCGGAGCACCTCGCGGTCGCGCGCGAGCAGCCGCAGCAGCGCAACGCTGGCGGCCGCAGCATCGCCGGGCGCGTAGCACTCGGCATGACCGGGCTCGTACAGCGCATGGGCGCCGCCGCGGGCCGGCACGACCACGGGCACGCCCGCGCAGATCGCCTCCGCGACCGCCATGCCGTAGGTCTCGGCGGCGCCGCCGTGGAGCAGCGCGTCGCAGCTCGCGAGCTGGGCCGCCATCGCGGCCGGTCCGTCGACGTAACCGGCGAGGTGCACCCCCGGGGTCCGTCGGGCAACCGCGGCGTAGTAGCGGCGCAGCGCACCGCGGCCGAAGATCACCATGCCCATCGGTCGGCGCGTGCGGGCCCGCGAGAACGCCTCGATCACCATGCCCACGCGCTTCTCGGGATCGAGCCGACCGACCACGGCCACCAACGCGGCCGATGGGGGCAGACCACAGCGTTCGAGCAGCTCGGCACGCACCTGCGGGTCGGGCCGCGCGCCCGCGAACACCGACTTGTCGACGCCGAACGGGACCACGCGCGGGCTACGGATCCCATGGGCGAGCAGCCGCTGCGCGAGCCACAGTCCCGAGACGACGGTCGCGTCGTACCGCGCGCTCATCGACGCGAGCCCCCGCCAGGCCGGACGCATCAGCCGATCGACGCGATCGAAGCCGACCCGCGGTGACAGGATCGTCTGCGCCCAGACCGCGACCGGGTCGGTGTGGAAGACGAGCACGCGGGGGACATCGCACGGCAGTGTCCCAGCGATGTGTCCACCGAGCCACGGCGACGATCCCTCGACGAGATCCGGTGCGAGCGCCATCACGGCGGCGTGCACCGCCCTCGGCGACGCGAACAGTCCGTAGCGCGCATCAAAGGGCGAGCGAGGCGAGGCGAGCGTCAGGATCCGCCCGCCCGGCACGACGCGCTCCTCGTCGTGGGGCCCCGGCGCGACGATGGTGATGTCGTGGCCCCGCGCTGCGGCGGCCGCGAGCTTGGCGTGCACGTACGTCCGCACGCCACCGCCGTGCGGAGAATAGGACTCGGAGACATCGACGATGCGCATGCGTGGCGCGGTAGTCCGAGCTCCCGTCCGCCGGATGCAGCGCGCGCGAGATGTCGCCGGGTCGTCGCCGTTCGATCACCTACGCGACGGGCCGGTCACGATCCTCGGTCGAGACGACGACGATCGATGCAGCCCGAGACGCGGACGACTGACACAGCACGTCGGCGCAGGCGTCACGCGTCCGCGTCGTCTGCGTCGGGCGTCGGCGGATCCCACCCCAGCGCGTCGATCGGCAGCACGAAGCAGCCGAGGGCACCGCGACCGACGTGCGAGTACACGCTGGCGGAGAACGGCCGCGTGCACGCGTAGGCGACGTCGAGGCGCGCGCGCAGGGTCGCGAGCAGCCGCTGCGCGAGGGTCGGGACCCCGCCGTGCACGACGCCGACCCAGACCCGACGCCCGGCGAAGGCGTCGGTCATCGCGATCGCGAGCATGTCGACCGGATCGACGCGGGTCGACACCTTCTGCGCGACCGCCAGCTCGCCGCCCTGCAGGGTGAGGATCGGGCGCACCTGGAAGACGTTCGCCAGCCACCCGCGCAGGAAGCTGGCCTGACCGCCGGCGATGAGATTGTCCATCGACGCGACGTGCAACTGCAGCAGCGCCCCCGACGAGAACCGCTGCAGCATGTCGCCCAGGGGATCGAGGGCCATGCCCGCGGCGCGACCGAGCGCGCCCATCACTGCGACGAGCCCGGTCCCGATCTCGGTGATGCCGGTGTCGATGACGCGCACGCGCAACGGGTTCCTCGCCTGCGTCGCCACGGTCCGCGCGGCCGAGACCGCGGCGTCGTGGGTCTGGATCAGCTTGCGCGAGGTCATCACGGCCAGGATCTCGGGATCGTCGCGACCGATCTCGGTGAACAATCGGGTGAACTCCGCCGCCGACGTGCCCAGCACGTACGGGTGCTGCTTCGCCCCCGCGATCCACCCATCGACCACGGACAGTGGTACCGGCTCGCGCGTGTCGTGGCTCGTGCCATCGACGACGAGCTTCTGCGGCGAAATGTCGATGCCGTGCCGCGCCAGCATGGCGGCGCTGAGGTTCGAGCCCGGGTTGGTCACGATCCGCACGCGCGATCAGGCTACCGCACACCGGCGACCGACGCGACGCGACCCCGCGTCCGCGCCGCGCAACGACCCGTGGTCTGCCATGGGGTGCGCACCGATGTCTGTGCGATCCCGTCGGGCGACTCCAGCGCAACCCGTCGCCCCCAGCCGCGCAGGCTGCTTCGGGCGAACGTGTCGACCATGTCGAACTCCCCGCAGTCGGTGTTCCAGTCGTGCCCCGGGGCGTCGTCCCCCCACGACCACGCCAGCCAGCCGAGCCGGTGACGCCGCGCCGCCGCGAGCAGGCCATCGATGTCGATCGGCGCGCCGCACCCCGGCGGGCTGCGCGGTCCGAACTCGCCGATCATAATCGGCAGGCGGCTGGCGGCGATGCGATCGGCGGCGCGATCGAGCTCCGCGCGCGGTAGAGGATCCCACGCGTGCCACGACAGCACGATCGCGTGCTCGGGATCCGCAGCGATCAACGCCGGCCCGCGCGCGAGCAGCAGGTCGAGGTTGCGCCCGCACTTGGTCGCGTCGATGACGATGGGCACGCGGATGCCGGCCTCACGCATGCGCACGATGGCCGCGATGGTGTCGCGCTCGAACGCGTCGTCGTCGTCGGTCGAGGCCTCGTTGGCGAGGTTGACCAGCAGGTTGTCCTGGTGGCGCTCGATCATCGCGACGGTGTCGGGGGCGGTCCAGGCGTCGACGATGCCGGCGAGCTCCCACTCGCACGTCGAGTCGTGCATCTCGAGCATCGGCACCATGCCCAGGGCGATCGCGCGGGCGATCGCGGGCTCGGCCGCGGACACCGGAACGTCGGCGCCGGCGACCCAGAACAGGCGCACCGCGTTGGCCCCGGTGCCCGCGATCTCGGGCAGGGCCTCGCCGGGGCGATCGACGAACATCGTCGGGTGGTTCACACCGCGCAACACGACCGCGTCACCGCAGGGGTCGCGCAGCGTCGCGCCATCCACGGTCCACGTTGCCGCAGGCGCCGCGGAGGGGGCCGGCTCGGGCGGCTCGGGCACCGCCGCGGACGACGGCGCCCGATCACACGCGAGCACACCGACGACGAGGGTGCCGAGCGCGACGGCTCGGCCCATCGCCGCGCGCGTCACTTGGCCTTCGCCGCGTCGCCCTTGGCCGGCGCTGCCTCGGCCTTCGCCTCGGGAGCCTTCTTCGCGTCGGCCTTCGCGTCCGCCTTTGCGTCGGGCTTCGCGTCGGGCGTCGCGCTCGGGCACGCCGCCTTCAGGCCCGACTCGCACGCCTTCATGTGCATCGCCGCGGCGCCCTTCTTGTCCTTCTTGCCGCCGAGGCCCTTCTCCATGGCCAGCGCGAGGTTGTGGCAGCCGCTCCCGTCGTTGGCGTCGCAGGCCTTCTGGAACGCCGCGCGGGCCTTCTTCGGGTCCTTCGGGCCGCCCTCGCCGAGCATCATGAGCCGCGCCTCGGCGACGCACGCCGGCACCTGGCCCGACGCGCACACCTGGCCGTAGAGCTCGCGCGCCTGGGTCTTGTCGTCCGGCGTGCCCGCGGCCTCGAACGACACCGCCGCGTTGAAGCACTCGCCCATGTTCCCCGACTCGCACTGCGTCAGGTACAGCTCGCGCGCGGCCTTCGGATCCGCGGGCCCGCCGATCCCCTTGTCGAGCATCGCAGCGTAGTACGTACAGCCGATGAGGTGGCCGCCGGCGCAGCCCTTCTCGTAGAACTCGCGGGCGCGCGCCGGATCGGCCGGGCCCTCGTTGCCCTGCTCCCACATCACGCCGACCGACGTGCACACGTCGGGCTTGCCCTCGTTGCACGCGTCGGTCTGCAGCGTGCGCTGGTCCTTCGGACCTTCGGGCTCCTCGGGGGTGTCGTAGCGGCCGGGCGCATCGGGATCGACGGTGGGCACGGTCGCCGTAGCCGCCGCATCGGGGTCCACCGTTTCGGTGTCGTTCCGCTTCGAGCAGGCGGTGGCGAGCAGGGCGAGGGACAGCGCGAGGGACGACGAGAGCGCGAGCCGTTGCATCCCCCTCGTCTACCGCCCCGATGCTGCGCGCAGCAAGGCCGAAGCTCGCGGCGCCGCACCGCCGGCCGAACCCACGTCCACGGTGAGTTCGCGCGACGTGGGTCGTCGACGCCCGCGGGCCCGCCCGGACGGGGACCGAACGCGCGCTGCAACTCGTGTAGCATCGCCGCCGAATCATGCGACAGATCTGGATCACCAAAGCCGGCGCGCCCGAGGTCCTCCAGGTCCGCGAGGCAGCCGATCCGGAGGTGACGCCGGGGACCGTGCGCGTCCGGGTCCGCGCGGCGGGCATCAACTTCGCCGACCTCATGGCGCGCCTGGGCCTCTACCCCGACGCGCCGCCGCTGCCGTGCGTCGTCGGCTACGAGGTCGCCGGCGTCGTCGATGCGATCGGCCAGGGCGTCACCGACTTGGCCGTGGGCGATCGCGTGTTCGGCATGCCCAAGTTCGGCGGCTACACCGACACCCTGGTGATCCCCGCGCTGCAGACCTTTCGCATCCCGTCGGACATGAGCTTCGAGCAGGCCGCGGCACTGCCCGTCGTCTACCTCACCGCGTACTACATGATGATGTTCACGGGGAACCTGCGCGAGGGCTCCCACGTGCTCATCCACTCCGCGGCGGGCGGCGTCGGCCTCGCGGCGATCCAGCTGGCGAAGACCAAGCGCTGCGTCATCTATGGCACCGCGTCCCCGAGCAAGCACGCGTTCCTGCGCGAGCAGGGCTGCGATCACCCGATCGATTCCAACGGTGAGTGGGCGCCCGCGGTGCGCTCGCTCCTCGGCGACCGCGACGGCCTCGACCTCGTCCTCGACGCCGTCGGCGGACCGTCGTGGAAGCGCGGCTACGACCTGCTCGGGCCCGCGGGGCGCCTCGTATGCTTCGGCATCTCGGGCGCCGCGAAGGGCAAGACCCGCAGCCTCATCGGCGCGATCGGTCAGCTCCTGCAGATCAAGAAGTACAGCCCGATCGATCTCATGAACGACAACCGCACCGTCGGCGGCTGCAACATGGGCCACCTGTTCGGCCGGCTCGATCTGCTCCGCCCGCAGTTCGAGGCCCTGCTCGACCTGTGGCGCGAGGGGAAGATCGTGCCGCGGGTCGACAAGACCTTCGGCTTCGACGAGGCCGCCGCGGCGCACCACTACCTGCACGATCGCAAGGCGATGGGCAAGGTGCTGCTGGTGCCGTGAGCGCCGGCGCGCCGTCACGTTCCTGAAGGCTCGCGGCGCATCTTGCCGGCGGACGACGGGGCGACGAGCACCGCGCCCGCGACGACCAGCACAACCGCGAGCGCGGCGTACGTGAGGGGCCAGCCGAGCGCAGCCGCCACAGCCACCACACCCCACGGCGCGGCCGCGCGGGAGAACCCCGACACCGCAGCGACCTCGCCGAAGCGGCGACCGAAGGCCGCCGGACCGCCACGATCCAGCACGATCGCGGCCCGCTCGAGGGTCAGCAGCCCCGCGGTCGCGCCGAAGGCCACGAGGGCGACGAGCCCGATCGCCCCGGTCGTGACGCCGATGCTCCCCACCGCGGCCGCATGCACGGCCAGCACCGCGGGCATGCGCCACGCGGCCGCGCACCAGCGCTGCAGCGGTGCGGCGGCCCAGCGACCGGGGAGCTGACTCGCCCCGACCAGTCCGACCGACCACGCGGCGGCGTCCATCGACGCGCCGCCGTCGAGCAGGCGCCACAGCAGCGTCGCGCCGGTGCCCGTGGTCACGGACGACTGCAGCGCGAGGCCGACGACGAGCCTCGCGAAGCCGGGCGGTCGTCGGTCATCGATCGGTTGGGTCGTCCGCGCAGCGATGCGCTCCTTGCGACGCCAACGCAGCGGGAGAGTTACCGCGAGCAGCACGGCCGCCAGCGTCGCCGCGGCCCCGCGCCAGCCGAGGCACCCGATCCACGCACCCGTGAGCGGCACGAAGACCGTGCTCGCGAGACCCGCGACCGTGGTGATCACGACCATCGCGCGGGCCCGCACCTGCGGCTCGGGGAATGCGGTGACGACCGCGGCGAAGGCGACCTCGTAGAGCGAGAGCGCCTGCGCGATCCCGAGGAGCACGCAGGTCACCGCGAGCGTCCACGGATCGCGGACGCTCGAGAGCATGAGCAGCGCGAGCGCACCCGTGGCCGCGCCCGCGATCATCACCGCGCCCGCGCGTCCGCGATCGATCGCGCGTCCAACCGATCGCGCGAGCACGGCGGACACGAGCAGGCTCACCGACGCCCCCGCCGCGACGGTCTCGATCGTCAGGCCGAGCTCGGCGGCCAGCGGCACCGCGAGCACGGCGTACGCGTAGGACAGCACGCCCCAGGCGACGAGCTGATCGATCGCGAGTCCGAGCGCGCCGACGTCAGCAGCAGCCACCCTTGGCCGGGGCACAGCACCCTCCGCCCTGCGCGGTGTCCTCGGTCGCGTCGCCGAGCCCGCTGTTGCACACGCCGGTCTCGGGGAGGTCGAGCTCCACGCGCTCGGCGGCCGCGCGATCGCCCGCGAGCATCGCGACGATCGATCGCACCTGCTCGTAACCGGTCGCCAACAGGAACGTCGGCGCCCGACCGTAGCTCTTGCCGCCGACGATGTAGAGATCGGGCTCGGGCTGGGCGAGCATCGCCGCGCCGTGCGGTCGCACCGTGCCGCAGCTGTGCTCGTTGGGATCGATGAGCGGCGCGAGGGCCGACACGCACTCGAGCGCGGGATCGAGGGCGACCCGGAGCTCGCGGAGCACGCTGAGTTCGGGCCGCTGCCCCGTGGCCGCGATGACCCGATCGAACGGGCCCACGACGATCTCGTCCCCGTGGCGACGGGCGCGGACCCGCAGACGATCGCCGTCGGGCACGATCGCCTCGATGCCGAGATCGAGGAGCATCGTGAGCCGCCCCGCGTCGACCAGCGCGCGCAACTCGGCGCCGAGCTGGCCGCGCGCGGGCAGGCCGTCGGCCGCACCGCCCCCGAACACGCGCGCGAGGTTGCTGCCGCGGGTCGCCCACGTGATCGCAGTGTCGGGGGACGACCGCGCCAGCTCGGCCAACCCGAGGATGCTGTTGGCCGCGGAGTGCCCGGCCCCGACCACCAGTGTCGACGCGCCCGCGTACGTCGCTCGATCGCGACCGAGCACGTCGGGGATGCCGTAGTGGATGCGGCCGGCCGCCTCGGGCTCGCCCTCGGCCGGCAAGCCCGCGACGCCCACGGGGTTCGGACTTCCCCACGTCCCGGTCGCGTCGAGGATCGCGCGAGCGACGAAACGCTCGGGGCGCCCCGCAGCGTCGACCGTGCGGAGCTCGAACGGCGCGTCGCCGCGACCGGCGGTGCGGATCTTGTCGACACCGACCCGCGAGATCGCGACCACGCGACGACCGAGCCGCAGGTGCGGCTGCAACTCGGGCACCGCCGCGAGCGGCCGCAAGTACGCGTCGTAGAGCTCGGCACCCGTCGGCAATCCGTCGGGATCCGGCGCGCGCCAATCGTGGCGCTCGAGCAGGCGCGCGGCCGCGTGATCGACATCGTACCGCCACGGCGAGAACAGCCGCACGTGCCCCCAGTCGCGCACGCTGGCGCCGGGGGCATCGCTGGCCTCGAGCACGAGCGGTCGCAACCCGCGTTCGAGGAGGTGGGCGGCGGCAGCGAGGCCGACGGGCCCCGCACCGACGACGGCGATCGCCCTGCTGGTGCGCTCTGGGAGTTCGGATGCGTGATTCATGGTGGGAGTGCCTGTGCGTTCTCGGGTGGGCAGACGGACCACTCCACCCGAGGGACGCAGGAAATCGCCCAGGGTCGAGATCCCCCTGGGCCAAGGCCCGACCCAGGCCTTACAGTGGAGCGCCCTCGGCCAAGGTGACCTCCATGACCCCTATCGATTGCATGCCGTCTCCGTCCTCGCGCCGCTCGCTGCGGTGGCTCACCGCCCTCACCCTCATCGCCGTCGGTGGGTTCGCCTGTGGCGGCGACGATGGATCGGCTCCGGCCGCGGAATCCGAGGGCAGCGACGGGACCACCGCCGGCAGCAGCGTCAACGGCACGCAGGGCGCCGACACCTCGGGCGCCGCGACCAGCGGCAGTGGCGGCGCCGAGCAGGGCACCGGGGACGCCACCACCAACGATCCCGACGACACCGGCGGCTCCGAGACCGGCGGCTCCAACGGCATCGCCTGCATCGACGAGCAGTACGTCGGCGGGGTCGGCATCGGCGCCAACTACTCCGACTTCGAGGTGCCGATCGGCTCGCACTGCAACGGCACCAACCAGCAGGACATCACCGAGATCGAGCGGATCGTGTTCATCGGTGACTCGGTCACCGTCGGCACGCCGCCGACCACCGCGCCGGACTTCTACCGAACGATCCTCGCCAACGCGCTGGCCACCGCGTTCGGGCTCGAGCCGCCGGAGCAGCAATGGACGCAGGTCAACATCCTGAGCGGCACCGCGTCGGTGCAGGAGAGCGGCGCGTTCGCCTCGTGCGCGGTGTGGGGCGCGCAGAACGACGACCTCGCCGCGCAGCTCGAGGACTGCTTCGCGACCGAGGACTTCGCCATGCGCACCCTCGTCGTCTTCACCATGGGCGGCAACGACGGCGCATCGATCGCCAAGGACTACCTCGACGGCGCGCCGCTGGCCGACGTCTTCGACGAGGTCGAGACGATGATCGCCCAGCACGAGGCCGCCGTGCAGTGGCTGGTCGGCGATCCCGGCAAGTTCCCCAACGGCGTGTTCGTGGTCAACGCGAACGTCTACGAATTCACCGACGGCACGTTCGACTTCCTCAGCTGTCCGGCCGCGGGGCTGGCGGGGTTCAACGCCAACCCCGACATGCCCGACATCCTGCTCAGCTCGCTGCGGCACATCAACGAGGAGTACATGCGGATCGCCCAGGAGAACGGCACGGACGTGGTGTTCATGTCCGAGGGCTTCTGCGGCCATGGGTTCCGCTCGGGCGACGAGAGCAGCGCGTGCTACCGCGGTCCCGACAACGCGACGTGGTTCGACCTGAGCTGCATCCACCCGACGCCGGCCGGCCACGAGGCGCTCGCGGCGATGTTCCTCGACGTGATCTCGGAGTAGTCGAGTCGCGGTCTCACGCGTCGCCGCAGCGGCGCGGGCCACACGGCACACAGGCGGGGTTCGGCGCGCGGGGCTCGGCGGTCGCGATCCCCCCGCGGCGATCGAGTTCGATGCGGCAGCAGCCCCGCAGCTGCTCCTCGAGCTGCCGACGTCCCCGCTGCACGCGGGACTTCATGCCGGAGATCGAGATGCCGGCCCGGCGTGCGGCCTCGGCCTGGGTCAGCCCGCCGAGCTCGGTGAGCTCGATGGCACTGCGATAGGGCTCGTCGAGCTCGGCGATCATCGCCGCGAGGCACGGCGCGAGCTCGACGCCGACCGGCCCGCGCTCCTCGTCGTCACCGCCGTCGAGCGCATCGGCGTCGGCCTCCGCGTCGATCCGCGTCGGCCGACGCATCGCATCGGTGATCGCGTTGCGGGCGATGCGGTACATCCACGCGTCGATCCGCTCGGTCTCCCGGAGCTCGGGCAGGTGCTGGTGGATCCGCAGGAAGACCTCCTGCAGCAGATCGTCGGGGTCGACCCCCGCGGGCACGCGCCGCGCGAGGAAGCCCCGCAGGCCGCCCGCGAAGCGCGACCACAACGCCGCCGTCGCGGCCGCGCTCATGTCAGCAGCACCCCGTCTTGCCGGCGCCGCTCGGGCCGCAGCACGCCGGCTTGGCCGCCGGCTCGCAGCAGTTCGCCTTGCGGGTCGCATCGCAGCACGGCGCGTCCTCGGCGGGCGCGTCGGCCTCGGGCGAGCGATCGGGGGTCGGGGTCGGGGAGGTGGTCGTGAGTTCGTCCATGCACCCGGGGCAGACGGACCGCCCGCCCGATGGACGCAGGAAATCGCCCGGGGTGCACTCGACCCATGCCGACCCCTCGTCCCCTGGACTAGCCGCCGCAGCTGGCGAACTGCGCCGCGCCGGGCGCATCGGCGTCATCGAGCAACGGGATGTTCGCGTCCTCGAGGACGCCGCCGGCGACGTCGGTGATGCGGAACGAGAGCGGACCGTTCCCCATCCGTGACTCCTGCACGAAGTAGTTGTAGTCGACGCGGCCGACCTCGACCCAGGCACCGTCCTGCTCGACCTCGAAGCGCGCGATGGCGTTGCGATGGTTGCGGACCTGCACTGCGGTCCAGTACGGATTGCTCCCGTCCTTGAAGTGGTAGACGACCGGGCCCTGCACGGCGCAAGGGACGTACTGCCAGCTGACCGGCGCGCGACCGGCCTCGATGGGCGCGATGCGGGCGAACGCGTCCGGGTGCAGATCGATGTCGCCGGCCGGGCACTCCGGGCACTGATCGACGATGCGCACGTCGACCGATCCGTCGGGCCCCGCGACGCGGACGCAGCTACCGCAGGCCGCCGAGCCCGCGTAATCCGTGTGGTTCATCGCCGCGACCAGGGGATCGTCAGACGTCGCCGGGAAGCCGCAGTTGCCCGAGCCGTCCGCGAAGTCGTAGCAGGTCGCCTCGCCGTCGTGCACGTCGGCGCCGGCGCAGGGGTCACCCGGCGCGCCATCGCCACCGTCGGCCCCACCCGCCGTCGGCCCCGTCGGCGGCCGAACCCGAGTCGGCGACGGGGTCACCGTCCGCGTCGGATTCGGCCGCGCAGGCGAGCGCGAAGAGAGCCCACACCGGGGCGAACGCGAGGGCCAGATCCCGCACGCCACCACGGTACCACGGCTCTTCTGCGCGACGACCCGGATCCAGGGCACACTGCACCCATGTCCACGCCGCTGCCGGTGACGGTCGTGACCGGGTTCCTCGGCGCGGGGAAGACCACGCTGGTGAACGCCTGGCTCGCCGGCATCACGCGGGGCGACGTCGCGGTCATCGTCAACGAGCACGGCGATGTCGGGATCGACGGCGAGCTGCTCGCCGCCCGCGCGCGCACCATCGTCGAGATCACCGGCGGCTGCCTGTGCTGCACCAGCCAGGCCGAGCTGGTGCGTGCGCTCGACGGGCTCGCCGCCTCGGCGGCACCGCCCCAGCGCGTCTTGATCGAGACGTCGGGCGCCGCGTCGCCCGCCGGCGTGCTCCGGGCCATCGCGATGGGCGGGCCCGACGCCGCCTTCGCCCTCGACGGCGTGATCACGGTGCTCGATGCCGGCCGCGTGGACGCGGTGTGCGAGCACGACCTGGCGATCGAGCAGCTCGGCTATGCGGACGTCGTGGTGCTCTCGCGCGCGGACACCTGCGATCGCGCAGCCGTGGACCACGCCGCCGACGTCGTGGCCGTGCACAACGGCGCGACCGTGCTGGTCGAGGGCGCCCGCGGCGTCGTGCCCACCGCTGCGACGCTGGCCGACCTACTCGCGCTGCGCCGCTCCGAGCTCACCGTGAACCGCCCGAGGCCGTCCGCTCCGACGCATCGCGTCTATGCCTCCGTGTCGCTGTCGATCGACGGCGACGTCGACGGCGATCGCTTCGCCGACTTCGTCGACGCCGAGATCGCCCCGGCGTCCGGCCGCCTCTTCCGCACCAAGGGCATCCTCGCGGTCGCCGGCGTCGACGAGCGCGTGATCCTGCAGGGCGTCGCGGACACGGTGGAGTTCACGTTCGGCGAGCCGTGGGCCGACGCGCCCCGACGGAGCCGGCTCGTGCTCGTCGGCTTCGCGCTGGACCGCGCGGCGCTCGACGCTGGGTTCGCCCGCTGCGCCGTGGACGCGACGGACGCCCCGGCGTGATCGGCGAGGAGGCTCAGCCCTTGGCCATCGTCCAGAGCACCCCGGCGTGCACGATCGTCGCCAGGCCCAACACGACCGCGAAGATCGGCTTGCGGGTCTTGTGCCGCAGCGCATGGCGTCCGATCCAACCGCCGACGACCCCACCGAGCAGCGCGAGGCCGTGGAGCGTCGACTCGGGCACACGCCGCGCCCGGCTCGCTCCGCCGCGCCCCTTGCCCTTGGTCGCTGCGGCCTTGTCGAGGGCGTACGCGAGGAACGTGGCGAGGTTGATCAGCGCCAACCATACCGACCACGCGATCCACGGCTGCGCGATCAACCGCTCGAACACCGGCGCCTGATCCCCCTACGACCGCGCGCTGCGGTCACCCTGGCGCGGGCGGCAGACACACGCCGCCGCCCTCGATCTGCGCGTTGGTCCGGAAGGTGTTGAGGTCGAGCCAGGACTTGGGCTGGACCGTCGGGATGGTGCCGTCCTCGCGGACGTTGGTGACGTGATACGCGTGCTGGTTCCAGATGCGGCGGGCCTGGATCCAACGGTCTTCGACGTCGCGCACCGCCTGCACGGTCGGGAAGTTCGCGCCGAAGCCGTTCGAGACCACGAGGATCTCGGCGGAGCCGTCGTTGTCGATGTCGGCGACAACCGGGTACTCGGTGCCGGTCACGCTCGTGCGATCGATCTGCAGCAGCGTATCTCCGTTGCCATCGAAGACGTGCAGGCGCTGCTCGTCGGCGTACATCGCCTCGGCGATGCCGTCGCCGAGGAAGTCGAACGCGGTGCCACCGGCCACGCCGCTGGAGTCGACGACCGGCGCGTCCCAGACGATCGATCCGTCGGCCTCGTACACGGTGTAGTGCGAGGCCGAGCTCACGGCGAACTCGGGATCGCCGTCGCCGTCGAAGTCGTGGATCGTCGACGGACGGATCCAATTGAGGCCGAACTCGTTCACGCCGGTCGGCCGGAGATCCTGGTACACGACGGTGCCATCGGCCTCGAGCAGCGAGAACCCAGCGTGGTTGTTGACGAGGATCTCCGGATCGGGGTCGCCGTCGAAGTTCGCGATCTGCGGGAAGCCGGGGCCGACCGAGCCCGCGACCCACATCTGCGCGCCGTCGTGGTGGAACGCCGCGTGTCCCAGGACGAGCTCGAGATCGCCGTCGTCATCGAGGTCGGCGGCCGTCGACGCGTTCCAATCGCCCGAGATCTGGCTCGCGAACCACAGCGTATGGCCGGTGTGATCCGCGAGCATGTTGCCGGCGATGATCTCGACGTCGCCGTCGGCGTCCATGTCGGCGAGCTGGATCGATCCGTAGGCCCAGTCGCCGAGCCCGGTCCCCGGCAGACCGTCCTCCCAGATCGTGTCGCCGGTCCACTTGACCACACCGTCGTGCTCGAACGCGACCAGACGGCCGTCGGATAGGTCACCGCGACGATCTCGGGGACGCCATCGGCGTCGATGTCACCGAGCGCAGGGGTCACGTGATCGACGACGTCGGTCGCGAAGCGCAGGTGCTCGGTGCCGGTCGCGCCGTCGAGGATGTAGATGTGCCCTGGCGACATGTGTCCGACCGCCGCGACGACGACGACGTCGGGGACGTCGCAGAGGTCGATCGCCCCGTTGGCGTCGTCGTCGGTGAGGTTCGCGACCAGCGGCGTCACGATGCACGAGATCTCGCCGAGGTCGCCGCCCGACCACACCCACTGGACCTCGGGCTCGAACGAATTCGGTGGTGCCTCGACCTCGCACTCGCCGACCGCGTTCATGTCGTCCGCGACGTGGCACGGGTCGATCGGTCGCGTCGACACGTCGGCCTCGATGCCGACGTCGAACAGCGGGGGATCGCCGGTGACGTCGGCCGCGTCCGTGGTCGTGGCGGGCGTTGTCGCAGTGCCCGAGCCCGATCCGCTCGAGTCACTCGAACCGTCGGTCGCAGCGGGTGACGACGTGGCGGTCGGATCCGCGGCGGTGAGCGAGCCCTGCGAAGGATCAGAGCCCGAACTCCGCGATCCGCCGTCGCCGCAGCCCAGCGGAGCGACGAGCCCGAGGCTTCCCACGACCAGCGACCACCGATGCGCCATAGGCTTCGAGTGTGGACCCGACGCCGCCGTGGTGTCCACGGCCTTCAGACCTGCAGCAGGCAGACCTCCCAGGTCGACGCGCTGCGTACCGTCTCCTGCTCCTCGGCCCCGGCAGAGAAGGGTTCATCGAGATGACGATGACGTCAGCGGTCTTGCGGCCGCGAGGCCCCTAAGCCGGCGCCACCGTGCGACGCTGGGGCCCATGCGACGGACCCTGCCGCTCGTCGTCGCCGGGGTGCTCGCGTGCCGACCCGCGGCGGCCCCCGAGCCCGCGCCGCCGAGCGTCACGGGCGACGTCGTCGCCGACTCGCCGCTGCGTTTCGCGTGGCCCGAGGGCGCCCACGCGACCGTCACCGAGCGGGTGCTGAAGAAGGGCCGCCACGCGACGACGCGCTACCGCATCGTGACCCAGCGCGACGGCGAGGCCCTGCTCGTGTACTACCGCGACTTCGCGTTCGTCGACTTCGAGGGACTCGACCTCGCGGATCCGGCCGTGCGCGAGCAGCTCGACGCGCTCGAGCGGCAGGTCGCCGGTGCGATCCCGCCGTACCGCGTCGCCGCCGACGGCACGTGGCTCGGCTGCGGCGAGTTCGACGCCATGCTCGACGGGCTCACGGGCATCCTACCGGCCGAGGACCTCGCCAGCTTCCGCGCGATGATGGCCAACCCGAAGATCCGCGCGGTGGTCGACGCCAAGCTGCGCGACGTCTGGCAGGCGTGGGTCGAGGGCTGGCTCGGGCTGTCGCTGGGCCCCGGCGAGCGACACCAAGGCAGCAGCCGGATCGAGATCGCCGGGACCGTCGTCGAGCTGCCATACACGATCGAGCGACTCGAGGGCGACGGCGTGGAGATCCGGCTCCGCGCGACCTCGGAGCTCGCCGGAGATCCGGCCAAGGCGATGCTGGGCGCACTGTTCGACGAGATCGCCACGACCTTGCAGACCGGCGATGGGGCCGCGAGGCCGGACGCGTCCGCAGGCATGCGCGCGCTCGAGGTGCGGCGGGTCCACCTGCGCGAGGCGACCCTCGACCCGGCGACCCTGCTACCGACCCGCGCGTTCACCCGCGTCACGATCACGGTCGGCGACGGGACGAAGACCACGGAGTCGATCGAGTCCCACGAGTGGACCTTCGACTGGAACCACGGCGTCAGCGACGACGTCAGCGACGGCGGAGCAGCTCGCGCGGCGGCTGGTACTCGTGATCCAGCGCGTAGATGAACAGCACCGCCATGCTGTCCTGATCGACGCCGCTGGTGTTCTCGTAGACGCTGACGAGTTCGTACTCGTGGTCGTCGTACAGCGCGAAGCCCTCGGCGCTGGCGTAGTGCTCGACCGCGTCGAGGCCGACGCGATCGGCGAAGTTGCGGGCCCGGCTGGCGAACACCGTGGCGCCCGCGGTGAGGTCGCGCAGCTCGATCGACTCGGCGAACGGATGCACGTGCGCCGCGACGTAGTGGACCGTGGTGTCGAACGGCACCGCGAGCGACTGGGTGACCAGGGTGTGGTTCTCCTCGCGGCCCGGCTTCACGATCCAGTGGCCGGAGAACTCGTTGCCCTGGGAATCGGTGCGGACCTTGCCCGCCGCGTTCTCGCCCATCAGGCAGCCCTCGCCGTGCTTGGCCGGGTCGGGCTCGGGCAGCTCGTAGTGCGCCGGCCGATCGCCGAGCGACACGAGGCCCGTCGCGGCCTTCATGAACAGCGGTTTCATCGGCGCCTCGAGATCGGCGTCGCGCACGTACTCGATCGTGACCTTGTGCCGAACCTCGAACGGCTCGCCCTCGACGTTGAGGTTGAGCACCTGCATCTCGACGCTGATCTCCTCATCGGATGCGATCGGGATGCCGAACCCCGGCGGGAAGCGGACCTCCGACTGCCCCTGCGACAGCGTGAACAGCCGCCGGCTGGCGTTCTTCTGCCAGCCGAAGCGCTCGCGGTGCGCCTGCATGTCGAGGTTGAGGTTCGCGTGGCACATGAAGTCCTGCGGCAGCTGGGTGTCGCCGACGGCGTCGACCATGATCGCGCGGTACCCAGTGACCCACAGCAGCTCGGGCGGATCGGCGTCGCTGATGGCCCCCTGCACGCTGCTGGTCGGCCCCATCATCGATCGCCACTTCTGGTCGACGGTGAACACGTCCGAGTAGATGTCGCGCGTGCGGGTGATGGCGGCGATCTCGGCCTCGGTCGGCGGCCGCGAGCGCGCACGCCAGGCCCACGCGCCGGCGGCGACGCCGGCGAGGGCGAGGATCAGCGCTGCTGCGCGCGTGGACGGGCTCATGACGCAGCAGGATAGCCGGGCGGGCGACGCAGGAGTGGCGTCGATCCGGCGCGCCGCAGAACGTCTCCGCGAGGACGCAATCGTTTCACGCGCGCAGTCGCAGTCAAGGCCGCGCGACCTTCGAGACGGATCCGGAGTCCATCTGACCGCCGAGGCGCTCGAGAAGCTCGGCGTCGTCACGGCGTGGGACGCGGCCAAGTCGGACTCCACGGCCATGGCCCCCGCCAGCGAGACGTTCGTGATCTCCGAGGCCTGCGACCGGGCCTTCGTCGCGGTGGACAAGGGCGGGACCGAGGCCGCGGCCGCGACCGCGGTGGCGATGAAGGCCGGCAACGCGGCACCGAGCGCCGAGCCGGTGCCGTTCGTCGTGGACCATCCGTTCTTGTTCCTCGTGCGGGACACGAAGACCGGGGCGATCCTGTTCCTCGGTCGCCTCGTGGATCCGTAGCGGGGGCGCGAATCAACTCGCGCGGCGCGGCCGTTGCTGCCGACTCGAAGCAGTGGGACGCCGGGGGGAGCGGCTGCGGCCGAGGAGCCCGAGCATCAGCATGGCAGCGCCCAGCCAGGCGCCCCGATCATCGCCGCGAGCGTTGCAGCCGCAGCCGTCGCCGCCGCCGTTCTGATCGTTTCCGCTCGACGAACTCTCGCTGCCGGCGGTGGATGTCGGATCGCTCGCGTTCCCCGAGTTCGTCGCCGTGTCGGAGGCCGTCGCCGACTCCGACGCGGATGCCTCGCCCGAGTCCGGATCCGTCGGATTGGTGCCGCCGGACGTGTCAGCCCCGCTGTCGCCGGTCTCCGCCGACCCGCCCTCGACATCGTACTCGAGCGGCTCGGCGCAGCCCTCGTTCCCGGCCCAGTCGACTGCACACACCGAGTAGCTCACCGCGACCGCCTCTGCCTGCGAGGGGAGCTCGGCTCGGAAGAGATCTCCGCCCATGAAACGCGCGTCGACCTCCGTCGGATCGCCGGCGTCGACACTGACGCGGACGAACGCGCGGTCGAGCCGTGGTCCTTCGTCCGTCACCGTATTGTCGGTCACCGCATAGCGGATGACCACCGCGGTGCCGATCTCCACCTGGCCGGGCGCCTGCTCGACGCTGCGGAACGCGGGCGCGACAGTGTCGGTCATCTGGCCCTCGGCGCCGAGGTAGAAGTTCTCCTGGGTGCCGGACTCACCGGATCCGGTGACGACGTCGAGTCGGCCGTCGTTGTCGAGGTCGCCGAACTCCGCCCACAACGACGGCACCGTGGAGGGGTTTCCGGCCTGCGGCGGGTGCGAAGGAAATGCATTCGGGATGTGGGTGAAGTTGCCGGCACCGTCGTTCTCGAGGTACCGCTCGCGCGAGCCGAGCGACACGACCACGGCGTCGAAGTCCCCGTCGTAGTCGAAGTCGACGCAGATGACCCCGTTGTCGTCGGCTCCGGGATTTCCGACCACCCTCGCGGCGGTCTCATCGGAGAAGGCCCCGGTGCCGTCGTTGATGTGAAGCTGCTCGGTGTATGCGTCCGTAGCGTTGTCGACCCAGAAGTCCAGGTCGCCGTCGCCATCGACGTCACACACGCCAGGGCCGTAGTGGAAGCCCGGCGAGAAGTCGAGCGGAGTCGGCGCTTCCTGGAACGACCCATCGCCCCCGTTTAGCCAGACTGCGAGGGGTCCGTCGTGGGTGTCGATCAGGGCGTCGAGGTCGAAGTCCCCGTCGGCGTCGAAGAGGTCGACATCGATGGGCTGGCTGCCGGCGAGCTCCGGCGGCGTCGCGTCGACGAGTTCTTCGAACGCGCCGGTGCCGTCGTTGATCCAGACGCGTGCAGCGGGGCTCACCGGGCCGCTTCCATCGGGGTAGCTGTGGGTCAGGAACAGGTCGAGGTCGCCGTCGTTGTCGAGATCACCAAACCGCGCCGCCCCGGCTTCCGAGCCGTTCTCGAGCGTAGTCTCTTCGAAGGTCGCGTCGCCGTTGTTGAGAAAGAGCGAGTCGGTGCCCCCCGCAGCATGCGGTGCATAGATGTCGGGGTCGCCGTCCCCGTCGATGTCTCCGATCGCGACTTGACGGTGCTGACCTGAGTGGCCTCCGATGGCCTCCGTGGAGACGTTGTCGAACGTACCTGCGGGGTCGTTGATGTAGATCGCCAGCGGCTCGCCGGCGCCGACCGAGAAGAAGCCCTGCATGTTGACGGTGACGACGTCGAGCTGGTGGTCGCCGTTGAGATCCGTGACACGCAGGTAGTTCGTCCAGCACCCGTCCCCGGCGCCGCACGCGTTCGACAGCGCCTGAGGCGGGTCGAAGAGATTCGCGCCGGCGTGCGCTAGCGAGAACGGCAGAAGGAACACGAGTCCAAGCGTTGCGATGGGGTAGGTTCTCACTTGCAGCTCCGATCGTCGTCGCCTGGTACGACACGAGCGGCAGTACACCACGGGCGCTCCCGCCTCACCAGCGAGATCCAGAGCCGGACATCCGCGCTGGCGTTGGTCGCGCCATGGCGCACGCCGCCCTACGGCTCGTCGAGGCCAGGTCGGCCTTCAGACATCATGGGGCGGGGGTCGCCGTCGATGTCGACGACAGGATCACCTTCGTCCCAGTCGGCGATGTCACCGATGGCTACCGCACCGGCGGCGGACAGGTGAAAATCGCCGCCGGCTGCGTCGACGAACCAGTCGCCGTTGTGGCTGCCGATGATCTCGCCGTAGCCGATCTCGTCGACGGCGTCATCAACCCAGTCGACGTTGCCACAGCCGGTGAGCGAGTCGGCGGTTACGCTGCTGACGATGCTGTTGCGTACGGTCCCAGCGAATTGGTTCCCGCACTCGGCTGCCGTGGCGTTCCCAGCGATGGTCACGTAGCGCATGTCCACCATTGCCCCGGCTTCGAGCCGCAGACCTACCGTCGCGCCGGGACCGAGAGCGCTGTTCTCGGCGATCAGCGATCCAGCCAACTGAACCGCGATCCCGTCGAGCCCACCGCTAGAGCATCGATCGGTTCGGAAGCTTGGTCATTCCGATCAGTTACGGCCGGGATCGACAAGCGGCCGGCGACATGATCCGCTGGGCCTCGGCGCCGTCGTCGAGGCGGGCGCCGGAGGCACC
>JBIJCC010000120.1:0-31514 GCA_044344875.1 Nannocystaceae bacterium
CGACCGTGTTCTGCATCTCCGCGCGTTGGCACAGAGCGACCGTTGGGACGACGGCATCATCGCGACCCTCAAGCCACTGCGAAAGCGGATCCAATGTGCCGCGTGATCAGACAGAGAACCAGACCCTTCGCGTCGGTGGGCGAGAGATCGATGAAGACGGTGCGGGACGTGGGAGCCGCACCGCCGCCCGACTTCATGATCTTGCCGGGTTCATACATCACGGCGGAGCCTCCGGCGAGATTCGCAGGGTAGCCGGTCGTGGCCCAATCCGGCGCGTTGCCGTCGAGGAGCAACACCTGCCCGACCGTGACGTCATCATTCCCGTCCTGGTCGTCGGTCCCCGGGTCTCCCCCCGCGTAGAACACATTGCCGTCTGGCAACAAGAACATGAACGGGTACAGCGGCGGGGTGAAGTCGCTCGCGGGCAAGGTCGTCCAGCTCCCATACACGCCGTCGCTTGGATCGAAGATCTCGGGCGTCTGCCGGGCAACGCTCTCGTAGTCCGCATCGGGCACGCACTCCGTCGCGATCCAATCCCAGTTGCAAGCGAGGTTTGCCTCGCACGTGCCCACGCTCAGCCGGTCACTGCACGCCCCGTCCACGCTCCCTCCGAACACCAGCATCCGTCCATCCCCGAGCGACGTGACCGTCGGGTACCAGCGCGGGTAGGCCATCCCGGCAAGCGGTTGCCAACTGCCCGAGTCGGCGACGACATGGTCGAGTCGGAAGGTGCTCGAGAGTGCGAGCGAGGCGTTCCCGCCCCCGCCGCCCACGAAGAACAAGTTGCCCTCCGGCGTGATCGAGTGCCCTGCGCAGAAGAGATTCACGTTGTCGAGCCGCAGCGCACCGTCGGTCGCGAACTCGCCCGTCAACGGATCCCAGAAATGCTGGTCGTTGAGGCCACCCATCACGAGCAGCCGCGCCGTCGACGGGTCGCGCGCGAGCTCACCTGCAGCGACCGGCGGCGCATGCACCACGTGGGTCGCGACGAAATTGACGGCGATCCCAGCGTTGGCGGCCTCGCTCCAGTCCAGTAGTGGATCGAACGCGCCAGCGTTCTCCTCGCACACGACCGGGGGCGGCGGATCGCCGGTGCTGCCGCTGCCCCCCGTCGAGTCGGCAACGCCGCCAGGACCGGCCGTGGTGTCGTCCGAGGTGACGGGGGACTCATCGACCGAGCACGCCGACAACGTCATGTACGCGAAGACGAGACGAGACGAGACGAGACGAGACGAGACGAGACGAGACGAGACGATCATCCGTGACCTCCAGCTCGCCGAGTGCACCATCCCCGGCGGCCCGACGAGTCTGTTCGCCACTGCTCTCCCGGTCAAGTGACAACCTCGACGGATCGCACCCCGACGCTGCACGCGCCGCTCGATCCTTCGGCCGTCGCATCGAGGCCGACGACGATCGAGGTCGACGACGACCGATCCGAGTCCCCCGCGGTTCACCACGATCACGACGTGGCCAGCGTGGCCCGTCCACGGGCCACCGGTGGCCCGCCCGCGGGCCACCGCGTCCACGCCGAACTCCGCCACCACGAGATCATTGTCGATCCGCCGCGGCGCGCCCATTGCTCAGCGGCGGGCACCATGCCTCACCGCAACCCCATCACCGCACTGCGTCCCCTCACCCTCGCGATCGCGTTCGCGATCACCTCCGCCGCGACCGCCCTCGCCCCCGCGATCGCGTCGGCATCCCCGCGACCGATCCCCGTGGCCATGCTCGCGCCGCCGCTCGAGGGCACGATCAACGTCAACACCGCCTCGCAGGAACAGCTCGAGCTGCTGCCCGGCGTCGGGCCGACCACCGCGACGCGCATCCTCGAGTTCGTGAAGAAGAAGCCGCTCACCCACGCCAGTCAGCTCATGCGGGTCAAGGGGATCGGTCGCAAGACGTACGAGCGCATGCGGCCGTACCTCGTCATCGCCGGCGAGACGACGCTGCGCGTCGCAGACCCGAGCGCGCAACCGAAGGCGGAGAGTCCGGCCCCGACCTCATCGACACCCTAGCGCCCTCGCGCCTTCGCGAAAGGGACCTCCGCGCCGCGGACGGCAGTCCCGCGGCCCGGCGGGTGACGGACAGGTGCCGTCCCCGTCGGGTCGCGGTCGGCGAGGTGCGGCCGCGCCTGCTATGGTCGCGGCCGTGCGTCGTCGCCCTGCCCCCGCATCGCTGTCCCTCGCGCTCGCCGTCGGCCTCGGCCTCGTGGCCACCGCGTGCAAGCCCAAGCCGACGGCGGCCCCCTACGCGCCGGGTCAGGGCCCGAAGGCCGAGGCGCTCATCGCCGACGCCAAGCCGCAGCTCGACGCGGTCGCGGTGCCCGACGCGAAGGTCATCGCCAACCGGGTGCTGCGCGGCAACCTGGCCTTCCTCGCCCAGGGGCCGGGTCGATTCCGTGGCAGCGTGCAGGTGTCGGGCAACGAGCTCGTCACGCTCGCGCTGACCGAAGAGGGCTATGCGCTGCGCTACAAGCTCGACGCGTTCCCGACCGGGTTCTACCACGGGCCGCCGTCGGCCTGCGCCGTGGAGGCGCTGCTCGGCGTGGCGCTCGACGCCGAGGATCTCGTCGCGCTCGTGCTCGGCGGGGCGCCGGTGATCGCGGAGCCCTACGAGATCGTCGAGCAGGGTTGGGACAGCGCGGCCGGTCGCGAGGCGGTGACGATCCGCAACGGCAGGTTCGTGCAGCGACTCGACTTCGCGAAGCTCGGCGACACGTGGCAGTTCGCCGGCAGCAAGCTGTGGCAGCGCAAGCCCGATGGTTCGCGCGGCGCGTGGATCTGGTCGCTCGCCCACGAGGACATGACGCGCCACGGCGACGCGATGCTGCCCGCGCGCACCCGCGTGCTCGCGCCGGGCAAGCGCAAGGACAACCTGCTCGTCATCCAGTACAAGTCGCGCGATCTGGATCCCGCGTTCGCGAAGCAGACCGGCGACGGCGGAGCCACCGACGGTGGCGACGGTGGCGACGGTGGCGGCGACGGGGCCGGTGACTCGGGCGCGAGTGACTGGGGCGGCGAGGATGGCTGGGAGGGCGAGGACGACGGCGCCTGGGAGGGGGCCGAGCCGAAGCCCGCGCCCGAGCCGAAGCCCGAACCTCCCGCGCCCGAGCCGAAGCCCGCGACCACCAAGGCCGCCGCGCCCAAGGTCTTCACGATCGACGGCACCGGCCTGGGCGACCGCGGCGACCTCTGCCGCCCGCACTGACGCGGCGCCGGGTGGTCATCGACGCGATCGCGGGAACCTGACGCTCGCCCCGGGAACCACCGGGGGAGGCACCCGGATCGATGCGCCCCACCGATCCCAATGCCCGCGGCCCGGCCGACCCCGAGGGCCGCGGGTCCGTCGACGAGGCGGACGAGCCACCACCGACGGTGGTCGAGCGCGAACTGTTGGCGTCGTCGTCGTCACCGCCGCCGTCGTTCGACGCCGCGGTCGTCGATCCCGAGACGACGGTCGGCGGCGTCGAGTCGCGGATCCTCCTCGCCCGCGCACGCAAGAGCCTGCTCGGGTGGGACGAGGCGCCGGTGCAGGTCGGCCGGTATCGCATCCTCGAGCGCATCGGCACCGGCGGCATGGGCGTCATCTACTCGGCGCAGGACGACGAGCTCGATCGACAGGTCGCGATCAAGATCCTCCGCCATGATCTCGCGCCGGGCACGACCGGGCGCCAGCGATTGCTCCGCGAGGCCCAGGCCACCGCGAAGCTCTCGCACCCCAACGTCGTGCACGTCTACGAGGTCGGCCAGGAGGGCGACCAGGTGTTCATGGCGATGGAGCTGGTCCGGGGCGACACGCTACGGGCCTGGCTGCAGGCCGAGCCGCGCACGTGGCAGGAGATCGTCGAGATGTACCTGCGCGCGGGCGAAGGCCTCGCGGCCGCCCACGCCGAGGGCATCGTGCACCGCGACTTCAAGCCCGACAACGTGCTGGTCGGCCGCGACGGTCGGCCGCGCGTGCTCGACTTCGGCCTCGCGCGCGCGACCACCGAGACGTTGTCGAGCTCGGACGCGCTGCCGATCACGACCACGTCACCGCCAGGCGCGGCGAGCTCACTGGCCGGCGCCGCCGCGTCGCGATCGGGCTCGGCCCTTCGGGATCTCGATCTCACGCGCACCGGCACCGTGGTCGGCACGCCGGCGTACATGGCCCCGGAGCAGCTCGAGCGCTCCGAGCCCGACGCGCGCAGCGATCAGTTCTCGTTCTGCGTGGCGCTGTTCGAGGCGCTGTACGGCAAGCGCCCGTTCGCGGGCTCGACGTACACGGAGCTGCGCGAGAACATCGCCGCGGGCGCGGTGGTGCCCGTCGATCCGCGCGGGCACGGCGTACCGCGGGCGCTGCAGGTGTTCGTGCGCACCGGGCTGGCCCGCGATCCCGCGCACCGCCACCGCGACATGCGGGCGCTGCTCGATGCGCTGCGCAGCGCCGCGAAACCCGACGTCCGACGCGGACGGATGCGGGCGCTCGCCGGTGCGTTGGGGCTCGGCGCGGCGGCGGTCGGGGCGATCGCGCTGTCGAGTGGTCGCGAGCCGAGCGCGACCCAGGCCCCCGCGCCGACGCCCGCACCGAGCGAGACCCCGTCCGAGGCGCACGCCGATCCGTGGTCGGCCATCGTCGCCGACAGCGAGCTGCCGCCCGAGATCACCACGTCACTCGCCGACGATCCGACCGGCCTCACGGTGCACCGCCTGCGCAACGGCCTGACCGTGTACATCGTGCCGCGCCCGCTCGAGCCGTTCGTCAGCGCATCGCTGGTCCTGCGCGCCGGCGCGATGCAGGAGGGCGAGGTGGATCAGGGGCTCGCTGCGCTCACGCTCGCGGCGGTGATGGAGGGCGGCGAGCGCCTCGGTGTCCGCGACCTCGCGCGCGAGCGACCGCTGCGCGACGCGGAGGCGGCGATGCTCGCGGCACTGCCGTCGGTCCGCGACGTCCGCGGCCGTGAGGCCCTGCTGCGCGCCGCCGGTGCCGCCGAGACCGCGGCCGCGGACGCCGCCCTGCGCGACGAGTACTACGCCGGCGCCCTCGGCCTCGGGGGCCGCGAGCCGGTGTCGCTGTCGGGCCCGGGCTCGATCGTCAGCCTCGAGATCCCGACCCATCGCTTCGCCGCGTGGGTCGAGCTGTCGGCAGAGATGTTGCGCCGGCCGATCTTCCGCAACTTCCTCACCGTCACCGCGCAGAAGCTCGAGTTCCTCGCGTGGGTCGCCGAGGGCCGCGTCGCCGAGCAGGCGGCCACGCGGGCGCTGTCGGGCGTCACGGGGATCCACGAGGATTTCGCCGCAGCGGCGACCAAGCTCGCCGAGATCCCGCTGCTCGACACCAAGCGCTTCTGGTCGACCTACTACCGGCCGAACAACACCGCGCTGGTGCTCATCGGCGACATCACGGCGGCCGAAGCCCTGCCGATCATCGAGCGGGCGTTCGGCACCTGGGAGCCCGCCGCGATCCCGAAGCCCGCGCACGTCGATCGACCGCTCGCCTCGGCGCGGACGCAGATCGACGTCGAAGACACCGGTCCACCGCTGGCGTTGCTGGTGTGGGCACTGCCGCCCCCGTCGTCCCCCGACTTCCCGGCGTTCCTCGAGCTGAACCGCGTGCTGACGGGCGCGGATGGCATCCTCGCCGGGGTCCTACGCGACTCGACGAGCGGAGGATCGAGCCACGTCGGTCCGCACCGCGACTTCCAGGTCGGCGTCTACCCCGGGCCCGAGCAATCGCTCGCCGAGGCCGAGGCGCAGATCTACGGGGTCCTCGAGGACGTCGCGGCCGACCGGATCCCCGAGGCGATCTGGGATCGGGCGCTCGCGCAGGCCGAACTCGAGCGCCACCGCTGGGCGCGGACCAACGGCGCGCTCACGCGGCTCGTGGTCGAGTCGTACCTCGGCCGATCGCCGTGGCAGGACGTCGCGCGCTCGCTCGGGCCGACGCCGGTCGATCGCGCGCGGGTCGTGCGGACCGCCGCGTCGCTGCTCGGGGCCGGTCACGTCGCGGTGCGCCGGACACCGGGCAAGCCCCCGGCGTTCCCCACGATGCGCCTGCCGATCGAGCGCGTGCCCCCGCAGCTCGGCGTGCACAGCGAATTCGTCCGCGCGCTCATCGACGCGCCGTCGATCCCGATGGAGCCGCGCTTCCTGGTCGAGGGCAGCCACTACCGCGTCCACGAGCGCGGTGCGGGGCGGGTGATCACGACGCAGACCCGCGATCCGATCGTGCGCCTGGGCTGGATCCACCGCGTCGGCGCGGCCGAGGATCCGTTCGTGTGCGACGCCGTGCGGGCGCTCGCCGATCGGATCCCCGTGGCTGGAATCGAGGCGTCGGTGACGTGCTCGACCATCGACACGCGCATCGATCTCGTGGCGACGGCACCTGCGTTCGAGCGCGAGCTCCCGGCCGTGCTCGCGTGGCTCACCGCCGGCGAGCTCGCCCCCGACGGCGCCGAGCTCCACGCCGAGCAGAGCGTGCAGTGGCGTCGCGAGGTCCGCAGCGACCCGTGGAACCGAGCGGCGGCCCTGCACGCGTGGGCCCTGCGCGGCGAGGCGATGCTCGACGTCATGCTCCCCGACGACGAGACCATGCGCACCGAGGGACCGCGGGCGATGCTCGCGTCGCTGCGAGCTGCCGCTCAGCTCGATCCCGACATCGTGTACGTCGGCCCGGCGCCGCAGCTGCTGCTCGACGCCCTGCCCCCGCCGCGGGGTCGCGCCGGGGCCCCGCGCCCGCCCCGGGCGTGGCGCGAGCTCACCGAGCCCACGGTGTTCCTGCTCGACGATCCCGATCGCGACGACGTCAGTGTGCGCGTGGCGGTGCCATGGTTCGCCACCGATCCGCGCGGCGAGCTCGCCGCGAACATGCACCTCGCCGCGACGCAGATGGCCGCGTGGGAGACCGCGCCGACGCTCGACGCCGAACAACCGCTGTACAACGCCCGCTGGTCACCCAACGCGCCCGTCGGCATCGGCGTGGGGCTGCGCGCCGCCCCGGCCGACGTCGGCGTCGCGCTGACCCAGGCCCTCGCGATGCTGCGCGCCCGACCGAGCGCCGAGCAATTCGCAGGCGCCCGCGATCGCCTCGAGGTCGCGTTCCGGGCCTGGCGCGTGCCGCCGCGCGACGTCCCCGACCGCGTGCGTGACTGGCCGGCGGGCGCCGACGATCCCCGCGTGGCCCAGTGGCTCGCGCTGCCCAGCCTCGATTTCGCCGACATGGAGCGCTACGGCGCCGAGCTCGACCGCAGGATCCCGGTCGTGTCGGTGGCCGCCGACGTGCGGGCGATCGATCTCGATCGACTGCGCGAGCACGGGCGGATCATCCGCGTGCGGATCGAGGACATCCTGCGCGACCCGACGATGCCCGAGGTCGGCGACGACACGCCGAGCCTGCTCGCGGAGTAGGTGACCTCGCGGAGTTCAGCGCGTCGGCACGCGACGATCGCGATCGGCGGCGAAGCCCCGGGGTCGCCAGCCGCCGCGCGGGCGCTGCTCGAACGCGCCGAAGCGCAGATCGAACGCGAGCTCGGCGGCGACCCAGGGCGCGCGCATGTTCGCGGTGAAGCCCCAGCGCCGCGTGCCCGCGCGCAGGAACACACCGCCGCCGGCCTGCACCCGCCACGTCGCGAAGTTGCTGCCGTCGTCGGCGTCCTCGCGCGAAGGATCGCGAACCCTGGCGATCACGGTTCCGACCTCGAAGCCACCCGACAGCCACGCCTGCGACACCGCGAAGGCGGCGAGCGCCCAGTGGGCGTCGCGCTGGAACGACGGTGTGCCGGGATCGAGGTCGCGCGACGGCGGCGGGTAGAGCGAGCGATCGTAGACCGCGCCCATCTCGAACGCCCGCCAGCGATAGAACGCGATCGCGAGCTGCGGCGCGACGCGAGGCCGCGACTGCCCGGGCAACCAGTGGACCTGCGCGCCGATCGTGAGGTGATCGAGCAGGCCGATCGCCGCGCCCATGCGATAACGATGCGGATAACCACCGGCGGCGGACACGGCGATGACACCGTGATCGAGGAACCGGGCGCTGCCGGCGAGCTCACGGCTCAGATGGCGATGCAGTCGCGGGCTGCGGGCCTGCATCCGCGTCGGCGGCCCGGACGCGGACGCGGAACTCACCGTGCTCGCCGGCGGCGCCTCGGCGCGCGCCCAACCATGCGCCAGCGCGAAGGTCGCGAAGGCGACGATCGTCGCGCATCGCCGCGACGGTGAGCACCTGGCGAGTCGGAGCACCGCGGCGATTCTACGCGCGAAGCGAGTCGACGACGCGAGCACGACGTGATGCATCTCCACCACCACGCGAGCCCATCGGCGCTGCGCGCTGCAAACCGTGAGGAAAGTCAATGCGTTGGACACCGCGACCCGCCGCTTCGGACGGCATGCGCCCGCGGCCCGTGCACTACGCTACGGAGGTTCGTTGGAGGTCCACATGCCCGCAAAGACTCTCTCCCGCCCGATCTACATCGTCGCCGCCAAGCGCACGCCCTTCGGCGCGTTCGGGGGCAAGCTCAAGGATCTGAGCGCCATCGACCTCGGCGTCGTCGCAACCAAGGCCGCGCTGGCCGCTGGCAACGTGCCGGCCGACGCGATCGATCACGTCGTCTTCGGCAACGTGTCGCAGACCTCCGCCGACGCGCTCTACATGGCGCGCCACATCGGGCTCAAGGCCGGCGTGCCGGTGCCGACGCCCGCGCTCACCGTCAACCGCCTGTGCGGCTCGGGCTTCCAGGCGATCGTCAGCGGCGCGCACGAGATGCTCGCCGGCGACGCGGAGATCGTTCTGGTCGGTGGCACCGAGAACATGAGCCAGGCGCCGTACGCCACCCGCAACATCCGCTGGGGCACGAAGTTCGGCACCGACCCCAAGCTCGAGGACACGCTCTGGTCGTCGCTGTTCGATCCCTACGCGGGCTGTGCGATGGCGGTCACCGCCGAGAACCTCGCCGAGAAGCACGGCATCACCCGCGAGCAGTGCGACGCGTACGGCCTGCGTAGCCAGCAGACCTGGGCGGCCGCGCACGCAGCCGGTCGCTTCACCGCCGAGCTCGCGCCGGTCGAGCTGAAGGGCCGCAAGGGCCCCGAGTCGTTCGACACCGACGAGCACCCGCGGCCCGAGGCCACGCTCGAGGGCATGGCCAAGCTGCCGCCGGTCTTCAAGAAGGACGGCGTCGTGTCGGCCGGCAACGCGTCGGGCATCTGCGACGGCGCCGGCGCGCTGCTGCTCGCCACCGAGGACGCGATCAAGCGCCACGGCCTCACGCCGCTCGCCCGCGTGGTGCAGTGGCACACCGCCGGCGTCGACCCGACGATCATGGGCATCGGCCCGGTGCCGGCGATCCGCGGCGCGCTCGAGCGCGCTGGCATCGCCCAGGGCGACATCGACCTGTTCGAGATCAACGAGGCCTTCGCGCCGCAGTTCCTCGCCTGCGAGAAGGAGCTCGGCCTCGATCGCGAGCGCACGAACGTCGATGGCGGCGCGATCGCCCTCGGCCACCCGCTGGCGGCCTCGGGCGCCCGCATCACCGCGCACCTCGTCCACGAGCTGCGCCGCCGCAAGGGTCGCTACGGTGTCGGCTCGGCCTGCATCGGTGGCGGCCAGGGCATCGCGATCGTGATCGAAGCGGTCTGATCCCCAGGCGCCAGCAGGACACCCCATGACCACCACCGAAGCCCCCGCCTCGACGCTCATCTATGACTGGAACCGGCGCAACCGCCATGGGGCGTTGAGCCCGCTGGTCGATCGCAAGGTCTCGTTCCTCGACGAGACCCTGCGCGACGGCATCCAATCGCCGAGCGTCCGCGACCCCAGCATCGAGGACAAGCGCGAGATCCTGCGGCTCGGCGCGAGCCTCGGGATCGACGTGTTCGATCTGGGGCTGCCCGGCGCGGGGCCGCGGGCGGTGGCCGACGTGACCGATCTGGTCGAGTACGCCGAGCGCGAGAAGCTCGGCATCGGCTACTCGTGCGCGGCGCGGACCCACAAGGCCGACATCGACGCGATCGCCGACATCTCGCAGCGCACCGGCAAGGAGATCGCGATCTATGCGTTCCTCGGCTCGAGCCCGATCCGACTCTACGCCGAGAACTGGACCGTCGATCTCCTGCTCGAGCGCACCATCATGGCCGCCGAGCTGTGTCGCTCGCACGGCCTGCCGATGACCTTCGTCACCGAGGACACCACGCGCACCCCGCCGTGGATCCTCGACAAGCTGTTCCGCGCTGCGGTCGACCACGGCGCGACGCGGCTGTGCCTGTGCGACACCGTCGGGCACGTCACGCCCGACGGCATCACCGATCTCATCGGGTTCACGCGGCTCCTGCTCGAGGCCCACGGCCACAAGTCGGTGGGCATCGACTGGCACGGCCACAACGATCGCGGGCTCGGGGTGAGCAACAACCTCCACGCGATCGAGGCCGGTGCCGATCGCATCCACGGCACCGCGCTCGGCGTGGGCGAGCGCGTCGGCAACGCGGCGCTCGACCAGACGCTCATGAACCTCAAGATCATGGGCGAGCTCGGCGATCGCGACCTCAGCAACCTCGTGCCGTGGTGCAACAAGGTCGCCTCGGCGTTGGGCGTGACGGTGTCGGGGCAGTACCCATTGGTCGGTGACGACGCGTTCCGCACCGCCACCGGCGTGCACGCGGCGGCGGTGATCAAGGCGATCCGCAAGGGCGACGTCGACCTCGCCGATCGCATCTACTCGGGCGTGCCCGCGGGGTGGTTCGGCAAGCAGCAGTCGATCGAGATCGGCTTCATGTCGGGCGAGTCCAACGTGGTGTTCTGGCTGCAGCAGCGGGGCATCGAGCCGAGCCCGGACCTGGTGAAGCAGATCTTCGATCTGGCCAAGCGGACGGACCGGCTGCTCCGGGACGCCGAGGTCCACGCGGTCGTCGAGGCGTGGCGCGCGGCGGGCGGCTGAGGGCACGGGCACCTCGGGCACGGGCACGGAACAGGGTGTCCGGAAGAACGCTTCGCGTTCGCCCGCACCCTGTTAGTGTGCACCCCCGCCGATGTCCCAAACGCTCGATGACGAGGCGGCGCAGCTCGCCGCGCTGTTCGATGGCATGGCCGAGGGCGTCGTCCGCCAGTCGGCCGACGGCGCGATCATCGACTGCAATCGCGCGGCCGAGCGCATCCTCGGCCTCAGCCGCGATCAGCTGATGGGCCGCTCGTCCATCGACCCGCGCTGGCGCACGATCCGAGCCGACGGCGCGGCGCTCCCCGGCGCCGATCACCCAGCGATGCTGGCGCTCCGGACCGGGGCGCCGATCCGCGACTTCTTGATGGGCGTCGAGCGACCGGACGGCGAGCAACGGTGGATCAGCATCAACGCCGAGCCGATGTTCCGCGCGGCAGGAGAACACCCGTACGGTGTCATCGCGACCTTCCGCGACGTCACCGGCCAGCGCGCGACCGAGCTCGCCCTACACCACGAGCGGCAGTTCCTCACCGCGATCCTCGGCAACCTTCCGGGCACGATCGTCGCGGTCTTCGACGAGCGCCTCGAGCTGCTGCGCACGTTCGGCGGCACCGCGAGCACGCTGGAGGAGTTGGTGGACGCCGACGACGGCCCGCCCCTGCGCGCGGCGGCGAAGCGGTGCCTCGCCGGCGAGCCCGCGCAGCTCTCGGCCCGCGCCGGCGAGCGCCTGCTCGAGCTCGCCTTGGTGCCGCTCGGCACCGCCGAGGCCGCGCTCCTCATCGCGCGCGACGTCAGCGAGCGCGAGGCGCTGCGCGACCGACTCTCGCGACAGGAGCGGCTGGTCACCGTCGGCACGCTCGCCGCCGGCGTCGGCCACGAGATCAACAACCCGCTGCAGTTCGTGGCCCTGAGCATCGAGTTCGGCCTGCGACGGATCGCGACCCTCGACCCGCCGCCGCCCGTGCTCGGCGAGCTCGCCGAGTCGCTCACCGAGGCCCTGCGTGGGCTCGGTCGCATCCGCGAGATCGTCCGCGGCCTGCGGGCGTTCACCCGCGAGCGGCCGGTCGCGCGGCCCGTCGATCTCCGCGCTGCGTTGGAGGTCGCGGCGAGCATGGCGGCGCACGAGATCAAGCTCGTCGCGACGCTGGTGCTCGAGCTCGAGCCGGTGCCGCCGGTCGTCGCCGACGACGCCCAGCTGTCGCAGATCTTCGTCAACCTGCTGGTGAACGCGGCGCAGGCGTTCGCGAGCCCGGACCCGACGCGCAACCGCATCACCTGCCGCTGTGTGACGGACGGCGACGCCCGGGCGATCGTGACGGTGAGCGACAACGGCAGCGGCATCGATCCCGCGGTGCTGCCCCGCATCTTCGATCCGTTCTTCACCACCAAGGCGATCGGCACGGGCACCGGCCTCGGCCTGTCGATCTGCCACGGCATCGTGTCGTCCCTGGGCGGCGAAATCACCTGCGTGTCGGAGCTCGGACGGGGCACGACGTTCCGCGTGGCGTTGCCGACGAGCAACGAGGAGCTGCCGGCGCAGCGGCCCGCGCTCAGGCTCCGCGCCCCGCTGCGCGGGCGCGTCGTCGTGATCGACGACGAGGTCGACGTCCTCGACTCGCTCGGTCGCGTGCTCCGCGAGGAGCACGAACTCTCGATGTTCTCGAGCGCACGCGAGGCCCTCGACCACCTGCTCGACGAACGCGAGGCCCCCGAGGCCGTGCTGTGCGACCTGATGATGCCGTACATCTCCGGCGTCGAGCTCCACGCCCGCATGCTCGATCGCAGGCCCGAGATCGCGCGGACCTTCGTGTTCATCACCGGCGGCAGCGTCGACGCGCGATCGGCCGAGCTGCTCTCCGATGCGGCGGTGCGCCGGCTCGAGAAGCCCTTCGCCGCCGATGACGTGCTCGATCTCGTCGCCGAGGTGGTGCGCGACTCGAGGCAGCGCCGAAGCACCGGCGGCTGAACCGTTCTACGCCCGCGTGATCGCCCGGCGCAGCGCGGCCTTGGGCGCGCGCTCGTCGAACCGGACCGCGTCGCCCTCGCGCACGACCCCGAGCGCGGTCCACAGCGCGTCGAGATCGACGTCACCGGGCGCACGCGCGAGCTCGGCATACAGCGAGGACACGATCGTCGTGCCCGTCGCGCGATCGGCCTCGGCGACGACCCGGGCCGTGGACCAGTCGGCGCGACCGTTGCCCCCGGCCGCCGCGATGTGGACCAGGACGTCGCGCACCGATCGGGCGTTGTCTGTCGCCTCGCGCAGCCGCACGTCGGCGACGAACCAGAACAGCGTGCCGCCCCAGTACGTGCGGCCCCAGGTGTGGGTCTCGTCGAGTCCGCGATCGCCGGGGCCGGGTCGACCGTAGGCCATCGATCCGGTCCAACGTCGCCAGACCTCGGCCTCGGTGGTGGCGCCGGCGCGCGCGCGGACGATCGGTTCGACGTACGTCGAGAGCCCCTCCTGCATCCACCGACGGTCGCTGGGCAGATCGGGGAACGTGGCGTGGAGCATCTCGTGGACCATCACCCAGTCGCGGACGAACGTGCCCGCGTCGCAGCGTCGACCGTAGCGCACGCGGATCCACCGACCGTCGCGGTGACTGCCGAAGCCGACGTGGTCCCCCGACGATGCGACCAGCGTGACCTCGAGGCCCGGCACAGGCAGGGTGCCGCCGTAGTAGTCGGCGATCATCTGCGCAGCGTCGCCGACCCACGCCGACAGCAGCGCGATCGGCAGCGGGTCGACGCCCTCGGAGCGGAGCTCGAGCACGCTCCCGGGGACCTCGAGGCGGCGCGTCGACCCCGGACCGGCCGGGGCGGCCATCGTGCTCGGGCCAGCGCGGGTGCACCCGAGCAGCGTCGCGCCGCCGAGGACGCCGAGGAATCCGCGTCGCTGCATCACCACCGTCCGGTTCGCCCGTCGCGTCCCCGAGGTTACGCCACCCCGTCGCGATCGAGGACGCCGCCACCTCGAGGGCCCGCGCCCCGGCCCGCGTCGATGGCGTGATTCGCCCGCTACGGGTCGTGGGCGACCCGCCACCCGTGAAACCCGGCGCACGATTGTGTGCCCTGGCTGGAGGTGACACACCGCCAATGCGCGTGTTTTTCACAAGAATTCCAGCGGCGCCTCCACCACGAGCCGCTGGAAAGCGGGCGAGATCCCTCGGCGAGTACGAGTGGATCCGAACCATCCCGTTCGCGGCGGTCCACGTCGCAGCGCTGGCCGGGCCCTTCCTCGAGCCCACCGCCGGCGACTGGATCGGCTGCGCGGTGATGTTCGTGTTCCTGATGTTCGGCGTCGGCGCGGGCTATCACCGCTACTACTCGCACCGCGCGTTCAAGACCGGTCGCGGGTTCGGCTTCGTGCTCGCCGTGCTGGCCCAGTGCACCGCGCAGCGCGGCGTGCTGTGGTGGGCGCACCACCACCGCGGTCACCATCGCCACTCCGACGAGCCCGCCGACATCCACTCGCCCGGCCAGTGGGGCTTCTGGCACTCGCACATCCTGTGGGTCTACGACCGCACGCGCGCGACCGACTACTCGAAGATCGCCGACTTCGCGCGGTACCCCGAGCTGGTCGTGCTCAACAAGCTCTGGCTGCTGCCGCCGGTGCTGCTCGGCGTGGTGACGTACCTGTTCATGGGCCTCTCGGGCGTCTGCGTCACGTTCGCGCTCGCGGTCGTGCTGGTGTGCCACTCGACCTTCGCGATCAACTCGCTGTCGCACATCTTCGGCAAGCGCCGGTTCGCGACCGCAGATGACAGCCGCAACAACTGGCTGCTCGCCATCATCATGATGGGCGAGGGCTGGCACAACAACCATCACCACTACCAGTCGTCGGCGCGCGCCGGCTTCTATTGGTGGGAGATCGACGTCACCTACTACATCCTGCGCGTACTCGCGGCGGTCGGGCTGGTCTGGGATCTGCGGCCGGTGCCGCGGCACGTCTACGCGGCCGCCGAAGCGGTGCCGAGCCCCGTCGTGCCCTAGCGTCGCCCGGCGTCATCGCGGTGAAATCGGCGCTCCCCGTGGGGCCCGCTACGCTTCGATCAATGCTCCACCGCCTCCGACCGACGTGGGTCCGTTGCGCGTCCGTCATCCTCCTCGCCGCATCGGCGTGCTTCTCCGAGGCCGGCAGCGCGGGCTCGGGTGGCAGCGGCGACACCTCCGAGACGGGGGACTGCGAGCTGGGCAGCGAGGGCTGCGACTGCACGGCGGGTGGGAGCTGCGACGCGGGCCTGGTCTGCATCAGTCACCGGTGCCTGGCGCCCGCGGGCGCCTCGAGCTCGCCGGAGTCCGACGACGACAGCTCCTCCGGTGCCGCCGACCCGGACAGCTCGAGCGGCGGGCTGTGTGGCAACGGCGTGCTCGACGAGGGTGAGCTCTGCGACGAGGCCAACGGCTGCGTCGACTGCGTGCTCGTCGACTACGTGTGCAACCCGTACAACCAGGTCGGATGCGGCGAGGTGCAGACCTGCGATCGCACCCGCGGCGCGACGCTGAACGACCAGCGCACGGGCTGCTTCCAGGAGGGCCAGGCCGGCTGGGGCGCCCCGTGCACCTACGATCCGCTCGATCCGGCGCTGCAGTGCGCCGACGGCCTGTCGTGCGTCGGCGGGGCCTACCACCCCAGCTGCGCCGCCGCCGAGTGCTGCACCGAGTTCTGCGATCTCACCGATCCCTCGACGTGCCCCGACCCCACGACGCAGTGCCTCACGTGGAAAGAGGTCGGGATGCCCGCCGGCCTCGACGACCTCGGGCTGTGCATCAAGCTGTGAGGACCGGGAGGTGCCCCGGTCCCCGGCGCCCGCCCTCAGCCCTCGCTCGAGTCGTACACGAGGATCGCGAACCACCCCTCGGGCACGTCTTTGCAGCCCGAGTCTTCGGACCGCGACAAGGCCTCACCGACCACGACGGTGTAGTTCGTGAGCGCGCCGACGACCCCCGAATTTCCGTCGGGGACCGAGACCGGCTCGCCGCCGTCGACCGCGACGGCGATCGCGTTGCGACGGACGGGGCCACAGAACTCGTCGCAATCGACCTCGAAGACGCAGAAGTCGTCCTGCAGCGTGAGAGCGACGGGCGCGAAGAGATCGGGCGCGTCGGCGGGGAGCAGCTCGCTCGACTGCACACCGCCGAGGAGGAACTGGCCGTCCGCCCCGCGAAGGGTGAACC
The DNA here is from genome assembly GCA_044344875.1 of Nannocystaceae bacterium. Taxonomy (GTDB): domain Bacteria; phylum Myxococcota_A; class Polyangia; order Nannocystales; family Nannocystaceae; genus Xiheibacterium. Next base: position 16,085 of record JBIJCC010000120.1, read on the forward strand.
ACTCGTTCGTCCAGAACGGCATGTCGATGTGGTGGGTCAGGCGGACGGTGATGCCGTCGACGAGGTTCAGCGGCGTCACCGGGTTGTGCGGGGCGACGATCGTGTGCTGCGCGAGCTCCTCCTCGGCGCACTCGAGGGTGATCGTCATCGTCGTCGCGTCGTCGACGAAGTCGGCGATGGTGCACTGCACGTCGATGAGGTCCGCGTCCGTGAAGGTACCGCCGTCGAAGCTCCAGGTGACGGCCTCGGCGCCGAACTGCTCCTGCGGACTGCAGCTCGAGCCGTCGAACGGTGGGCACGTCCCATCGTCGCCCGCGCTCGAGTCGCTCGCCGAGCTGCTCTCGGTGCCGGGCTTGTCGGTGGTCGCGATCGAGGTGTTGCCGCTCGCGGAGGCCGAGTCGTCGCTGCTGCCGGCCGACTCCGTCGACCCACCGCCGGAGCCGCCATCGGTGTCATCGAGATCGCCGACGGACTTGACGCCGCACGCGCCCGCAGCGGGGACGAGGGCGAGGGTGAGCAGGAGGCGGTGCAAGGTCATGGTCGAGGACGTCATGGACAGGAGGTGCCCGGCAGGGCCGGCCATCCGTCACGGATTTTCGTCGGCGGTGCACGGCGTCGCTGCGAGGCGACGGGCGAGGGCCGAGCCGGGGTGCGCGCGCAGGTACGACGCCGCGGCCGCGCGCGCGGCGGGCAGATCGCGGCGGGCACACTGCAGGCGCACCGCGAGCGCCATGCGCTCGGGACCCATCGTACCGTCGGGGAACTCGCGGGTGTGGCGATCGCTCGCCGCGGCCGCGTCGTCGAGCGCGCCCGATCCGAGGGCAGCGCGACCGCTCGCGATGAGCTGCGCCTCGCGACCCAACGGATCGTCGGCGGGGTCGTCGGAGGGCGCACCGACCGACGACGGCACGATCGGGGCGGGTGCGATCGTCGGCGCGTCGATCTGGGGGCGTTGCCGCGGGGCGATCGCCGGCGACGCGACGGCTTCGGCGCCCGGCCCGGTGCGCGGCGATTCCGGCGGCGTCGCCGGGATCGGCTGCGCCCGACCGGCCGCGACGACCGGCTGCGACGCATCGAACGCCTGATCGGCGACGTCGCGATCGGCCACGACGCGCGCGCCCGACCACCCGCGGGCACCCCACCACACCGCGGCGGCCGCCGCCGCGAGGGCGACGCCCGCGATCACCCACGCCCGCGCCGACGATCGCCCGCGGGGCAGCTCGACGCGCTCGGACCCCGCGTCATGAGTGTCGCCGCGAACACGCGCCTGCACGGCTGCCCAGTTGGCGTCGCGCAGCTCCGGCGCGCACGTGGTCGCCTGGCGAAAGGCCTCGATCGCGGACGCAGCGGGATCACGTGGCATGGCGGACCTCCCGACGATCGCGGGCATGTTGCCGCGCGAGCGCCTGTTCGAACCGGGCCCGCGCGAGTCGGAGCCGCGAGTACACGGTGTTGAGTTTGCCCTCGACGACGGTGGCGATCTCCGGCGCCGACAGGCCCTCGATCTCCGCGAGCACGAACACCTCGCGCTGATCGGGATCGAGGCGGTCGAGGAACTCCTGCATGAACGCGATCGCCTCGCGTCGCTCGAGTTCGCGCTCGGGCGTGCTGCCGTCGTCGACGGGGGCCTCGACCGCGGCGAGCTTGCGGGCGATGCGGCCTGCGGTCCGATGGTGGCGCCACGCGACCCGCCGCGCGATGCCGTACATCCACCCGCGCGCGCTCTCGATGCGCGCGGGATCGTCGAGCCGTCGGTGCACCACGACGAACACCTCCTGCAGGGCGTCGTCGAGCGCGGCCGTCGGCACGCCGAGGCAGCCCAGGGTGCGGCGGATGCCGTCGTGGAAGCGGAGGTAGAGTTCGGCGAACTCGCCCTCGGCCCCCTCGGCGCTGTGGGCGGACCCCATCGCTCCGGGGTGCCCGGCGTCGGGCCGATCCGTCACGGAAACCGCACCTCGATCGCCGCGGCCAGCCGCAGGCCCACCAATCTGGCCTGCGCCAGGGTCCGCACGCCGGTGGCTGCGTCGACGCCGAAGCGCGGGCGCGCGAGGCCCAGGGCGACCGCGGGATCGAGCCGCAGCGCGAACCCGGGCACCGGGGCCCACGCGATCCCGGGGCCGAGCAGCGCGGCCACCCACGCGCCGTGACGCAGGCGCGCGTTGGTCACCCCGACGCCCCGCGCGGTCATGTCGCCGACCTCGAGGCCGGCGAGCAACGGGAACTCGACGGTGCGCACCGACGGCACGAACCCCGCGCGCAGCGAGCCCGCGACCAGACCGATGTTCGCGCCGGCGTCGGCGTCGGGGGCGGGAAGTCGCGCGGTGCGATCGAGCACCCACGTGGCGTCGAGCTGCACGCGGGCGCGGCGGAGCAGGAGCGCGCCGCCGATCGCGATCGCCGGCGATGCACCGGGCACCTGACGGAACGAACCGCCGCCGCCGACGAACACCGCGCCGCGGAGGCGACGGGTGCGACGCGGCGGCGCGGCGACCAGCGGTGGCGCCGTCGACCCCGCGGTGCGACGCCGGGTCACACGATCGACCGGCGACGGCGAAGGCGGCGGCGGGATCGGGCGCGCGTCGAGATCGGTCGTCGCCTCGACCGCGAGCGCGTCGATCTGCACCGCGAGCACGAGCGCCGCCGCATCGGCCACGCTCTCGCACACCGGCCCGCGGACCTCGCGGGCCGTCGCGGTGCCCGCCGTCACGCAGCGCACCTCGGCGACGAAGCCCCCTTGCGGATCGGGGACGACGGTCACCACCGCCTGCGCGTCGAGCTCGCCCGCGTCACCGAGCAGCGCGCCGACGCGGGCCTCGAACGCGGCCGCATCGGGGCACTGCGGCGGCGCGTGCCACTGCACGGTCGGCGCATGCGCGAGCACGGCGGTGACGATCGTGACCAGCATGGCCGACCGCCATCAGGTCGCGAGGAGCTGCTCGAGCCGCTTCAAGATCTGGGGCACCGCAGCATCGCCCTTGGGACCGCCCTCGATCTTCGCCTCGGTGCCGCGGCCGTCGCCGCCGGGCATCGCGAACCGCGGGATCAGGCGGCCGCCGTAGCCCGCGGCGTCGAGGGCCGGCGTGTGGCGATCGGCGTCGAACTCGAGGAAGCGGACGTTGGCCAGGGCACCGTCGAGCTCGCCGCGCTCGACCGCTTCGTGGAAGCGCTGGCACGGCTCGCACCACGACGCGCCGACGTAGACGACCAGGCGCCGCGACTCGGCCTCGGCGCGGACCTTGGCCTCGCGCACGAGCGCATCGACCTCGCCGACGGACTCGGGGACGCGCACGAACTCGGGGGCGCTCGCGACGGGCTTCGCGTCCGCGTTCGCGGTGGGCGTCGCGTCCGCTTTCGCGTTTGGCGTCGCCTTCGCCGCCGGCGCGTCGTCGTAGGGGGAGCCGACACAGGCCGCCGCGTTCGCCAGCGCCGCGGCCAGGATCATGAGGGTACGGGTGCGCTCCATCGTCGGTGACGTCGACGCGATAGCCGGTCGCCGCGACGCGGGGCGACGTTACTGCGAACCCCCGTGCACGCCCGCGCCGCGGCGCGCCCTGCGGCCACGGTGTGGCGAAACGACAACCTTGCGGGCCCCCTGCCCGGCCCCATGTTTGGTCCATGCGCGGTGCATGGAGACTCGGTCGTTTCGCGGGTGTGGATGCCTATGTCCACTGGACGTTCGCGTTGCTGCTCGCCTGGGCCGGTTGGACGGCGTGGCAGGGCACGGGCACCGGCCTGGCCGTCGTGCTCGGGATCGGTTTCCTCTCGGCGGTGTTCGCCTCGGTGCTCCTGCACGAGCTCGGTCACGCCCTCATGGCGCGGCGCTGGGGCGTCCGCACCCAGCATATCCTGCTCACGCCCATCGGCGGCATCGCCAGCCTCGAGGGCATGCCGAGCGCGCCGCGGGCCGAGCTCGCCGTCGCGCTCGCCGGCCCCGCGGTGAACCTCGCGCTCGCAGCGGCGCTGGCGTTGTTCGGCAACGTCACCGGCCTGCAGATGTTCGGCCTGGTCGATGGCCTCATGTGGGCGAACCTCTCGCTCGCGCTGTTCAACCTGATCCCCGCGTTCCCGATGGACGGCGGCCGCGCGCTGCGGGCCCTGCTCGCCCAGCGCATGGGTCGGACCAGCGCGACCAGCCTCGCGGTCCGACTCGGCCGCGGCGTCGCGGTGGTGATGGCGGTGCTCGGGCTCTTCTACAACCCGATGCTCCTGCTCATCGCGGCGTTCGTGTGGTTCGCCGGCGCGGCCGAGGCCCGCGCGACGCGGGCGGCGGAGTACGTCCGCCCCTCGGACTGGTACGGCGGCGTCGTCGACGACGCCTACCCCGAGGCGCTGCGGCGCGTGCGGGTCGGCTCGCGGATGGTGTGGATCGACGCCCGCCACTTCCGGGCCCGGTGATGCGAGAATCGCCGGCGTGACCCGGACCGTGGACCCCAACAGGAGCAAGCGGTTGGCTCGCATCGGCACCATCCTCGCGGTGGTGCTGGTGCTCTTCTTCCTGGCGGTGCCGCTGCTGTCGGGCGTGCTCGGTCCCTTTGTGCCGCATCGCGTGCAGGATCCGATCGGCAAGCAGGTGATCGAGTCGGTGCGCGGCGAGGCCAAGTACTGCACCGACTCCGCTGGCCTCGCGGCCCTCGACGGTCTCGTGGACCGACTCGCCGCGACGGCCGACCACGACGCGCCGTTCCGCGTGTACGTGGTCGACGACGAGGTGCTCAACGCCTTCGCCGCGCCGGGCGGCCACATCGTCATCTACCGCGAGATCCTCGCGCAGGCCAAGGATCCGCAGGAGTTCGCCGGCGTGCTGGCCCACGAGATGGCGCACGAGGTCGCGGGCCACCCGGCGTCGGGCCTGGTGAAGACCCTGGGCTACGGCGTGTTCTCGCTGCTCACCCCCGGCAGCAGCGAGGTCGGCAGCGAGATCGTGCAGTCGGTCGTCACCTCGAAGTTCAGCCGCGACGACGAGCTCGAGGCCGATCGCGGCGGCATCGCCCTGCTCAACGCCGCGGGCATGGACTCCCGCGGGCTCGCGCGCTTCTTCGACACGATGTCCGCCGCGGGTGAGGTGCCGGGCGCCCTCGAGTTCCTGTCGACGCATCCCACGGGCGAGAACCGCCAGGCCCAGCTCGTCGATCTGCAGCGCGACGGCGCGCCGGCCCTCGACGCGGCGCAGTGGCAGGCGCTGCAGAACGTGTGCGCGGTGACGTCGGCCGAGCCTGCGCCCGTCGGCGGCTGAACCGCTGTCCGGGCATGCGGCGCGGACGAGCCCGACCCACGGTGCGAGCGACCTGAGGACGCGATACGATCACGCCTGTGGGGGTGCTCGGCCGGTCCACCCTGTCGGGGGTGCTCGAGGACGTGAAGCCCCGAAGCGGGGTGCAGCAAGCCCAGATCCTCGCTGTCGTCACGCAGCGCCTGTTCGGGGGGCCGCGGCGAACGGCTCGGCTGGCGCGGTACGAGTTGCGCGACACGATCGGACAGGGAGCATTCAGTGTGGTCTGGGCGGCCCATGATCCCGACCTCGATCGCGACGTCGCGATCAAGATCGTGAAGCACGAGCCCTACGAAGTCGACAGCTCCAGCACGGAAGCTCGACTGCGTCGGGAGGCGCGGGCGCTGGCGCGCCTCGATCATCCGAACGTCGTGAAGGTGTTCGACGTCGGGGCAATCGAGGGTCCGAACGGCGTCGACGGATGGTTCGTGGTGATGGAGCGCGTGGTCGGCATCGATCTCGCGGCGTGGCTGGCTGCGTCGCCGCGTCGCCACGTGGACGAAGTGCTGCGAGTGTTCATCGCCGCAGCGCGCGGGCTGGCAGCGGTCCATGCCGCCGCGCTGGTGCATCGCGACATCAAGCCCGCGAACGTTCTGATCTCCGACGACGGGGAGGTCAAGCTCGCCGACTTCGGACTCGCGCGTAGCCCCAGCAACGGCAACGAGCCCCCCGGGCCGGGCACCTGCGACGCGCGGCGCCCAGAGGGGACGCCGCGCCTGACGGCCGATCGGGCGATCGTGGGCACGCCCGTGTACATGGCACCCGAGCAGCACCGGGGCGAGCCGGCCGACGCGCTCGCCGATCAATACGCGTTCTGCGTCGCGCTGTTCGAAGCGCTGGTCGGACACGCACCGTTCTCGGGCAAGACGTCGATGGCGCTCGCCGAGGCCAAGTCGCGCACGCCCATCATCCCCGCAGGGCTGCCGGCCTGGCTCGCACGGACCCTCGCGCGCGGGCTCTCGCCCGAGCCCGCGCGGCGCTGGCCCGACATGGACGCGCTCATCTTCCACCTCGAGCGCCAACGAGGCGCTCGCCGATCCCTCGTCGTCGCGGCGTTGGCCGTACCCGCCGTCGCCGCGATCGTCGCGATCGGAGCCTCGCCCGATCCCTGCGCGGCGATCACGGCCGAGGGCGTACCCGGCTTCGGTCCCGCGCTGCGCGAGGAGGTGGCGGCCTCGCTGGCGAGCGCCGACGCAGAGGGCACGACGACGCGGGCGACGATGCGGCGGCTCGACGCGCACGCCCGCGACTGGATCGCCGCGCGCGTGCAGGTCTGTGAGCGGGGCGTCGCTGCATCCGCAGCGGCGGAGGTGCTCGCGTTGCAGCAGGAGTGCCTCCGACGGAACGCCGACGATCTGCACGCGCTCGGGACCGCCCTGGTCGACGCCGATGCGCGGATGGCCGAGCGGGCGACCGAGGCCGCCGGATCCCTACGATCTCCGGCCGAGTGTCTCGATGCGACGGGAATCGCGGGCGAGGGCGCGCCCGCGGCGTCGCAGGAAGTCGCGGACGTTCGCGCCGAGCTCTCCGCAGCCGCAGCCGAGGCCCGGCTCGGACGGATCGACGCCGCGCTCGGCCACGCGCGCGCGGCCCATGCGGCGAGCGTCGCGCTGGACGACGCACCGTTGCTCGCGCAAGCCGAGGCGTCGCTCGGCACGGCGCTCGCCGATGCGGGTGAGCTCTCCGAGGCGGAGGCCGTGCTCGAGACCGCCTACCTGCACGCGCGCGAGTGCGGCAGCGATCGCGTCGCAATGGACACCGCGCGGACGCTCGCCTTCGTCGTCGGCGTTCGCCAGGCGCGTTACGACGACGGCGACGCATGGCTCCGACATGCGCGTGTGAGCTGGGAGCGGGGTGGTCGCCCGACCGACGAGGCGTCGATCCTGGCCGGCGAAGGGGCCATCGCGGTCGAGCGCGGAGCATTGCGCGAGGCCGAGATGAAGATCGGCACCGCCCTGGAGCTGGCGTCGAGCGGCGACGCGCCGCCGTTGCGCATCGCCGCGCTGCACGGAAATCACGGGTTCGTGCTCGCAAAGCTCGGCGATCTCGAACGAGCACGTGCGGCCCACGAGCGTGCGCTCGCGATCCGCGTCGCCGAGCAGGGGCAGGAGCATCCCGCCGTGGCCAGGATCCACTACAACCTGGGCACCCTCGAGATGCGCGCCGGTCACTTCGGCGAGGCTCGAGTCCGCCTGGAGCGCGCGCACGCGATCCGGGAGCGCACGCTCGGGCCGGAGCACATCGAAACCGCGGTCGTCACGGCCACCCTCGCCGACCTCGCGCAACGTCGGGGCGAGGCCGATCGTGCACACGCGCTCTACGTCTCGATCCTCCCGATCTATGAAGGCGCCTATGGGCCGGACCACAAGTACCTCGGCGACCTTCGGCTCAACCTCGGGGAGGCCGCACGAGAACTCGGCGATCTCGAGGGGGCGCGCGCCCATCTCGATCGCTCCGTGGAGATCCTCGCCGCCGCGCTCGGGCCCGACCACGCCGCGGTCGCCAATCCGTTGACCGCGCTCGGCGGCGTCCTGCTGGCGCAGGGCCGTGGGGATGACGCGATCGCGGTACTGGAGCGCGCGCTCGCGACGATGCAGCGCAGCGATCCATGGCAGCGTCGCGCCGACACCGAGTCCTTGCTCGCTCGAGCGCTCGCCGCACGCGGAAGGGCAACACCGTGACCGAGACCTCACCGTCGGACGCGGAGCTCCTCGCGGCCTGGGCCGACCGTGACCAGGAGGCCGGCCGCACGCTCGTGGAGCGGCACTTCGCGATCGTATGCCGCTTCTTCCAGAGCAAGCTGATGCCAGATGTCGAGGATCTCGTGCACCAGACCTTCATGGCGGCGCTGGCCCAGGTCGAGCGATTCCGCGGCGAGGGCAGCTTTCGCGGCTACCTGCTCGGCATCGCCCGGCGTCAGATGTGGAACCGCTTCCGCAAGGATCGTCGCGAGGCCGCGGCGCTCGCCAAGCAAGACCTGTCGATCGAGCAGCTGCAGGGCACGCCTTCGGCGGCGCTGCAGGCCCGTGACGAACGCACGCTGCTCTTGCAGTCGTTGCGTCGGATTCCCGTCGATGCGCAGGTCGTGATCGAGCTGCACTACTGGGAGGGAATGTCGATGGTCGAGATCGGCGACGTGCTCGAGATCCCCCCCGGCACGGTGAAGAGCCGGCTTTCGACCGCACGTGCGCAGCTGCGCGAGCAGATCGCTCGCGCCGACGTCGATCGCGAGCTCGTGGCCTCGACGCTCCAGGATCTCGACCAGTGGGCCCGGGGCGTGCGTGATCTCGCGACCGGTCGGGACCCGTAGAACGCGGCGAGCCTCCCGCGGCCGCTCGGCGGGGCGTCGACGAATTCTCGACCGCGGGCGAACCGTTTCGCCCGAGCGGTTACACAGGGGGCAATGACTCGAGCACGTCGTCTTGCCGCCACCCTCGTGGTGGGCACCCTCGGTTGCGCCCCCGTCGGACCCGCCGACCCGATGCCCGACCCCCCGATGGCGCAGTCGCAGCCATTGGCTGCGCCGCGGCTGCTCGGGGAGTGGGTCATGGCGCCGCCGCCCCACGAAGAACGCAACGTCGCGCTGGCCCGCTTCGCGCTGCGGACACCGCCCGACGACGCCGGATTCGCGGCCATGCAGCCCTCGGAGACCGAACGCACCCACTACGCCAACGTCCTGCGCCTTCGGAACGAGGAGCCCCCCTCGCCGTTGCTCGCCGAGCTGCGTCGGCAGCTGGATGCGCTCGACGGTGTGCGCGTGACCTTCACGCCGGCGAAGATGATCACCACGACGCCGAGCGGCACCGACATCGTGCCGTACGTCGTCGAGGAGAACCTCGGCGACAGCGTCGTGATCGCGGAGCACGGAGACCCGCTCGAGCGGCGCATGATCGCCTTCGATGGGGACGATCGCATCGTGATCACCGTCGGCGCGACGCGGGTACCGATGACCCGCGTCGGGGCGGGCGTGGCCGTCACGCCGACGTCGGCCCCGACCACCCGCGTGGCCGAGCACGGTGACGACCTCGACCGCTGCGTCGCCGAGTACTACCGCTGCATCGAGCAGATTCCGTCCGACACCCGCGCCGCCATGGCGGACCTCATCGCCGCGACGCGGCAGATCTTCGAGCGCGCACGCCAGTCGGAGCAGGACTCCGCCTTCGCGCTGCAGTCCTGCCGCGAGTCGGTCGACTTCGCGTACGCGACCTACTGCGCGCGGCCGTGAGTCACCGCTCGACGCTCACCACGGGAACTTCGGCTTGGGCGCCGCGTTGCAGCTCGCTCCGAGCGACGGCGCCGTGGGGCCGACGCCCCAGCACGACAACGCGCCCGCGCCGTCGATCTCGCAGCCGAAGTTGCCGACGAACGCCACATCGACGGGATCCACGGCCGGCGGATCGTAGCCGCCGGCGCCCGTGAACGGGGCTCCCCAGCAATTCGCGTCGGCGACGGCAGCGGCGACGGCAGCGGTGAGGGCAGCGGCGGCGCCGGTGAGGACGACGGCGGCGGTTGCTCGTGTCGCGTGCCCCGCGATCGAGACGGTGCCGCATGGCTCGGCCTGGTGGTCGTGGCGGTGGCGGCTCGCGGCCGGCGGAGGACCCGATGAGCGCGCGTTCACCAAGGTCGCAGCGACGTGGTGTTCGGGGTCCGCACCGCGCCCTCGCGCCCGCGCAAGTCCTCGCGAGCCCGCGCCCGCCGGCGGCTGATACGCTGTCCGGGCATGTTGCGCGGACGAGCCCGACCCACGGTGCGAGCGATCTCGAGGCTGCCCTGGGCGGCGTGGCTGCTGGTCGCGTGCGGCGACGACGGTGCGGCGAGCTCCGCGTCGGGCACCACGGGCTCGACGGGCGCGCTGACGGGCACGACGTCGACGGCCGCCAGCGCGGACACCACCGCCGTCGGATCGTCGAGCTCCGCCGACGACACCACCGGCGGCAAGCTCGACGACCCGCAGTGGCCCCACCTCGAGTGCGATCCGCTGGTGCCCGAGCACTGCGGCCTGCCCTTCCCCAACAACGTGTTCTCGGTCGTCGACGACGCGACGCCGACCGGTCGGCGGCTCGCCTTCGCCAGCGCCGCGATGCCGCGGCCCAACAGCGGTGCGATGCCCGATCCGGCCGCGTTCAACGAGCGCGATGGCTTCTCGGTGTCGGGCACGCTGCTGGCGTACCTGCCGGGCGCGACGACCACCGGCTTCGCCGATCCGCTGCACATCGGCGACTCGCTGTCGGCCGACTCGCCCACGGTGCTGCTCGACGCGACCACCGGCGAGCGCGTCGCCCACTTCGCCGAGCTCGACGTCCACGCGGATGACGACGACCGCGCGCTGATGATCCAGCCCGCCGCATCGCTGGCGTACGGGCACCGGTACATCGTCGCGGTGCGCGGCGTGGTCGATGCCGAGGGCGCGCCGGTGTCGAGCTCGCCGGCGTTCGCGGCCCTGCGCGACGGCACCGCCAGCGACGAGCCCTCCGTCGAGGATCGCCGCGCGCTCTACGGCGACATCTTCGCCCGGCTCGCCGAGGTCGACGTCGCCCGCGAGGATCTACAGCTGGCGTGGGACTTCACGGTGTCCAGCCGCGAGCACACCAATGGCCGCGCGCTGCACATGCGCGACGTGGCGCTGGAGATGGTCGGCGACGCGGGGCCGAACTACACGATCACGTCGGTCGACGAGGACGTCTCGGCCGACATCTACCGGCGGATCCGCGGCGAGATCGAGGTGCCGCTGTTCCTCGACGATCCCGGCCCCGGCGGCGTCGCCACGGTGGACGCGGACGACGTGCCGCAGCAGAGCGGCACCGCGACCTACCCGTTCACGATCCTCGTGCCGTACTCGGCGCAGGGCGAGCCCGGGCCGTCGGTCGCGTTCGGCCACGGCCTGTTCGGCAGCCAGTCGCAGGTGGAGGCCGAGGAGTTCCAGGCCTTCGCCAACGAGTACGGCCTGGTCTTCATCGCGCTCGACTGGATCGGGATGTCCGAGGACGACCCGACCCAGGTCGCGTCGCTCATCGGCAGCGGCGAGATCGGCGGGCTGCGGACGATCCCGGATCGCCTGCAGCAGTCGCTCGTCAACTTCACGCTGGCGATCCGCATGATGAAGACCAGCATCGTCGACGACCCGGCGCTCGAGTACATGGGCCAGTCGATGGTCGACCCCGACACCGCGTACTACTACGGCGGCAGCCAGGGCGGGATCATGGGCTCGTGCCTGATGGCGCTGACGCCCGACGTCGAGCGCGGCGTGCTCGGCGTCCCCGGCCAGCCGTACAACCTCCTGCTCGATCGCAGCGTCGACTTCGATCCGTTCTTCGCGCTGGCCGAGGCCACGTTCATGACGGCGTTCGACAAGCAGCTGCTCATCGGCCTGATGCAGACGATCTGGGATCGCGCCGAGCCCTCGGGCTACTCGGTCCACGTGTCGAAGGACCCCTTGCCCGGCACGCCCGCGCACGACGTGCTGATGTTGGTGGCGATCGGCGATCACCAGGTGACGACGCTCGGCGCCCACGTGATGGCGCGCAGCCTCGGCGCGGTGAACCTCATGCCGACCAACCGCAGCATCTGGGGCATCGACGAGGTCCGCGGCCCGGTGACCGGGTCGGTGATGATCGAGCACGACTTCGGACTGCCGCCCGAGCCGGTGGGCAACGAGCCGATGCGCGAGGGCGACGATCCCCACGGCGCGCTCGCGGGCGTACCGACCGCGGCGCAGACGGTGGAGCACTTCTTGCGGACGGGCGAGGCGCGGATGTTCTGCGATGGGGTGTGCGATCCGGATTGAGGGGCACGACGATGGACGCACGGACAACCCCGGCCCACGCGCTCTCGCTCGTCCTCGGCGCGATCGTGGGCTGCAGCGACCGCGACGTCGCGATGGGGTCGGCAGGCGGAGGTGGCGACACCACGACGACCGCCGGCACGGCGTCGACGACGAACGGCAGCGCCGACTCGACGTCATCCGCGGACGCCACCGCCGCGTCCGACGCGAGCCTCGGCACCGCGGGCGGATCGCCCGACTGTCCGGTCCCCGGCGAGTACTGCACGTTGATCGACGTCCTCATCGTCGTCGACGACTCGGCCACGATGGCGCAGGAGCAGGCCCACGTCGCGGCGAACTTCGGGCCGATCGTCGACGCGCTCGAGGGGCTCGTCGATGCCGGCGGCAACCCGGTCGAGCCGAGCGTCAACGTCATGTTCACGACCACCGACGTCGGGCACCCGCTGTGCGCCGATGGTGGCGCCCCGGCCCGGCGCGGCGCTCCCGTGCGGGACGGCTGCAACAGCCGAATCGCCAGCTTCACCGACGGTGCCATCGACGTGCAGAGCGCGTGCACCGACGTCTGTCCCGTGGACGTCGTGCCCACCGATCCGTTCGTGCACTTCGACATCGCCGGCACCAACGTGCCCGACGGCACCCCCGCCCAGGCGCTGTCCTGCCTCGGCCCCCAGGGCATCCACGGCTGCGCGTACGCCTCACCGCTCGAGGCGATGCTACTCGCCCTCGATCCCACCGCGTGCTGGAACGACCCGACGCAGCCCGGGTGCGCCGACGATCCGCAGTGGGGAGACAAGCCGTTCCTGCGCGACGAAGCGGCCCTCGCGATCATCATCATCAGCGACGGCACCGAGTGCTCGGTCGATGCGCCCGGCGGCGAGACCTACTTCACCGACGACGACGTGTACTGGGAGATCCACCCGGATACCGGCACGTCCGCACCTTCGCCTGCGGTGTGCTGGAACGCGGGTGTCGCCTGCGACGGCCCCGACGAGACCGGTGCGTGGAGCGGGTGCATGTCGATCGACAACCCTGTGCTCCACCCGACCGATCGCTACGTCGACGCGCTGCGTGAGCTCGATGAGGTGTCGGGCAGGTACGTCTGGATGATCGGCGTGCTCGGCGTGCCCGAGGTCACGGCCCACAACCCGGCGTCGCCGTTCGAGCCCACCGCGGGCGGCGTCGACGCGCTGCTCGAGCGCGTCTGGACCGAGGCCGACCTGACCCAGGCCGAGCTCGACGCTGGTGTCACCGTCGCGCACAAGGTCTGGGAGTTCGGCAACATCGCGCCCGGTTGCGCCAACGAGCGGGGCACGGCGCGCTTCCCCAACCGCGTGGGCGAGGTGTGTGCGTCGCGGGATGTCCCGGATGATCCCAGCACGCCCGACTTCGACGAGTCCGTGACGCGCTGCTGCGTGGAGTCGCTCTGCGACGACGACTACACCACGGCGATCAAGTGCCTCGTGCAGCCGCTTTCGGTGTTGAAGGCCTCACGCCCCACGCGCCGCGGATAGGCGCAGCGCGGCGGGCCGGGGGCGTCGTGCGCGCCTGCGCGATCGTCCGTCATCGCGCCGGCACCCGTCGACCATGGGAGCCACCACGCCGGTCGCGGCCCGGTCCCCGCCGGCATGGTGGCCACCTCCCCATGTCCCGTGCTGCAATCCCCATCGTGATCACACGTCGCCCGATCCCCGCGCTGCCATTCGTGCTCGTCGGCAGCCTCGTGGCGGCCGGCTGCAGCGACCGCGACGTCGCGATGGACTCCGCCGGAGGCGACGACACGACGACGACCGCAGGCACGGCGGACGCGTCGACGTCGAACGGCAGCGCCGATGCGACCTCGGCGCCCGCGGACACCACCGCCGCGGCCGAGACGAGCTCCGGCACGACGGGCGGATCACCGGAGTGCCCGGTCCCCGGCGAGGAGTGCACGTTGATCGACGTGCTCATCGTCGTCGACAACTCCGGGACCATGGCGCAGGAGCAGGCCCACGTCGCGGCGAACTTCGGGCCGATCGTCGCGGCGCTCGAGGGGCTCGACGACATCAACGGTAGCCCGGCGCACCCGAGCGTGAACCTGATGGTGACGACCACCGACGTCGGGCACCCCTTGTGCGCGGATCCAGACGGATCGGCCCGCCGAGGCGCGCCCGTGCACGACGGCTGCAACAGCCGCATCGCGAGTTTCGCCGACGGCGCCGTCGATGTGCAGAGCGCATGCACCGACGTGTGTCCCGAAGACGTGGTGCCCACCGATCCGTTCCTCCACTTCGACAGCGTCGGCACCAACGTGCCGGGCGGCACCCCGGCGCAGGCGCTGGCGTGCCTCGGCCCCCAGGGCATCGACGGCTGCGCGTACAAGTCACCGCTCGAGGCGATGCTGCTCGCGCTGGATCCCGCTGCGTGCTGGAACGACCCGAGCCAACCCGGCTGTACCGACGATCCGCAGTGGGCCGGGCTCGACAAGCCCTTCCTGCGCGACGGGGCGACCCTCGCCATCATGATCATCAGCGACGGCGTCGAGTGCTCCGTCGACGCCCCCGACGGCGAGGTCTACTTCACCGACGACGACGTGTACTGGGAGATCGATCCCGACACCGGCATGCCCGCGGCCTCGCCCGCCGTGTGCTGGAACGCGGGCGTCACCTGCGAAGGACCGGACGAGAACGGCGCGTGGACCGGATGCATGTCGACCGACAACCCGGTGCTGCACCCGACCGATCGCTACCGCGATGCGCTGAGGGACCTCGGCGAGATGCGGGACAAGGACATCGTGATGCTCGGGATCCTCGGCGTCCCGGAGGTCTTTGCTCACAACCCGCAGCCGCCGTTCGAACCGACGGCGGGTGGCATCTACGCGCTGCAGCAGCGGCCGTGGACCGAGGCCGACCTCACCCCCGCGGAGCTCGACGCCGGCGTCACCGTCGAGCACAAGGTCTGGGAGTTCGGCGACATCGCGCCGGGCTGCGCCAACGAGCGGGGGACCGCGATCTTCCCCAACCGCGTCCACGAGGTGTGCGCGGGGTTGAACATCCCCGACGATCCGGGCACGGACCCGTACGAGGCCCAGGTGCGGTGCTGCATCGAGTCGATCTGCGACGACGACTACAGCGAGGCGATGAGGTGCTTGACGGGTGGCATCGGCGGCCAGAGCGGCGGCCTGGACAGCGGCGGCTGAACCACCGTCATGATCCTCCGCCGACAGAACACCGCAATCCGATGCTGGCGCCGCGCCGCCAGTGGCACTACGCTGATGGGATGGTGCGTCGTGACGAACGGATGCCGAGCCGCGCGCGAGCGCGGGTCGGGAGCCGTTCAAGCTGCGCTTCTCCAGCGGGGGAAGGTCCCGTCCCGGTAATCGCCGGAGAGCCGGGTAGCAGGTC
>JBIJCC010000185.1:0-9933 GCA_044344875.1 Nannocystaceae bacterium
CGCTGCCCGACGACGTGCTGCCGCGGCTCGCCGCCGAGCTCGTGGACGCGCACCTGCGCCTCGATGCGGCCCAGCCGATGCGGCCGCACCAGTCGCCCGCGGCGCTCGTGGCCGGACGGCGCGGGACCGATTCGCGAAACGCGGGCGCGGCACCGGGAGCCGGTGGAGCCGGTGCCCCTTGGATGGGCCGGTGATGCACCCAGGCCGCGGTGCTGATTCGGTCGAAGGCGGACGAGAAGAAGCGGACGAGGCCGATTCCACGAACAGGCTGGAATGCCGACGGGACGTTCGGTCAATATGGGCACACGTGCCAATCGAGTGCCCCCGCAAGACCGCGATCGTCGCCTCACGAGCGCAGGTGCGGGTCGCCATTGGGCAGGCGAAAGCGGCCGGGGACCGCGAGCTCGCGCTGGTGCTTCGTCGCCTCGACGTCGCCGCCGAGCAAACGGTTCGCGCGCGTGGTCGACTCGAGGCTGGCTGGGCTCGGCACTACTGGCAGCAAGTCAGGCGCGCGGTGCGGGAGCGGCCCGAGCTCGCGAGCTTGTTGAGCACGGCCGACTGACTCCAGCCACCCCACCCGCTGCAGCCGCGCCGCAGACCAAGCGCGCGGGGTCGTGGCAACAAAAGATCGCGCCGATCGCAGCTGGACGATCGCGTTGCCCGACGGAAGATCGTCGAGGTGGATCGGCCAGTGGCGGGTATGGGCCAGCGGTGTCCGGTGCGGCTGTGGTTGACGCGCGGCTTCGCGGAGGGGTGGTACGCTCGAAGAACTCGCGTTGCGCAGGCGTGTCGCCGGGCTGGCGGCGTATCGGGGTTCGGCGCCCGGAAGAACCGCGCCGGCTGCCCCTGCGGTGTTTCATCTCGCGAGGCTCGGGAGTGGATCTGCGTGGATCTGCCCCGTCTTGTCGACCTGAAGCTGCTGCGGCAAGATCCGAGGATGACGACGCGACACCCGCCGAACTTCGTCGTCGGATCCCCGCTGGATGATGACACCGAAGGACGCGAGTGGCTGCCGCGGCACGACCCAACCGCGACGGAGTATGACGTCATGCGCGCGATGACCGAGCGGGCTCGAGACTGGCGCGCGTGGTGGGAGACAGCGTCGAGGCACCGTGCGTCCGCGCTCGCCGTTTTGGATGCGTACCTCGAGGCAAGCGCCGCGATGATCGTGCCGGAGCTCGAGGGGAAGTGGCAGAGACAGACGACGATGCTGGTCGACGACTGCCTGATGCTGATGGGGTTTGCCCTGGAGAACGTGCTCAAGGGCGCGCTCGTCACGGAGTACCCGGAGCCCTTCCGAATGAAGGGCGAGCAGGCCGCATCGCCGTGGAAGTTGGTCTGGCCCCTCAGTACACACGATCTCCTCAGGCTCTTCCGCTTCCTCAAAATCATGCCCTTGGGGGAGGAACCGCCGATCTGGCGGCAGTTCCTCGCGGCAGCGACGGTGTATGTATCGGGGCCAGTCGCACGATTTCCGATCGCCGCCGACCCGACAGCGGCGGTTGTCAAGGGCGCCGGCATCGAGCCGTCCGGATTGGTTCGTCAGTTCGACGAGATCTTCGAGCGCATCTCGCTTGCGATGCTCGAGCGGCACAACGCCGAGGTGGAGGCAATCCTCGTTCGCGAAACACAGGAGCCGGTACGTGCGTACCGATGCCGGTGCTCGCACGCGGAGTGGCTTCGATGGCAGCTGTACCGAGAATGGCCCATCTCAGTTGCGGATCCTCGACGTTGAGATCGCTGGGCCCGTGAGCCACTTCGCGGTGGCCTTGATCGCGTCGGCGGGCGATGGCTCACCGAGGCAACCAGGGCCGAGCCGGGTTGTCGGACACGGAGCGTAGTGCGGGCTGCAGCCTCGCGCGCGAACTCCAACCGCTGGCCGGCCATGTTCGTGAGCTTCTCGCTGAGGACGAGCATCCGACTCGACCAGAACACCCACCGGAGGACGAGGACGAGCGCCATGATGGCGTCGAGGACGGCGACGACGGCGATGGGGGCTTGGCCCGGCGAGCTTCCCACCGGGCGACGGCGATCATGCCGAGTGCCTGCGCGAGGGTCCGTGGCCGGAAGATCGGAGCCGGTGGTGGGTTGCCGAGGCAGAGCGAGGCAGGTCCCGCCACCGCGCCCACCCCCATCGCCTGTCTCAGGCTGGTTGACATGTTGCGTCTCGGCCGGCATCGCGGGACGCGGCCGCGCTTCGTCACCTCCCTCACCTCACCTGCGTCGAGTGCTAGGCTCGCGAGGTGCAGGCCGTCGTCGTGGTCCTCGTCGCTTCGCTCGCTGCCAACTCGCTGGGCGCTGCCCCGATGGATCCGTTCCGGCGCAAGACCGCGGAACCGAGCGCTCCCTCGGCTGCCAGTACCACCGAGACGCCCAACCCCGTGGAGGAACCCAGATCGGCCAGAACAACGAGCCCGCCTCCAAGGCCGCGTGAGCCCGATCCCTCGGAGATGGAAGAGATTCGCTCGATCCGCTCCGCTGAACCCACACCATCGTCGCCGGACCCCGCTGCGGAGGCTGCCCACTTCCAGCAAGTGGGAGTCGGGCTCGTGATCCCGGGCTCTATCGCAGCAGCGCTCGGCATCGTGCTGGTTGCGGTGGGGGTGGGAGGAGGTGGTTCGTCGTCGAAGAACTGCTCGACCGGGAAGCGATGCGGCAACACATGCATCGAGATGACCGATGTTTGTCACATCCCGTCCGGCGACGGCGAGTCGCGCAGCGGTGGCGGAATCCGACCCCGGATGATGATCTCGGGCGGCGTCGTGGCACTGGTGGGCATCGGCTTGATCATTGGCAGCGTCTTCGCATTTCGACGGGCGACAAGAGCGCGGGAGCGCGTTGGAGCTGGACGGAGGTCGGTATGGCTCGAGCCAACTGTACGCGGCTGGATGCTGCGGTTCTGAGGCGCGCGCGGGGCTCCACCAGCCAGATCGGAACACGGACGAGTCGCTTACTTAGGCAGGCCCGCCTACCGCGAACAGCCCGTTTGGTCGCCGCCGAGCATGGGGCGATCCCCGCACGTCCCGAAGTCAGTGGTCCTCGCGCTGGACCTCGGGTCACCGAGCTCGCGCCGAAGGCAGCACGAGGGGCGCGCGCACGTCGTAGTCGTGGTCGTGCCGGGTGATCTGCGCGCCGCGACGCGCCGCCACGCTGATGCACACGGGCGCGAGCATGTTGACGGTCGCGGCGGCGGGCGGCCGCGGGATCGTGCAGATGAGCAGGGTCTCGACCGCCTCGTCCGCGGGCAGATCCAAGAAGGCGACCGCGCGCGCGATGTCGGCAACAGGGTAGTCAGGTTCGAGCGTGGTCGCTGGCGCGACGAGGAACGCGACCTGCGGGAAGGCCAGCGCCTGCAGCCAGTGGAAGATCGATCCCGGACGATGCTGCAACAGGGCGAACGTCGTCGCGTCGGGGAAGCCGAACACGCCGAACGGGAACTCGATCACGTGCGTGCCGGGGATCGCGACGACACCGAAGCGAGCGGTGGTGACTTCGAGGAACTCACCGTTGGACGCCGTTCGTCTCGAGGGCTCGGGCGTTGCGTCCGTGTCTGCGCGATCCATGCGGCCTGGAGACTACATCGCGCGCGATCGCGATGCGATGCCGGAGGTGCACGCAGGCGCCGCGGCGCGCCTCACCGCCAGAGGTGCAGCCGCCCGATCCTCCGCAACAGATCCCGGAACCCCTTGCGGCTCTGATACCCCGAGCGCTCCAACGCCGCCTCGATGCTGCCGTCCGTCTCGGCGAGCAGCCGATCGCAGTACCGAGTCTCGAACGCCGTCTTCAGCCGGTCGCACGCCTCGAGCAGCGGCAACGCGAACAGCGCCTCGTCCTCCAGCGCACTCGCGGGCACCGGGTCCTCATCCACGACGATCTCCCGGGCCGTGACCACACCCCCGACGGCGAGGTACGCCGCCCGCTCGATGACATGCCGGAGTTGGCGGACGTTACCTATCCACGTCAGCGATCGGAGCCGCTCGACCGCGTCGTCGCGCAGCTTGTACGACCGACCCGTGCGCGAGGCCATGGAATCGAGGAATTGGTCGGCGAGCAGCGGGATGTCGTCGATGCGCTCGCGCAGCGGCGGTACGCGCAGGACGACCGGCGCGATGCGTTGGTAGAGGTCCAGCCGGAAGCGACCATTCGCGACGTCGGCCCGTAGGTCTCGCAGGGTGGCCGCGATCACCCGCACGTCGACCTTGCGCACGCGCGACTCGTTGACGCGGGAGACCTCGCCGCGATCGACGGCCCGTAGCAGCTTGGGCTGCAGCTCCAGCGGCAGTTCGCCGATCTCGTCGAGCAGCAGCGTCCCGCCATCGGCGGCCTCGAAGCAGCCGGGATGGTCGGCGGCCGCGCCCGTGAACGCGCCCTTGCTGAAGCCGAGGATCGCGCTCTCGGCGAGCTGGGGCGGCAGCGCGCCACAGTCCATCACCACGAACGGGCCCTTGCGACCCGACGCTGCATGCAGCGCGCGGGCGACCTCCTCCTTGCCCGTGCCGGTCTCGCCGAGGACGAGGACGGCGAGGTGCCACGGGGCCACACGCTCGAGGCGGGCGAAGAGCTCGCGCGTCGACTCGCTCGCGCCGCACAGCGTCTCGAAGCGTTGGTTCCGTGAGACCGGGACGTCGACGCGCTCGGCGTCGAAGTGCACGCGGAAGTGGCATCGTCCGGCCTGGAACTCGGCCCCGTCGACGAGCGCGACGCGATGCTCGATGCGCCCGCGCCCGAGCCAGATGCCGTTGTGACTGTCGAGATCGCGGAGCAAGACGGCGGCCTCGAGGAGCTCGAGCTCGAAGTGCGCGCCGCTGATCGAGGGGTCGGTCAGCTGGACGTCGACGCCGCTGCCGCGACCACAGATCGCTCGCTCGGCGGTGACGGTGAAGCGGCGGCCGGCATCGACGCCCTCGGTCACCTCGAGCTCGACGCGGTGCAGCCGGCGTCGAACGGACTCGTCAGGTCGGGGGATCTGCAACGTTGCGGTGAGGCGATCGACCTGGATCTCGTGGGGACTCGCCATACTAGCCAGGGGGATGATGCACTACGGTGGGTCGGTCGGGTCAACGTCAAACATCGGTGGCAACACCGTGGCGCGGACGTCGACACGCGAGACAACGGTGCGCGCATCGACTCCAGCCGTTTGGTTTCTTCGCGACGAGCGACTCACACGAGCCGACGCTGTCCACGCGCGACGCGGCGGCACTCGCTGTCGACCGGCCGATGGGCATCCGTTCCCAGCACGAGGATGCAGATGAGGGGCGCGCTCGGGCCCGACTCTGGGAGCGCACCGAGTCTTCGTCGGTTCGCACCGTCCGGTTCGCTGGCGCCGCGCCGCGCCTGCGCGCGGCGGCGAAATCGTTTGTTGCCGCGATACGAACCGGGATCGATGCTGCTGGCACACAGCTTGCTAGAGGGGGGAAAAACGGTCGCCGAAGGGGTCGACGGCCAATTGGCCAGTGTCCCCGGCGGCCGCTGTCCCCGTCGTCCCAATCCTCGCTCGCTTCGTCCGCCAAGCTCCCCTGCGCTCGACGTTTTTCGCCATGATCGCCCCGCCCATGCTGCTGCCCGTGCTCTCGCTCTCGCTCGCCTTTGCTGCCGCCGCACCGACGTCGGTGGCGAGCCCTTCCTCGTCCGACGCCAGCACGGGCGCCTCGGCCCCCTCGACCGCGCAGCCGTCCGCGTCTGCGAGCGACCGGATCCCCGTCGCGCTGACGATCGTGAACCGGCTCGCGGGCGAGGACGCGGCGAGCACCGAAGCCGCGGTGCGCCTCACGATCACGACGCAGCTGCAGGGCCGGGACTTCGAGGTCGGCGCGTCGGGTGAGTCACAGCTCGAGGTGGTGATCGAGCGCGACGAGGCGCACGATGGGATCCGGATGCAGTACCGAGCGCGCGCCGCGGGCAAGGCCCCGATGACGCACTCGAACGTGTGCGAGCGCTGCGGATCGGACGAACTCGCCGCCGCGCTCGCGGCCGATCTCGATGCGGTGTCGCCCGCACTGACACCCGCGCTGGCCGTGCCCGCGCCGGTCGTGACGCCGAGCACGTCGCCGCAGGACGACACCATGCGGGCGCGTGCGGGTCAGCGGATCGGGCCGCTCGGCGTCGTTGGCGCAGCGGTCGGGGGGGCGGGTCTCGGCGTGCTGATCGCCGGGGCGGTGCTCGCCGCGGTCGGCGACAGCTCGCGGGTCGATCCGAACAACCCGCAGCAACTCGAGATCACGCGGCGGCGCACGCCGGGCCTCATCCTGCTCGGCACAGGTGCGGGGGCGGTCGCGATCGGGGCCGTGCTGCTCGGGGTCGACCTCGGGCGCCGCGCGAAGGCGAAGCGCCGCGGGGCGGTCGCGATGCAGGTCGCGAGGCACATGAGCTTCGGCGCAGGAGGGATCGGGCTGCGATGGTGATCAGGGACTTGCCCGTCGCGCCGGAGCCCCCGGCCAACGCCTCGACCGCCAAGGGCTATCGCTTTGGTCGCTATCGCCTGATCCGGCCGCTCGGCATGGGCGGCATGGCCCAGGTGTGGCTCGCGATCAAGGTGATCTTCGGCGGCGAGAAGGTGGTGGCGCTGAAGATGCCCGCGGATCTGCTCGGGCTGGCCGAGTCGGATCAGATCGCGCTGCTGAACGAGATCCGCATCGCGTCGCAGTTCTCGCACTCCAACATCGTCCAGGTCTTCGACGCCGGGGTGCACCGCGGTGTGGTGTACATGGAGCTCGAGCGCGTGGACGGGATCGATCTCGAGCAGCTGCTCGAGGTCATGCGGCAGCGCGGCGCACCGCTGTCGGTCGACGTCGCCGTGTACATCTGGCGGTGCGTGCTCGAGGCGCTGCACTACGCGTACACCTACGAGCGCGAGGGCAAGCCGCACTCGGTGATCCACCGCGATCTCAACCCCGCGAACGTGCTCGTCAGCTCGTCGGGCGAGGTGAAGGTGATGGACTTCGGCATCGCGAAGGTCCAGAGCCACGAGACGTCGGGCAATCACATCAAGGGCAAGCCGCGGTACATGCCGCCCGAGCAGATCTCGGGGCGCTCGACGACGCGGGTCGATCTGTTCGGCGCGGCGGCGATGTTCTGGGAGATGGTCGAGGGCAAGCGGTTTCGGCACGACGTGCCCACGGCCGAGCTCATCGCGTGCGCGCTGTCGGGTCGGGTGCCTGCGATCACCTCGGCGCGGGTCGACGATGATCTGAAGGAGATCTACGCGCGCTGCACGAACCCCGACCCGGAGAAGCGACTCGCCAATCCGGGCGAGGTGCTCGCGATGCTGCGACGCTGGCAAGGGCGTGCGGCGGATCCGGCGACGCTGCGCGAACTGTACGCGTGGCAGCTGCAGACGCGGCGGCACTCGGGCTACACGGACGGGGACATGCCGGTGTTGCCGGAGCGGATGTTCCGATTGCTCGAGATGCTGCGGCAGATCGACAAGGAGGAGGAGGTCGACGGCGCACCGCCGGCTGCCGGAGCGCCCGGATCTCCGACAGGATCACCGGCGGTTCCGCCAGCGCCGCAGGGTCGCCCGTTGGACACTCCGGCGGTGCCGCTGCCAGCCGAAGTGGACGATGGTGCGCCGAGCTTCTTCCGGCGCTCGCGTGGCTCTTCGGGGTTGGACCCGCTCGGCGCACGCGGGGTGCGGGATTCGGTGCTGGAGCCGACGGAGGATGGGCCGATCCCCGGGCAGACCCACCGGCTCGGTGGTGGGCCGGCGACGACGGCGACGGCGGCTGCTCGGACCGAGGTGCTGCCGGGCGGCGGCATGCCGATGCCACCGGGTGAGGTGGCTCGAGCGGCCGAGCCGCCGCGCGCGGCGGGCGAGGCGACGCGTGGTTCCGCGGAGGTGGTCGCGCAGGCGGCCGAGCGCGAGACGACGCGGGACGCCGTGCGAGGCAGCACCGAGCCGACCGTGATGACGGTGGTGCACGGTCGCGGGCGCATGCGGATCGTCGTCGGCGCGATCGCAGCCATGATGTCCGTGGTGTTGCTCGGCTTGGTCTACATGCTCGTGCCGGATGCAAAGGCGCCCGCGGCGGTGGACGGGAGCGAGGCCGTGGCGCGGGGCGGGGCGAAGGGTACGCAGGCGCAGGGCAAGGAGGACGCGAAGGTCGCCGCGATCGCGAAGGGCACCGAGGTCGCGGCTGCGGCGGTGGAGGAGGTCGGCGTGCTCGGGACGGACGAGCTGCAGGCGCAGGCCTCGGGTCCGAAGCTCTTGCCCGTGCCGCAGGCGGAAGTGCCGACGGCCGAGGGGGCGGGAGCGACGGCCGTGCCGGGGCCGACGGCCGCGCTGGGGCCGGCGGCCGTGCCGGGGCCGCTGCCGAGCGTGGCCGAGACCCCGACGGCTCCCGCCGCGGAGCCTGCGGTGCCGGAGCCTGCGGTGCCGGAGCCTGCGGTGCCGGAGCCTGCGGTGCCGGAGCCTGCGGTGCCGGAGCCTGAGCCTACGCCGGAGCCCGCGGCCGCGCCGAAGGCGGCGCCCTCCAAGCCCAAGGTGAAGCCCAAACCGGTCGTCCTGGTCGATGTCCGTCTCGCGCCGAACTTCGCGGAGGGCGAGGTCAGGATCGGCAAGAAGGTGTGGGTCATCACCAAGACGATCGACGTGAAGCTGCCCGAGGGCACCCACAAGCTCGCGTGGCACTCGAAGGCGGGCGAGCCCTGGCGAACGGTGGATCCCTTGCGATTGGCCGCCGATCGCAAGTACATGGTGCGCGTCGGCGCGACCACACTGAAGGTCACGTCGATTCCAGCCGGGAGCGCACCATGACCGAGCCGCGCGAGTTCGAGGACAGCGGCCGCATGCGCTACGGCGGCGCCGTGCTGCGGGATCCGGACGAGCTCGCGGATGGTGCACTCGTGCACGGCGGTGCGTACCGGGTCGAACACGTGCTCGGCCGCGGCGGCATGGCGGTCGTCTACGCCGCGCATCGCCAGAGCGACGGCGCCCGCGTGGCGTTGAAGGTGATCCGGGAGAAGTTCGCGAAGCGTGCGGATGTCGAGTACCGCCTGCACAACGAGGTCGACCTGGCCGGCGAGCTGTCGGGGCATCCGAACGTCGTGCGCACGCTCGAGGCGGGGAGACTGGCGGAGGCCCGCGGCGTGCCGTTCGTGGTGACCGAGCGCGTCGAAGGGCCGCCGCTCACGGCGGTGGTGATCCAGCTGCCGTACCTGCCGACGGCGCGGGCGTGTCGGATCGCGTTGGATCTCGCGCATGCGTTGGAGGCACTGCACGCGCGGGGGATCGTGCATCGCGATGTGAAGCCCGACAACGTGATCCTCGTGAACGAGGGGACGGGAGGGGAGGTCGCGAAGCTGATCGACTTCGGGTTGGCGACGCGGATGCGGGGCGGGGCTGCGGGCGCAGGCGCGGGCCCGAACGTGGGCGCAGGGCCTTCGCTGACGCCGCAGCAGGCGGAGCGCGTGACCAAGGTGTTCGAGCGGCCCGGCACGCGGCACTACATGGCGCCCGAGCAGGCCGCGGGGGCCCCCGCGTCGCCGGCCATGGATGTGTACGCGCTCGGGTGCACGCTGTACGAGATGTTGCTGGGCGCGCCGCCGCTCGGGCATCGCAGCGAGGACGAGGTGGTCGCGCGCAAGCTGGCGGCGGATCAGCCGGGGCTGTCGATCGCGGGGGAGAGGAAGGATCTGCCGGCGGCGTTGGTGACGCTGGTGGATGGGTGCCTGGCGCGGGAGCCGGGCAAGCGGATCGGCGTCGGGGTGCTGGCGGCGGGGTTGCAGCGGGTGCTTCAGGGGCTCGAGGCGGCGGGCGTCGAGGGCGATGCGGGCGTCGACGGGTCGAGCGTCGGGGCGGCGAGCGTCGAGGCGGCGAGCGTCGAGGCGGCGACGACCACCGAGCGTGTGCCGGTGTCGGAGGTGATCGCGGTCGCGAGCGCGGCGGCGAACGAGGCCGGGAGTCCGGTCGTCGTCGAGTTGGCCGCGCCGGCTTCC
>JBIJCC010000121.1:0-31500 GCA_044344875.1 Nannocystaceae bacterium
GCCCATCGTTGCAACGGCACTCGCCCTTCTCTTCGGCATGCGCCGCAACAGATCACAAGTCACGCCCCGGATCAAACCGAAGGTCCATCTGCGCAAGACTGCTTAAGTTTTGATGCGATTGCCCTGGTGTATCCCCGCCGAGGCGTTCGCTTGAATCGCGCAAGTCGAGTGGCCAAACGATACGACCGAGCGCGGTGCGGGATGTCCTGCTCGCCGTGGGCCCGTGGGCCAGCTGGCCCACCTTCGGGCCGGTGGCAGGCCCGCAGGTGGTCCGGGGATGACGTGACCGTGAAGGAAAGCCCGCACCGAACGTCGGCGTGATGACGCGGATCGGGTGGCGGCGTCGGGCTCGCAGCGGCCGCAATTTGATCGAGGACCGTGCGACGCACCCTGTTCGTCGAGGTGACCCGCAACGGCGCCAGCGACGGAGCGCGCCTCGCCCCGATTCGCGCGACGCTGCAGCTCTAGCATTGGCGGCGACGGTTTCCCCTGTGTGGAACGTCGAGCGTGTGGACTATCGCAAGTTTCGTTCTCTCGAGAGCCCCTTTGTCCTGCCTATGCGCCGCGCAATCATGCGGTTCGCCGACCGCGATCGCGGCGGCGGCGGCGCTGCGTCATCGTGGCGTCCGCCATGGTCAAGGGATCCAGGGCGCGATTGATGCGACGCGCGAGAGGACACCATGAAGAGGCACCATTCGTTGTGGATCGTACTGGCAAGTGTCGTGGCGTGCGCCGCGGAGCCCGACGCGGAGCGCGAGCTCGACGACCCATCGCTGCGCGAAGGCTCGACGATTGATCTTTCGGCGCCTGCCGCAAACGCGCCGGTGGTGGCGACGTTGCTCCCCGGCGCGCCGTTCGCGTTCGGCGATCGCTATGCGTTCGTCAAGGCGCCCGGCGTCGGGCCCAACATGTCGCGCTTCACTCCGGCCAACGTGGGTACGATCCCACGGCTGGTCTCGGGTGACATCGTGGCGATCCAGCGCAACGGGCAGGTCAGCCGGGCGCGCCTGGTCGGGTTCGACGATGAAGGGGAGGTCGTGTTCCGCCCGCAGGCCGGAAGCCCATTCGTGCACGCGTTCTCGGCGATCCCATGGTCGGCCTGGGGGGCCGCCGCAAACGCGGTCCACGGCTGTGCGACCGCGGTCCACGACGAGTGGAGCGACTGCGTCGAGACCGTCGGCGAGGGATCGTGGTGCAGCGCGGCGGGAGACGACGAACTCGACGACTGCGCCAGCGGGCAGGACTACGCGGTGACCCCGAGTTTCGGTGGCACGCTCCACTTCGACTTCGACTGCCTGCTGATCGCGCCGCACTCGATCGCGATCATCGGGGCACAGATGACCCTCGGCAATTGCGAAGGCGCCTTCTGGGGCACCATGACGCAAGAGCCGGGGTTCCTCGGTTGCGAGGATGTCTACAACGGCACGTGGCTCCCCGACGAGGATTGCGGCCACGGCGTCTTTGACGGCGGCTTCGGCGCAATCATCTTCGACGACGTCAAAGGCTGAGCGCGCGGAGGGGCCGCGGCTCGCCGGACGCCGGGCCGCGGCATGTCCACCGTGCCAGGCGGCCTGGCGCGACGCGGTTGCGAGGACACCGCGAGCGAAGACGCCGCGAGCGAAGACACCGCGCTTCGCGTCGCGATCAGTCGACTCCCGGGTTGCCGACTGCCAGCAGATCGCCAACGCGGTCGTCGAGTCCGAGATCGATCGCCGAGTCCGGCCCCTACCGGTGGAACACCACGTTCCCCGCGGGTGGCGAGAACCCGCCCGGCGGCGACGATGGCGGATCGACCGACGACGGCGGCGACGGGACACAGGGACCCCGGACGGTGACGCCGGCGGGGACGACGACGACGGCACCGGTGACCCGAGGGCGGGTGCGGGGGAGCCCGCGCCCAGCGGTTGAGGAACGAGAAGCGTTCTTCCGGACACCCTGCTCGTCGTCCCTCGTCCCGGGAACGCGTATCTTTGCTCCTCGATGTCCGGAACTGACGCGTCGGCCGTGCGCGTCGGTCCGGGGTCAGGAGCGAACGATCGATGCGACGAGATACCCTGTTCCCCCTCCTCCTGCTCGCACCGGCCTGTACGGCGTCGCATGTGGTGTCCCCGGGCTCGCCCGAGCCGTCCGCAACCCGCCAACCCCGAGCTGCCGTCGAGGTCGTGTCGCCGGGCGACGTCGAGGGGGAGCCCGCCGAGCCACCGGCGAGCGCCGCGGTCGAGTTCGCGGTGGTCGCCGAAGGGCGCTGCAAGAACCTCGACGTCTCGTTCGTCGGCGACCACCGCTACCTCCACGCGCACGACTGGATCGCCCGTATCGACGAGCGCGGGCAGGTCGCGGAGCGCCTCGACCGCGGGCGGTCGATCCGAGGCAACGACCACGCGGACATCACCGACAACGAGGTCATGGGCGTGGTCGGTTTCGATCCGCAACCGATGATCGCCCTCGTGCATCGCGGCACCCGCGGCGACTCGTACATCGGCACCGACGTCGAGAAGCGAACCGCCGACGGCAAGTGGGTCGACATGGACGTGTTCGGCAAGGATGCCTACGCCCGCGGGGCGTGGCCGTGGTGGGACGGATCGATCCTCTTGCTCGGAGAGCGCCGTTGGGATCCCGCCGGAGGGAGGCTCGAGTCGTGGAACGGCGAACATGCGGTGCGGTTCGGGGTCGCGCGTGGCCGACCGAAGGGCCCGCACCTGTCGGCGTTCAAGACCTCGGGCTCGAACTGTCCGCTCGACGTGTGGGCGGCCCACGCGACGCCGCGCGGCGATGTGGTCGCGGTCGTCGGCTGCCGGACGCGAACCACGAAGGGCAACCACGGCACGTGGGCGATGCGGTGGTTCCAGGAGGATCTCGAGGGGCGCACGCAGAAGCTGACCGAGCGCGACTACCAGCACGGCATGGTCGTGATCGGCCCGGAAGGCGAGAGCGTCGTCGCGCTCCTCGACGAACGCGGCTACGAGGTCTTTGCGCTCGATGGCGACACGTGGAAGGCCAAGGGCGACACGCCCGGTGGCAAGCTGGTCGCCCTCGCGCTCGACCGTGACCAGCGGGTGTGGCTCGCGACCGATCGCGCGCTCGTCCGCGAGGGTGGCGCCCAGGGCTGGGACGACGTGGGTCCCGCCGGCGCCTCGGGGCTGCGCGCCCTGGCGGGGGTCGAGCACGGCACGCCGTGGTTGCTCGCGAAGGACGCCGCGTGGTCCGCCGACGAGCACGGCCGATGGACGGCGGCCAAGCTCCCCGCGCCGGCGTGGTTCCCGAACGAGGGCACGCTGTCGCTCACGCGCATCGAAGTGCCGAGGCCCGGCGAGGTCTGGGTGACGGGCGGGTACGAGTCGACCTGGCCGCGGCAGATGGGGCCCGGCAAGATCGTGATGATGGGGGTCGACTACGCCGCGCTGCTGACCAATGCGACGATTGCCTCGCCGCTGCGCTGCGGAATCGCGGTCGACCCGGCCTATCCGCCGATCGATCTGCGGCCGTGGCCGCTCGGACATCGCGACGGCTGCCAGCAGAAGCTCGTGATGCTCATGCGTCTGCGCAAGTTCGATGGTCTGACCGGGTATGCCGGGCTTCGCAAGGTCCTCCGCGTCCATGAGGCGCTCCGGGACGTGGCGTTCGTCGAGCTCGAAGGCTCGGGTCAGCGGCTCCTCGGCGCGATGGTGACCACCGACGAGCAGGCGGAGCTGCTGGGCGATGGGGTTCGCGGCTACCGCTCGGCACTCATCAAGCCCGAAGCGAGCTGCGGCGACGCCGACGCCCTCGCAGCGGCCGGCTTTCGTGTCGCGCGCACCCTGACGATCGATCCGAGTGGGCGCGCATTCGAGGTGGCGCCCGTGGTGGCCCTGTGAGCGGTCGTGCGTGCGCCGTCGTCGGGTGTGCGGTCGCGATCGTCGGCGGTGGTGTCGCCCTTGGTGCCGCACCGCGGACCGCGGCTCCGTCGGGCGCCGCGCGGCGCAACGCCGAGTGCGAAGCCTGCCACGAGGACGTCGCCGCATCGTGGCGCGGGTCGATGCACCGGCAGTCGTTCACCGGCGCGGACTTCGCCTCGGCGTTCGCCCGCGAGCCGCGCGAGTTCTGCCGGTCGTGTCACGCGCCCCACGCCGACCCGACGCGCGGTACGAAGATCGGCGAGCTCGAACGGATCGGCGTCGGCTGCGTCACGTGCCATGTCGCGGCGCCGCACGAGTCGCGGCCCGACGATCCACACGCGGGGTTGCGGCCCGCGGCGAACGATCCCTCGAGCGCATGCGCCGGCTGCCACGAGTTCGGCTTTCCGGACGCGCCGGATCTGTTGATGCAGTCGACGTTGCTCGAGCACGCGCGCTCGCCCGCTGCGCAGACCAGCTGCATCGATTGCCACATGCCGCGCAGCGATGCCCTCGGCGGCCGGCGCGACCACGGATTCTCGGCGTCTCGTGACGTCGGGATGCTCCGCAGGGCCGTGGCGATCGAGGCGGAGCGCGTCGCCCCCGAGCGCGTGCGCATTCGGCTCGCGCCGCGCGAGGTCGGCCACGCGTTTCCCACCGGCGACATGTTCCGCCGCGTGCTGGTGAGCGCGCAGGCGTACGACGGCCAACACCTGCGGGTCGGCGACGTCGAGGTCATCGGCCGCAGCTTCGAGGACGGGGCGCGAGGCGCCGTCGACACTCGGCTCGGCGCCGACGGGGACTTCTCGCCCCGCGACCTCGAGCTCGTGCTCCCGGGCGCCGCCGGGCTCGTCGTGCGCTGGTCGGTCGTCTATCAGCGGACCGACGGCGCGCGGATGGTCGAGGGCGAGCCGTGGGTCTTCGAGAGCGTGACGATCGAACAGGGGGAGCTCTCGGGGTCGTGAGCCTCCGGCTCGCTCGCGCGACGCACCTGCGATCCAGACGCCTCATCGCGCAAGCTCCCGGCCACGCCACCGGTGCGGTGTCGCCGGGCTCGACCACGCCGATTCAAGAGCGCCCGCGACGAGCTCGAGGCGGCGAGCGACGGCGCGAGCACGACCACCGGCGCGGACTCCCGCGCTTCCCGACCGCCGTCGACAGTCCGGCTCTTGGCTGGTCCGCCCACGGCTCGTGGTCGAGGCACCCTCGTCGCTGCGCTGAGGTAGAACACGTCGATGCTCCCATGCGCACCGCCGGTCCTGATTGCGCTCGCGCTCGCGCTCGCGCTGCCCGCTTGCGATGGATGCTCGCCGCGGTCGCCGACCCGCGACGCCGCGGACCCGCACCCCGAACCCGCATCGTCGACCCGCGTCGACCCACCTCCTCCGTGCTCGCTCGAGCACCATGCGCCAGAGCGCGCCGCGTGCCTGGCCCCCGTCGAGCCCGCGAGCGGGCTGCTCGTGTTCGTACACGGGCTGTATCGCGGAGACGGAGAGCTCGATACGTGACGTCGGGTGATCGAAGCCGCCCACGCGCGGGGCGTGTCCGTGCTCGTCGTGCAAGGCGAGCGGGGGTTCTGCGACTGGGACCCGGACATGCTGGACGCCGTGTGCTGGCCTGCCGCTCCCCATCAGGTCGACGCGCTGCGAGGCATGAGCGAGGGCTGGCGAGACGCGATCGCAGCGGCCGGCGCCGCGGGACCCACGGTGTTGCTCGGCTACTCGAACGGAGCATTCGCTGCGGCTCGCGTTGCGGTCGAGCCGACGTGGATCCCCGAGATCGAGACCTACGTCATCGCGATGGGAGGTCTGCAAGGAGAGATGGACCCGATGACCCGGCCCCGCGCGGCGCTGCTGCTCCGGGCCGCCGAAGACGACCCGCATCACCGCCGTACGATGGAGGAATTGTCGGATCGTCTCTCACGAGCCGGGATCGGCCACGACTTCGTCCTGCGCGAAGGAGGCCACGCGCTCGCGGACTCCGACATCACCGCCGCCATCGATGCCATCGTCGGCGTGAACTCGGCTGCAGCGGGTCGAGAGTAGTCGCCGCTCGTGGGGGCGCGCCCTCGACGTCGTGACCCAACCGGGGTTGTGGCCGCTGCTGCGCCAGTGCGACGGAGGTCGTCAC
The DNA here is from genome assembly GCA_044344875.1 of Nannocystaceae bacterium. Lineage (GTDB taxonomy): Bacteria > Myxococcota_A > Polyangia > Nannocystales > Nannocystaceae > Xiheibacterium. The sequence continues at coordinate 6,003 of JBIJCC010000121.1, forward strand.
CGCACGGGCATCGTCGACGCCCGCAACGCCATGCCCACCGCTGCCCCGACGCGGATCTACTGCCTCGGGCCCGCGCGCGCGACCGATGGCGCGTGGATTCCGGGAGTTTCGTGCGATTCGCTCAGATCCACCGGCAACGGTCGGACGCGTAGCCGAGCGACCGCGCCCGCGTCGACCTCACTCGTCGGGCGTGGCGAGCACGCGGTCGATGCTGATCTCGAGCCGGCTGCGCACCAGCACCAACACGCTCGCGAGCTCCTCCGGACGCAACCGCAACCGCCCGCCGAGCTCGCGCTGCACGGCCTGGGCGAGGGCACTGCGGGCGTGATCGATCCACCGTGCGACCGTCGCGTGGTGCACCCCGTACATGCGGCCGACCTCGCGGACGGTCAGCCCGTGGATCACCGCCTGACGCAGCAGCGTGCGCTCGCGCGGCGTGAGGCTGGCAGCCGCGGCGGCGAACGCCTCGCGGAAGACCTCCTGGTACGTCCGCTTGAGGTGGTCGAGCTCGGGGTCGCGCAGTCGCTCGGGGAGCGCCCCGAGATCGTCGTCGTCGACCTCGACCGTGGTCCGCTCGCGACGTCGTGCGTTCAGTGCGGTGCGCGTCGCGGTCACGCGCAGCCACGCGGCCAGCGGTCCGCGGCCCGAGTAGCGGGCGATGGCGCCCACGCCGTCGCCGACGAACAGGTGGTGACGGACGATCTGCCGCAGCTCGTCGCGTTGGGTGCGATCGAACTCGACCCGCGCGAGCGCCTGCTCGATGGCGTCGGCGAACGTCGCCTCCAACGCGGCGATGGCCGCGGACATCCCCTCGGCGCAGGCGCAGGCGATCCACAGGTCGCCGCCCCGCAGGCGCGACAGCTCGAGCCACGGATCCTCGGCGTCCTCGAGTCGACTCGCGACCCAGGCGGCGAAGAGCGCCGTGGTCAGTGGCACCGCCGGCCATGCCGCAGCTGCGCGGCCGAACCACGCGTCGACGGCGTCGCGTTCGGGGGTGCCGCGGCTGCGCGCGGGCTCCGACAGCGCCGCCAACAACAGGTCGGTCGCGCTCACCGGGGAGCTCCCCCACCGTTGGCCTGGCCGTCGAGCCCACCATCGAGTTTGGCGATGCGCGCCGCCGCGGTCTCGTTGCCGAGTTCGAGCGCCACCTGGTAGTGCGTGCGCGCGTCGTCGATCCGCCCGAGCTTGCGCAGGCAGTCGCCCAACAACAACCGATGCGCCGCGTGTCGCGGCCGCGTCGTCACGGCGCGCTCGGCCAGCTCGACCGCCTTCTCGGTCGCGCCGCGCTCGAAGTGCAGCTCCGCCAACGCGTGCGCGCTCTGGTCGTCCTTGGGGTCCTGCGCCAGCGCGCGGCCCAGCAGCGCCTCCGCCTCGCCGAAGCGACCCGCGGCGAAGGCCCGCCGACCCGCCGCGCGTGCCTCGGCGGCGGACATCGCCTTGGGTGCAGGCGCCGATCCGACCGGGGGCGCCGCGGCGGCCGGCACCGCGGCATCGATCGGACGGCTGCGCGGTCCGCGTCGCACCCGGGTCGACGGCGATCGGCACCGCGGGGTCGCGGGGATCCGCCGGCGTGTCGGGACCGACCGACTCGGCGGCCGCGCGGGCGAGGCCGAAGTCGACCACCTTGGCGCGATCCTGGTGATCGATGATCACGTTCGAGGGCTTGAAGTCGCGGTGCACGAGGCCCGCGCGGTGGGCCTCGTCGAGGCCTGCTGCCGCGCCGAGCATCACGTCGCGGATCTGCTTCCACGTGCGCGGTGCGGCCGCCAACCACGCGCCGAACGTGAGCCCGTCCACCAACTCCATCGCGATGAAGACGCGATCGCCGAGGGTCCCCACGTCGTGGATCCCGACCACGTGCGGGTGGCTCACCTTCGCCAGCGCGCGGCCCTCGAGCACGAGCCGTCGCTCGAAGCGCCCCGCATCGCCCTGGCCGCTCGACGCCGTCAGCAGCTTGATCGCCACGCGTCGATCCAGCTCGGGATCGTACGCGGCGAGGACCTCGCCCAGGCCGCCGCGGCCGAGCGGTCCGAGGACGATGTAGCGCCCGATCGCCGCGCCCCGCGGTGGCGACTCCGACACCGTCGTCGGCGGTCCCTCGGCGCGGGTCGGGCCGGCCGAGCCGTCGCCCAACGCCCACGCCGCTTCGCGCACCACCGTGGTGCAGTCGTGGCACGCATCGACGTGCCGCGCGACCTCCTCGCGCGCCTCGGGCTCGAGCGTCCCCTGGGCGAACGCGAGGATGGCGTCCGTGTCCGGGCAGGCCTCGACGAGCGCCACCGTCATCGCCCCCAGGCGACGGCCGTGCGTTGGGCCCGACGCAGCCGCGCGACGCGACGCGCGTGCACCACGAGCATCACGACGCCCGCGACCGCCGCGGCGCCGCCGACCGCCGTCAAGCCGGCGCCGCCCGGCAACGAGTCATAGCGGTAGCGGCAGTCGCCGTCGGCGTCGACGTCGTTGCCACTGCACGCGCTCCGATCCTCGTTCCCGTCCACGGCGAGCAGGGCCGCCCCGGCGGCGAGGCCGGCGACGCCCACCGCGAGCGCCGTCCAACCCCACGGGCGCAGGTCCCTCGCGCGGCGCGGCGGCGCGGTTGGGCGGGGCAGCGGCTGCAGCTCGACTGCGATCTGCTCGCGCAGTCCCGGCACCGCCCGCAACGTCAGTCGCTGATCCACATAGCCGGGGTGGGTGATCGTGGCCTCGTGCGAACCGGCGCTCACCACCTCTTCGAGTGGCGTGACCCCAGCGGCGGTCCCATCGATCGTGACCTTCGCCCCGCGCGGCCGGCTGTCGATCACCAGGCTGGGCGGGCCGGCGACGAGGCCATCGAGCCTCGCCCGCAGCTCGCCCGTGGCCTCGGCGAGGAGCTCGCCGACCTCCTCGACCGTGCAGACATCGCACTCGCGGGTCGCCGTCGCGAGCACGCTGCCGGTCGCGCCGTCGACGAGCTCGAGGGCGACGCGATACTGACGCGGCGCCGCGACGATGCCCGAGGTCACGACGTACTCGGCACCCGCGTCGCTCGCGAGGTTGCGCCGGCACTCGACGTCGACGCAACCGGCGGTGTCGGGGCTCGCGATGTCCGCGACCTCGAACTCGCCGCGGACCAGGCCCGCGAGCAGACGATCGGCGAGCTTCCCCCGCCAGTGCTCCTCGAGCTCTCCCGTGACCATCGTCGGCAGCACCGCGACGCGCGGGCGAGGTCGCGGCGCGGCGGCGGCCTGGGGCGTGACGCCGGCCAGCACGCCGGCGAGACCGAGCGCGCAGATGCGTGCGAGCAGCCGTGGTCCGACGCGCGTCATGGCACCGAGAGCAGCATGCCCACGCCCAGGGGCGAGCCGGCGTTCGCGAGGAGCACGTCGTCGACGCCGTCGTGATTCATGTCGACCACCGCGAGGTCCTGCGGGAACGTGAACAGGGGGTTGAGCGTCGTCTCGAACACGCGATCGCCGAGGCCGAGCATCCACGTCATGCTGCCGTTGCCCATGAAGCCCTCGGCCCACGCGACGTCGCGCAGGCCGTCGGCGTTGAAGTCACCGGCGGCCGCCGAGAACGCGACGCGCCCGGTCCAGTTCCACCAGGTGTCCTCCTCGACGAAGCCGCCGTCCGGCAGGCCGTACAGCACGAAGTTCTGCTGCTCCACGGTCGACACGAACAGGTCGTCGACGTCGTCGGCGTCGAGATCGGCGAACATCACGGTGACCGGCGTCGGGAGCTCGAAGGGGCTCGCGGGGCCGAACCCCCGCTCGCCGGCGTTGAACAGCAGCTGGATCGCGCCTTCGGTCGCGACGGCGAGGTCGACGAGGCCGTTTGCGTCGAGGTCGGTGGTCGTCAGGCTGCTCGGCGCGACACCGGCGTCCATCGGCGGGCCGGGCTCGAAGCTACCGCCCCCCAGCCCGTAGAGGATCGTCACCGTGTTGCCGGTGTCCGACGACACCGCCAGATCGACGTTGCCGTCGCCGTCGAAGTCGGCGGCCACGACCCGCGACGGCGAGCCGTCGATCGCGTAGGGGACCGCGGGCTCGAAGCCGCCCTCGGCGTTGGTGAGGATCACATCGACGGTGTTCGACTCGGACCAGACCATGACGGCGTCGTCGAGCCCGTCCTCGTCGAGATCGAGCGCGGCGGCGTCGAGTGGCGACGCGAAGCCGGCCGGCTCGGACGGCGCGAGCGTGAACTCGCCCCAGAACGATCCGGTGCCATCGCCGAAGAGCACCCGCGCGGCGCCGTAGTTGCCGACGAGGATGTCGGCGTTGCGGTCGCCATCGAAGTCGCCGGCCGCGATGCACAGGGCGTCCTGGCCCGCGCCCGCGGTCACCAGGCGGTACTCGAAGCAGAGGGCGCCGGGCGCGGCGACGCCGTCGTAGCACCCCTCGACCCCGCCGTCCGTCGAGTCGACCCCGGTCGAGCTCGGGCCATCGCCAGTGTCGTCGGGGCCGCTCGATCCGGTGGCGCCGGTCGAGGCCGGTGGGCCGCTCGTGCCACCGGTCGTCGTCGCGGTGCCGTCGGTGGTCGCGGCCGCGAGCGCCTCGTCGAAGCGCGGGTTGGGCTCGAGGCGACAGCCCGCGAGCAGCACGACCATGACGGAGCACGTGCGCACGGGGAGCAAGATCAGCCTAGCGGAATGCTCCGGGCCCGCCAACGGGCAGATTTCGGGATTCGTGCGACAGCGGGCGGCTCGCCGTGTCCACCCCCGCCGGCCGGGGTGCACCCGTCGGCGGAGACCACCCATGTCGAACCCATGCAGGGTCGCACTCCTCGCGTCGGCAGCCGTGCTCGGTTGCGGCGGGGCACAGTCCGAGGAGCCGCGCGACGCCACCACGTCCGCGAGCGAAACCACCGGCGACGGTGGTGGCACCACGTCCGACACCACCGGGTCCAACGGATCGACCGGCTCGACCGCTGCGGGGGATTCCTCCAGCAGCGGCGACGACGAGTTCCCGTCGCCGTACTCCGACGGTACGACCGGCACGACCGATGCGCCTACCGCGAGCACCGACCAAGTCGTCGCGGCGATCACCTCCGGTCTCGGCGCGTTTCTGTACTCCGATCCCCAGGCGATCGCCTTCGCGGGCGCATCGATGCTCGCGTTCGATGTCGATTGCCCCGAGGAGCAGACGTTCGTCGACGGCGAATTCGTCGACGTCATCACGTGGGTCGGGTCTGGGTGCACCACCGCCGACGGCATGACCTTCGAGGGTGGGGGGCGGCTCGAGACCACCACGGCGATGCCGGACGGCGATCGCCTCGTCGATGCAGTCATCGTCTCGTCCGAGGGCGGCGTGCTGCGCATCGCTGCCGACGACGGTCGCACGTTCCAGCTCTCGGGCTACCTCGAGGCCCGGCGCGCGATCGGCAGCGAGGCGAGCGAGGGTCTGTTCACGCTCATCGGCGATGTCTCGGCCGACCCCGACACCGCGGCCGGGCATCCGGTGTTGACCGGCGAGCTGCGGCTGCAGGGCTACTTGTACGCGTTCGAGGCCGCGGGCTACCGCGGCATCGGTGGCAGCGGGTCGATCAGTGGCGCCGCGCTCGGCGACGCGGCGGCGCTGTCGTTCGCCGATGTGTTGATCGCCGGCGCGCCGTGTGCCGACGAGCCCGCCGGGGACTTCTCGGTCCGCGACGACGCCGGCTTCTGGCACGACGTGGTGTTCGACGCCGCCACCTTCGACGGCGAGAACTACGACTGGAGCGGAACCTGCGATGGCTGCGGCACGCACGTCGCGGCGGGCGAGATCGCGGGCGACGCGTGCATGGACTCCGCCGACCTGGCGGCGTTGCTGGACTGGGAGGTCTTCCCGTGGTGAACCGACGAACGCTCGCGATGTTGCTGCTCGCCCCCGTGGCGTGCAAGGACGAGGACGCCTCGGCCCCAGCCGCGGTCGATGACACCACCGCCGGCGACACGACGGGCACGACCACCAGCGCTGGCGACGGGGCGGACGACGGGAGCACCAGCGACGGCGAGCCGTTCGACGAGGGCGAGCCACTCGCGCCGACCGCGGTCCTGACCCGCGCGAGCCTCGACCTCCGCGGGGTGCGTCCCTCGCTCGCCGAGCTCGAGGCCGTGGTCGCGGACCCCGCCGCCGTCGACGCGATGATCGAGGGCTTCGTCGACGATCCGTCGTTCGGGCTCCGCGTCCGCGACATCTTCGCCGGCGCGTGGCGGACCCGCATCGACCAATACCCCACGCTCGACGGCATGTACTTCGGCGACTTCTCCGAGTCGACGCACGAGGCCATCGGCGACGAACCACTCAACCTCGTCGCGTGGGTCGCGATGAACGATCGACCGTTCACCGAGATCCTGACCACCGACATGACCGTCGTGGATCCGGCGTTGCTCGATGGTTGGCCGCTCGAGCCCATCGTGGACGAGGACGACAGCTGGCTGCCGCCGGGCACCGTGCGGGCGCGGTACGTCGATGGCCGCCCGGCCGCTGGCGTGCTGTCGCTCAACTCGGTGTACTGGCGCCACCCGTCGACGGTGGACAACGCCAATCGCGGGCGCGCCAACGCGCTGTCGCAGGCGCTCCTGTGTCAATCGTACCTGGACCGACCGATCGACTTTCCCACGGATCTGGATCTGACCGACTCGGCGTCGATCCGCGACGCGATTCGCACCAACGGCGCGTGTCAGGCCTGCCACTCGACACTCGATCCCTTCGCGAGCTTCCTGTGGGGATTCATGTACCCCAACGATCTCGCGAAGCCCGTGTACTCGCCGGCGAACGAGCACGACTGGGCGATCTATACCGACGCACCCCCGGGCTACTATGGCCAGCCAGGCGAACGAATGACCGATCTCGGCCGCATGATCGCCGAGGACGAGCGCTTCGTGTCGTGCACCGTGCGGCGCATGTACGAGGGCCTGATGGGGCGCGAGGCCGTGCTGGCGGACGAGGGTGCGCTGGCCGAGCACCGCGAGGAATTCCTCGCGGCCGACCTGTCGCTCAAGGCGCTGGCGCGATCGATCGTCGGCGACCCGAGCTATCGAGGGGCGCGCTGGGAGCCGCGCTTCGGTGGGCTACCCGAGCCGGTGCTGCGCAAGGTCGCGCCGGTCGACGTGCTCGGCCGCTCGCTCGGCGCGTTGACCGGCTACGAGATGCGCCTGGGCGGCCGTTCCGCGACGCGCCTCGACCTCGCGCTGCGCCGCCTCGCCGGCGGCTCCGATCGCGGTGACTCGCTCGGCGTGTCGACCGGCGCGGTCCTCGTGCAGCGGCGTTTGGCCGAGGCCGGCGCCGTGTTCCTCGTCGACGCCTCGAACGCCGGTGAGATCGGCGACGGCCGGCTCGCCGCGACGTTGGCCGACGTCGACCTCGACGCCGAGCCGAGCTCCGCCACGATCGCCGCGTTGGTGATCGAGGCGCGTTCGACGAGCCTCGACGACGAGGACCCCGAATTGCTCGCACTCGGCACCCTGTGGCGGGACGTCGCCTCCGTCACCAACCCGCGCGAGGCGTGGATCGCCCTGCTGACCGCGGTCCTCGCCGACCCGGATCACATCATCTACTGACACTGGTGTCGAGGAGACGAGATCACCCATGCTGACACGACGCACCTTCTTGGGTTCCGCGACCGCTGCCGCCGCGTTGTTCGGCGGCGCTGCCCTCAGCCGCGCGCAGACGGGCAAAGGTGGCAAGCGCTTCCTGTTCATCGCCGCGGAGGGCGGCTGGGATCCGCTGACCGTCTTCGCGCCGCTGTTCGGCTTCCCGGGCATCGAGATGGAGCCCGATGCCGAGCCGTGGACGATCGGCGGCCTGTCGCTGGTCGATCACCCGGCGCGGCCCAACACCCGCGCGTTCTTCGAGCAGCACCACGGCGGGGTCGCGGTGCTCGACGGCGTGTCGGTCCGCAGCGTCAACCACGAGACCTGCGCCGCCGTGTCGCTCACCGGCTCGCCGTCGGAGGACGGGGCCGACTTCGCGACGATCCTCGGCTACGAGCAGCGCGCTGCGGTGTCGCTGCCGCACCTCGTGATGAGCGGTCCGTCGTTCCCCGGCCCCTACAGCGTGTTCGTGAGCAACGCCCAGGGGCTGCTGCAGCAGACCATCGACGGCTCGTTGCTCTCGATCAACGATACGCCGGTGGTGCCGCCCGATCGGGTCGCGTCGCGCATGGTCGACCGGTTCCTGGTCGATCGCGCCGAGGCGCTGCAGCTCGGGCTGCCTGGCCCGGGCCACGCGGCCGACTACGGCGAGGCGCTCCGGCGCGCTCGTCTCCTGGTCGACAGCAGCGATGGCCTGCAGCTGTCGGCGAGCACGACCTTCCTCGGGCGCGCGCAGACGGCGATCGAGTCCCTTGCCGCCGGGCTGTGCCGGTGTGCGAGCGTGGGCACCGGCGCGCTGTGGGACACGCACCAGAACAACGGCCAGCAGTCGCAGCTGTTCGAGGCGTTCTTCGCCGATCTGACGCAGATCCTCGCGACGCTCGAGACCACGATGGGGCCCGAGGGTCGGCCGCTGCGCGAGGACACGGTGGTCGTGGTGACCTCGGAGATGGGTCGCACCCCATCGTTCAACTCCACGGCCGGGCGCGACCATTGGCCCTACACCTCGATGATGCTGATGGGCCCGGGCATCCGTGGCGATCGCAAGTTCGGCGGGTACACGGCGCTGTACGGCGGCGTGGGGGTCGATCCAGGGGGCAATCCCGACGCCTCGCGGCCGGGGATCCCGGCGGAGTCGGTCGGTGCGACGCTGCTCGTGCTCGGCGATGTCGACCCGGTCGAGTACCTCGGCGGGGCGGAGCCGATCGCGGGGGTGCTGACATGAGCGCGCGCTCGGTCTTGCTGCTCGTGCTCGCGCTGCCGGGCTGCCGCGACGACGGCGACGCCGGCGACGGCGACACCTCGGGCGCGATCGAGGATTCGACGGGCGACGCCGCGAGCTCCTCGGGGGTCGGCGATTCATCGGACGCCGACTCGAGCGGGGACGGCGATACGGGCGAAGGCTCGACCGGCGCTGATGCGCTGCCGTGCGACGAGCTGCCGGTCATCACCTACGACACGTTCGGCGCCGGGTTCCTGGCGACCTACTGCAACGGATGTCACAGCGCTGCCGTGGCCGACCGCCGCGGTGCGCCGCCGTCGGTCGTGTTCGATACCCGCGAGCAGGCGGCGACGTTCGCCACGCGGATCCTGGCGCGCCGGGACCCGCCGCCGAACATCACGCCCATGCCGCCGGCGGGCGGTGTCGTCGCCGAGGACGACGAGAAGCTGCAGATCTGGCTGCAGTGTTTTCCCTGAGGGCCGCGCCGCGTCGTCGAGTCCTTGCCTGGCGACGCGCGGGGCACTAGCCTCCGTGCATGCGGTGGCGAGCGGTGGCGGTGGGTGCACTGGGGCTCGCGGCGTGTGGTCCCCGGGTCGGGGACGGCGACACGGACGGCGGCACCTCGACGTCGGCGGGCTCCGTCGAGGGCACGGGGACCAGCCTCGGCACGACCGAGGGCACCACGGTGGGGACGTCGGTGGGCACGTCGGTCGGCACGTCCGTTGGGACGTCGGTCGGGACCACGGGCATCGACGAGTCGAGCACCGATCCCGACACCTCGTCGGACGACGTGACGTTCATCCAGGCCCCCGACGTGCCCGGGCACTCGTGCGACATCTGGGGGCAGACGTGCCCCGAGGGCACGAAGTGCAGTCCATCGTCGACCGATGGCGGTCCGTGGAATTGGGCGGACTGCGTGCCGTTGGATCCCGACCCGGTGCCGCCGGGCGGCCCGTGCACGGTGCAGGAATTCCCCTACAGCGGGATCGACGATTGCGCGCTCGGGGCGTTCTGCACGGTCACCGATGGCGCGACCCTCGAGGGCTATTGCGTACCGCTGTGCACCGGATCGCCGCGGGCGCCGACCTGCGCGGATCCGGGGTCCACGTGCACCATCCTCGACGAGGGCTATCTGACGGTGTGCATCGCGACGTGCGATCCCTTGGCACCGGATTGTGCGAAGGGGACGTATTGCTATCCCGGTTCGCTCGCGGACTTCGAATGCCGGGAAGACGCCTCGGGGGCGCAGGGCGCCGTCGGGGAGCCGTGTGACGTGAGCAATGGCTGCGACCCGGGGCTGTTCTGCGCCCCGGAATCGGGCCTCCCCGATTGTGCAGGGGAGACCGGGTGCTGCGCGCCGTGGTGCGATTTGACGGGCCCGGACGGATGCGCCGACGCGCTGCCGGGGACGGCGTGCGTGCCATGGTATGGGGTGGGGGAGGCGCCTCCGGGATTGGAGGACCTCGGCGCCTGCGTTGCGGCGTGAGGCCGGACGCACGCCCTTGCTACCCTCGCGATTTCCTTCGCGCCGTTCTTTTCGATCGTTGCGCCTCCCCGTCCACCCCCACGCCGCGCAGCAGGTGTTCGCCCAGCGCCCGGGCCAGGACGAGTCCATCGCGCGGCAATCCCTTGCGCGCCAGGTGCCCGTCCACCAGGAGCGTCGACAATCCGTGGACCAGCGACCAGGCGGTCATGCTGAGCTCCATCGCGTCGCCCTCGCGGACGGTGCCGGCGGCTTGCGCCGCGGCCACCGCCTCGACGAGGACGCCCAGCGCGGCGGTCGACGCCTGATCGAGCTCGCCGGCCGGCTCGCGCGGGCCCAATCCGGGGTGGAACATGGCTCGGAAGAGCTCCGGGGAGGTCTGGGCGAAGCGGACGTAGGCGCGGCCGATCGCGAGCAATCGCTCGGCGGTGTCCTCGTCCTTCGGGACCCGCATCGCCGCGGCCAGGCGCCGGAACCCCTCGGCGGCGACGGCCGCCAGCAGCCCGCGCAGATCCCCGAAGTGGTTCTGCGGGGCGGCGTGGCTCACCCCAACGCGGCGGGCGGCGCTGCGCAGGGTGAGGGCCGCGACGCCCTCCTCCTCGAGGATCGCCAGCGCGGCGTCGACCAGGGCCTCGCGGAGGTTGCCGTGGTGGTACGGCCGCGGCTGGCTGCGGGCCCTGGGCATGTGCGCCAGCGATGATGCCCGGGGCGGATCGCGGCCACAAGGGATGTCGACGCCGGAAAGATCGCGGTCCTGCCCGGCTCTCGGATCGATGTTGACACTGGAAACTTCGACCGTCACGATATTGTCGATGTCAACATCGAAGCACCGCGGCGGCGGGCTCCTCGGCGCTGCGGTGCCCGCGGTCGTCCTGGCCGTCGGTACCCCGGCGTGCGTCCACCCGAACCCGGCCGGACCGAGCACGATCCCCGGCGTCGCGGTCGATCAGGTCTGCGGCCCCGTGCGCCTCAACCCGTACCACGCCGTCGTGCGGCGCAAGGTCGTGCGCGCGTTCGAGGGCCTGAGCGCCCACGACCCCGGGCCCGCGCTCGAGTTGATGGCCGCCGACGTGCGCTACACCTTCGAGGGCGAGCACGCCCTGGGCGGGACCCGTGTGTCCCGCGACGGCGTCGGCACGTGGTTCGCGCGGCTCTTCCGGCTCCTGCCCGGGCAGTTCGTGCTGCGCGAGATCGACGTCGATGGGTGGCCGTGGGCGACGCGGGTCGTCACGCGCTTCGAGCACTACGTCGAGCCGCCCGACGGTCCGCCGTACTGGGGCGCCGGCGTGCAGCTCGTGCTGCTGCGGTGGGGCAAGGCCACGCGGATCCGGACGTACGTCGACACCGGGCGATTGCAGCAGACCCTGCTCGCGCAGGCCGCCCAGGGGGTGTCCGAGGCCGTGGCCGCGCCGATCCTCGAGTGACGCGTCGACGGGTCGCCGCGCGCCGTCGCGATCCCGTGGCAGACTGCCGCGGCGTGGGCGACCCGGGATCGATCGACGAGACACCGGTCGGCTCCGACGGCGCCGTCACGCAGGGCGGCGTCGCACCGATCGCCGATGCGAGCGTGGGCCCGGACGATCCCATCGAGCGCGCGGCGCTGCAGCGCGTGATCGCCAGCCTCGTCCCGCGCGACTACCAGCCGGTGCGACTGGGCCGCTTCGTCCTGCTCGAGGAGCTGGGCAAGGGCGGCATGGGGGTCGTGCACGCCGGCTACGACGACACCCTCGAGCGCCGCGTCGCGCTCAAGCTCATCGGGCCCGGGCGAGCGACCAGCGAGGCCGCGCGCCGACGGCTGTTCCGCGAGGCGCAGGCGATGGCGAAGCTCAGCCACGCCAACGTCGTGCAGGTCTTCGACGCCGGCGAGCAGGACGGCCACGTCTTCATCGCGATGGAGCTGGTCGAGGGCCGGACGCTGCGGGCGTGGCTCGCCGAGACGCCGCGGCCGTGGTCCGAGGTCGTGGCGATGTTCCTACAGATCGGCGAGGGGCTCGCGGCCGCCCACGCCGGGGGCGTCGTGCACCGCGATTTCAAGCCGGACAACGTCCTCATCGGCGACGGGCCGCCGAAGGTCGCCGACTTCGGGCTGGCGACGCTCGAGCTGGCGGCGGGCGACTCGACCGCGGGCGCCGTACTGTCGGGGTCGAACCCGTCCCTGCCGCCTGCGTTGCTCACCGCCACCGGCGAGGTCCTCGGCACGCCGGCGTACATGGCCCCGGAGCAGTACGTCGATCGCGTCAGCGATGCGGCGAGCGATCAGTTCAGCTACTGCGTCGCGTTGTACGAGGCGCTGTGGGACGAGCGGCCGTTCGCCGGCGATACGCTCGCGCAGATCATGGCGAACGTCGTCGCCGGGGAGGTTCGCCCCGCGCCGCCGCGCAGCGACGTGCCGGCGTGGGTGCGACAGATCGTGCTGCGAGGCCTGGCGGCGCGGCGCCGCGATCGCTTCGACTCGATGCGCGCGCTGCTGACGGCCCTCGCCGACGATCCGCGTCGCCGTCGCCGTCGCGCGTGGACCCGCGCGGCCGCGGTGACCACCGTGCTCGGATCGATCGCCGCGGCGATCGTGGTCGTGCAGTCCCGACCGCAGCCGTGCCGCGACGCGGGCTCGCCGATCGCGGACGTGTGGGGGGAGGCGCCGCGCGCCCGCGTGGTGGAGGGGCTCGGGGCGACCGCGCTGGGCTACGCCGCGGACACGGCGACGCGCGTCACCGACCTCCTCGATCGCTACGCGGAGGAGTGGGCAGCGGCCGCGCTCGACGCGTGCGAGGCGACGCGGATCCGCGGGGTCCAGTCCGAGCCCGCGATGGAGCTGCGCCTCGCGTGCCTCGATCGCGCGCGCGCCGGACTGACCGCGACCATCGAGCAGCTGGTGACCGCCGACGCGACGGTGGTCGAGCGCGCGATGGCGTTGGTCGGCGCGCTGCCGCGGATCGACGCGTGCGCCGATCTCGACGCGCTGCGGGCCGACGTCGCGCCCCCCGACGATCCGGCCGTCGCCGCCGAGGTCGAGGCGCTCCGGGGCGAGCTCGCGGCCGCCGTCGTGCTCCTCGTCGCGGGGCGGACCGACGCCGCGCGGGCGGCCCTCGACTCGCTCGCGACGCGGGCCGCCGCGGTGCCCTACCGGCCGCTGCGCTCGGCGATCGACGAGGTCACCGGCGCGCTGCTCGTCAGCCAGTCGCAGTACGCCCCCGCCGAGGTCCACCTACGCCGCGCCCTCGGAGGTGCCCTCGCGGATCGCGACGATGTGGTCGCGACGCGGGCGGCCGCGAGCCTGGTGATGCTGCTCGGCGCCCGCGAGACCCGCTTCGCCGAGGCGCAATGGCTCGGCGACGTCGCGCTCGCCCTCGCGGAGCGCCGCGGCGACCCGGGCCAGCTCGGCGACGTCTACAACAGCCTCGGCGGCCTGCACCTGCAGCAGGCGCGCTACGACGACGCCGAGGCCGACTTCCGCCGCGCGATCGAGCTGCTGCAGGAGGAGTTCGGCGAGGAGCACCCCGAGGTCGCCGTCGTCCACGAGAACCTCGGGACGACCCTGCGCAACCAGGGCCGCGACGCCGAGGGCCTCGCGGAGCACCGCCGCGCGCTCGAGCTGCGCGAGCGCGCGTTCGGCCCCGAGCACCCGCTCATCGCGATTGCCCACGCGCATCTCGGCGCGACGCTGCAGGAGCTGCAGCGCTGGGACGAGGCCGAGGCCGAGCTGCGCCTCGCGCTCGACCTGCTGCTGCGCGCGTTCGGACCGGAGCACCCGGACGTCGCAATGGGGCACGTCAACCTCGGCATCGCGCTCGACGATCTCGGCCGCCATGGCGACGCGCAGACGCAGTACCGGCGGGCGCTCACGATCGTCGAGCGAGCGTTCGGACCCGATCACCCCGAGGTCGCGATGGCCTACAACAACCTCGGGACCTCCTTCGAGGACGAGGGCCGCTTGGTCGAGGCCGAGGCCGAGTTCCGCCGCTCGCTGGCGATCTCGCGCAAGGCCTTCGGCGAGGACCACCCCGACGTCGCGCGGACCCACGGCAACCTCGCGTCGGTGCTCGTCGCCCAGGGGCGCTTTGCCGAGGCCGTCGACGAGGCCGAGGCGACGATCGCGATCTCGAAGGCGGTGCTGCGCGCCGATCATCCCGATCTGCTGTACGCGTACCGCGGCGCGTGCGAGGCCCACTTCGCCCAGGCCCGTGATCTCGCGACGCGCGATCCCGTGGCGGCCGGGCGCGCCGCGACGCTCGCGACCGAGCGCTGTCGCGCGGCGGGGCCCGAGGCGCTCGATCTGGCCGAGCGCGTGCGGCAGTGGCAGGCCGACACGATGCGATAGACTTTGCGCGATGGACTCCATGCGCCCTGTTCGCCTCGCCGTCACGATCGTCACCGTGTCGAGCGCGTCGATGGCGTGCGGGACCGACGGCGACGGCCGCGAGCCGACGACCGCGGGTAGCATCGGATCGCTCGGCTCGGCGACCGCGAACCCCGGTGACACCACGGACGCCGCGACCGGAGGATCGTCTGCGGGCGAGGTCGGCACCGCGGCGACCGACGCCGACACCAACCCGACCGTGTTCGATCTCGGCTCGGCGGACGGCGAGTCGGGCGGACCGATGGACACCGGCTGTCAGCGCGTCGACTTCCTGTTCGTGATCGACAACTCGGTGTCGATGGAGGACAACCAGGCGTCGCTGGTCGGCGCGTTCCCGGGCTTCATCGCCGCGATCCAGGACACGCTGCAGGCCAACAGCGACTATCACATCCTGGTCACCGACACCGACGCGTGGGGGCGGTGCGACACCGTCAATGGCTTCCAGGGGATCGACCTCGACCACCTGCAACAATTACATCAAGAACACGGTGTTCGAGGAGTGCGATGCGGTCCGCGGCGCGGGCGTCATCCACCCCGCCGGGCAATACGCGACCAACGCCCCGTGCGCGCTGGTCGGCGGCAACCGCTACATCGTGCCCGGCGAGCCCGATCTGCCGGCGAGCTTCGCCTGCATCGCCACGGTCGGCGTCGCCGGGAACTCGAGCGAGCGGCCGATGGAGTCGATGATCGCCGCGCTGTCGCCCGAGCTCAACGCAGCGGCAGCGTGCAACGACGGGTTCCTGCGCGACGACGCGCTGCTGGTCATCGCCTTCGTCAGCGACGATCCCAACTACGAGGACACCGGCACGCCGGCCGAGTGGTACCAAGCGGTGCTCGACGCGAAGCAGGGCGATGCGGCCGGCATCGTGGTCCTCGGGTTGACCCCGGCGTGGGACGAGTGCCCGGGCGCGGGCGATCCCAACGGCGCGCACTGGGCCGAGTTCGTCGGCATGTGGGGCGAGCACGGCGTGCACGGCAGCGTGTGCGGCACCGCCGAGGACTACGTCGCGTTCTTCCAGTCGGCGGTCGCGACGATCGACACGGCGTGCGACGAGTTCGACCCGCCGGGCTGATGTCCGCGGCGCGTCAGGTCAGGTTCGCCAGCGGCCCGGTGCAGAACTCGGGCGCGCCGAAGACCGTCTCCTCGATGCCGAAGGCGTTCTGCAGCGACACCAGCAGATCGTTGTGCGACGCGTTGGGGTACGTCAGGTAGCGGCCGGTGCGGAAGTAGCCGCCGCCTCCGCCCGCGAGCATGAACGGCATGCGCTGGTGGCTGTGGGTGTTGCCCTTCGACAGCTCGTTGACCCACAGGATGACGGTGTGATCGAGCACCGAGACGTCGCCCTCGGGGATCGCCGCGAGCTTGCCCAGCAGCGACGCGAACTGCTCGCAGTACCAGGTCTGGCGCACCGTCCACTCGGCCCACGACGCCGCGTCGTCGTCGCCGGCGTGCGAGAGGCCGTGGCCGTCGCTGTTGCTGCCGATGAACGGGAACGTGTGGTGGTTGGCGCCGTTGCTGTACTGCAGGCTCGCGACGCGCGTGATGTCGCAGGCGAAGGCCATCGCGATCAGATCGATGTGCGCCTGCGAGACGAGGTGCATCGAGCCGGCGTCGTCGGGGTTCACCGCGGCGGGCTGGCCCGGGACCATGCAGTGCTCGCCGAGCACGGGCTCGTTCTGCAGGCGCAGCTCGAGGTCGCGGACCAGCGCGGCGTGCTGATCGAGCCGGACCCGATCGTCGGCGCCGGCCTGGGCCCGGATCGCATCGAACTGCCCGGCGACGGTGTCGAGCACGCTGACGCGCTTGGCCCGGCGGATCGCCATCTGCGACGGATCGGCCGTGAAGTCGCCGAAACATCCGCGTCCACACGCCGACCGGGTTGTCCTCGGGCGGCAGCGGCTGCGCCGGGCCGGCGTAGACCATGCGGCTGCGGACCTCGCTGCCGACGAAGGCGCTCGCGCGGATGCCGGCCTCGACGCTCGACAGCGGCGTGGTCGCACCGATCTGCTGCGCGATGCGCTGATCGATCGAGATGCCGTCGCCCCAGCCCGCCAGCGATCCATCGCCGCCGACCATGCCGCCTTGCTGCAGCGGCCGACCGGTGAGCACGCCGCCCATGCCCTGCTGGTGGTCCTCGCCGGGGCCGGCGTCGACCGACGGCATGTCGACGCCGTCGAGCAGCAGCAGCTTGTCCTTGAACGGCTCGAGCGCGGCCATGCTCGACGCGAGCGTGAACTCGGTCTCGGTGCCGGTGGGGAACCACGTCGCGGGCCAGCAGCCGTTGGGGTTGAAGAACACGACGAAGCGCAGCGGATAGCCGTCCGGCGCCATGCCTGGAACTGCCGCGTGGACATCCCGCGCCGCGAGCTCGAGCAGGGGCAGGGCGAAGAGCGAGCCGGCGAGGCCGCGCAGCAGGGTCCGACGTTGCATGCGGGTCGTCATGCGCCACCACCGATCGTGCGGAAACGGAAGGCGTCCGAGGACGTGATCGCGATCATCAGCTCGCGCAGGTCACCGCCGCTCTCGGCGAACGCGGCTTGGAGATCCAGCCGCGTGCACGCGTCGAGCTCCTCGTCGAGCCGCCGACCCAGGGCGTAGATCGCCCAGTTGTCCACGAGGCACGCCTGCACGTCGGTGCTCGCGGCGAGCTTCGCCGACAGCTCGGCGGCGTCGCGCACGGTTCCCTGGGCGCTCTCGTCTTCGATGCCGAGGATCTCGCCCGAGGCGTCGATCGGCTGGCCGTTCTCGGTGGTGCGCCAGCGGCCGGTGCCGTCGTAGTTCTCGAACGGGAAGCCGAGCGGATCGATGAGCGAGTGGCAGCCGGCGCACGAGGGATCCGACGAGTGCTGCGAGAAGCGCTCGCGCGTGGTCGCGTTCGGATCGGGGGACGGCGGCTCGAGCGGGACGTTGGGCGGCGGCGTCAGCTCCTGGCACAGCAGCCGCTTGCGCACGAACACGCCGCGCGCCACCGGCGAGCTGCCGTCGGGGTGGGCGAGCATGGCCTGCAGCGCGGGCTGGGTGAGCAGGCCGGTGTGCTTCCCGGGGATCGTCCAGGCGCCGGTCGTGGGGTCCTGCCCGCTGGCCTGGTAGTACGCCGCGAGCTCGACGCTGAGGAAGACCTCGGGCGCGCCGAGGAGCTCGGCCATCGTCGCGTCGCCGGTGAAGAACACGTGGGCGATGAACTGCTGGAGGCTGTCGTTCCAGTCGGTGGCGAAGATCGTCGGATCGATGTCGGGGTAGACCGCCGGATCCTTCGCCACCGAGCCCAGCGCGGCCAGGCCCAGCCACTGGCGGTGGAAGTCGGCGACGGCGGTGCGACCGGCGGGCGACTCGAGCAGCCGGCGCGCCTGCGCCTCGACGCCCTCGGGGTCATCGAGCTCGCCGGCCGCCGCGGCGGTCAACAGCGCGGCGTCGGGCATCGACGCGGTGAGGAAGTACGACAGGCGCGACGCCATCTCGTAGCCGCCCACCGCGACCAGATCGCCCGGGCCTGCGCCCTCGGGCACGGCCTCGATGCGGTAGAGGAACTGCGGCGATTGGAGGATCGCCTGGGTGGTGATCGACACCGCTTCGGTGAAGCCGAACTGCGCGAGCGAGGCCTCGAACAGCGCCGCGAACGCGGCGGTCTCGTCGGCGGTGACGGGCCGACGGAACGCGCGGGGCAGGAACTCGGCGAGGAACGCCTGCCCGCACACCGACGCGCCCGCGGCGAGGGGATCGCACGCGACCAGTGTCGACAGGCGCTCGAGCACCGCACGATCGGCGATGTCCTCGGCGGCGTCGAGGTACTGGCGCACGACGTCCTTGCTGACCTGGTGGATCTCGGCGTCGTTCTCGAACAGGCCGCTCTTGTTCTCCGGCGCGAACGATCGCGCCGGCGCGGTGGTGTCGCCCAGCAGGTCGCGCACCGTGTTGTCGTACTCGAAGCGCGTCAGCAGGCGCATGCGCACCGGCGGCGTGCTCGGGTCCGCGTCGTCGCACACGGCCTCGACGCCCGGCGGTGGCGCGTCCCCGTCGTCCGTGCCGTCGCCGTCCGTGCCCGCGTCGAGGGGCCCGTCGTCGCGGCCGCCCGGCACGCCCTGGTAGCAGCCCGCGATCCCGGTCGCCCCGAGGACGCCGAGGCCCAGTCCGAGGAGTCGCGTGCGTGCGATGGACATGCTGTGGGGGAGACGCGGGCGCGGCCGGCTCGACGCGGGGCGATCGCACCGATGCCAGAATTTCGCCGGCTGCGGTCCGAGAACGGCAGAATTACGCAGCGCGCCAACGCCGCGATCGCAGCGTCGGCCGGGGCTTCGCGTAGACTGCCGGGTCCATGCCCGCGTCCTCGCCGTCACGCGCCCGCTCCCGGATCTCCGCTGCCCGTCAACGCGTCGAGGTCGTGATGGCGCGGACCCTGGCCCGGGTGCCGCCGTCGATCGTCGAGGCCCTGATGGTGCGCTCGGCCCTGCGGTCGGGCGATCACCGGCTCGATGCCCAGGTGCAGTGGGCCGATCTGCTCCGTCGAGTCTCGCGGCACACGTCGATCGAGCACGGCAGCGTCGCGCGGGCGCGTCGCGAGTACCGGCGCATGGCCGTGCTCGAGCGCAACCCGCCGGCGATGTCGTCGGTGCGCGACGTCGAGATCGACGCGCCGCACGGCACGATCCCCGCGCGCGTGTATCGACCGCGCGCGCACGCGGTGCTGCCGATGGTGGTGTACCTGCACGGCGGCGGCGGGGTCATCGGCGACCTCGACACGCATGATGTGGTGTGTCGGACGTTCGCGGCGCGCGCGGGCGTGGTCGTCGTCGCGATCGACTACCGCCTCGCGCCCGAGCACTCCTACGTCGACGCCGCCGAGGACGCCCTGGCCGCGTACCGCTGGGCGCGGAGCAACGCCGGGGCGCTCGGCGTGCGGCCCGATCGCATCGCGGTCGCCGGCGACAGCCGCGGCGCGAAGCTGGCCACGGTGGTGTGCCAGCTCGCGCAGCAGCACGGCGATCCGCAGCCGCGCGCGCAGCTGCTCGTGTACCCGAGCACCGATGTCGCCGCCGACTATCCGTCGCGATCGATCTTCGCCGACGCGCCGTGGCTCGGTGCGGGGCTCATGGCGTGGTTCGAGCGCCACGCGCTGCCGGGGCACCTCGATCGCACCGACCCGCGCGTGTCGCCGCTGCGCGCCGCGGATCTGCGGGGCCTCGCGCCCGCGGTCGTCGTGATCGCCGGCTTCGATCCCCTGCGCGACGAGGGCCTCGCGTACGCCACGCGCCTGCGCGAGTGCGGCGTGCCGGTCGCGGTGCGCGAGGAGCCGACGCTGCCCCACGGCTTCCTGCAGCTCACGGGGATCTCGCGGGCCGCCGCGCGCGCGACCGACGACATCGCCGACGAGCTGCGCCGCGTCCTGGGCTAGCCGCGGCTGCCTTGGCGCGCGCGCGTCGGTTGTGCGAAGCTCCGCGCCGATGCCTCGACCCTCGACGTCCGCGATCCCGCGTCGGCACGGCGCCACGGCGGTGTCGTGACGATCCTCGGCGCCCGCGGTCTGCGACGGACGTACGGCACGCGCGACGTCCTGCGCGACGCGACGCTGTCGGTCGGCGAGGGTGAGCGCGTGGGCCTGGTCGGTCGCAACGGCTCGGGCAAGAGCACGCTGGCGAAGATCCTCGCCGGGATCGAGACCGCGGATGCCGGCGAGGTCGTGCGCCGCACCAACCTGCGCATGGGCTACCTGACGCAGACCCCCGAGCTGCCCGCGGGGGCGCGGGCGATCGACGTCGTGCTCGCCGGGCTCGTCCCGTGGCAGGCCGCGGTCGCGCTGCACACCGAGCTGTCCGCGAAGCTCGAGCGCGGCGAGGGCGACCAGGCGTCCCTGCTCGAGCGCCAGGCCGCCGCGGCCGCCAAGGTCGAGCTGCTCGGCGGCTGGACCATGCGCCACGAGGCCGAGACGATCCTCGACCACGTGGGGATCCGCGACCCCGAGGCGATCGTCGACCCGATGAGCGGCGGTGAGCGTCGCCGCGTCGCGCTCGCGCAGATCCTGGTGGCGTCGCCCGAGCTGGCGATCCTCGACGAGCCGACCAACCACCTCGACGTCGAGGCGGTGCAGTGGCTCGAGAACTGGTTGGTCGAGCGGCACACCGGCGCGCTCATCCTCATCACCCACGATCGCTATCTCCTGGATCGCGTGGTCACGCGCACGCTCGAGGTCGACGACGGCGAGGTGTTCTCGTACGAGGGCGGCTGGGGGATGTACCTCGAGGCGAAGGCCGAGCGCATGGCCCACGCCGAGCGCGTCGAGTCCAACCGCCGCAACTTCCTGCGCCGCGAGCTCGACTGGCTGCGTCGCAGCCCGCAGGCGCGCACGACCAAGCAGAAGGCGCGCATCGACCGGGCCCAGGCCGCGATCGCCCAGGCGCCGATGCGGGTCGAGCGGACCGCGACCATCGCGATGGACGCCGCCCGCTCGGGCAACATGATCATCGAGGCCGAGGCGATCGCGGTCGACATCGCGGGCCGTCGGCTGGTGTCGGACTTCACGCTGCGGCTGTCCGAGGGCGAGCGCATCGGCATCGTCGGCAACAACGGCTGCGGCAAGACCAGCCTGCTGCGGGTGCTCACCGCCGTGGTGCCGCCGTCGGCGGGCGTGCTGCGCCACGGCAAGAACACGCGCATCGCCTACCTCGACCAGGAGCGCAGCGGCCTGCGCGACGATCTGACGGTGTTCGAGAACGTCGCGGGCGATCGCGGCCCGATCGAGCTGGGCGGCGAGACCTACGATGCGCGCACGTACCTCGAGCGGTTCCTGTTCAGCCCGCAGGACCAGCGCCAGAAGGTGTCGACCTTGTCGGGCGGCGAGCGGGCGCGCGTGGCCCTGGCCCGGCTGCTGCGCGACGGCGCCAACGTGATCGTGCTCGACGAGCCGACCAACGACCTCGACGTGATGACGTTGGGGGCGCTGGAGGAGGCGCTCATCGACTACCGCGGCACGCTGCTCGTGGTCACGCATGATCGGTGGTTCCTCGATCGGGTCGCGACGTCGATCCTCGCGTTCGAGGACGGGCGCGTCACGCAGTACCAGGGTGGTTGGTCCGACTGGTCCGAGCGCCGCGCCGAGGCGTTGGCCGACGCCGCGCGGGCCGCTGCGGCGCGGAAGGTCGCGGCGGCGCCGGTGGTGGTCGCGAAGCCGGTGGCGCGCAAGGGCTTGAGCTTCACCGAGCGGCATGAGCTCGATGGGCTGCTCGAGAAGGTCGACGCCGCGGAGCAGCAGGTCGCCGCGCTCGAGGCCGAGATGTGCAGCGAGGGGTTCTACGCGCGGCCGCAGGCGGATCAGGCTTCGCTGCTGGCGAAGCTCGAGGCGGCGCGCGGCGTCGCGGCGAAGCTCGTCGCGCGGTGGACCGAGCTCGAAGAGCGCCGCGACGGGTGAGCTCGGTTCACTCGGGTGGGGTGACCGGGGCGCGGTCAGGATCGGGGAGTGAGGCGTTCACTGGGCGGATCTGGCTCGGCGGGGGTCAGTCGGGGCGAGTGAAGGGCCGATGTGCGTGCGCGGTCCTGTGGGGACGTGGGCGTGGCGACATCGTGGCGGCGCCTCGCTGCCCGCCCTGCTACGCTGGAGGTCCTGTGAGCGAGCTCGATGGTATCCGGCGCGATGATGTCGTGGCGCTGCTCGATCGTCGCCTCGCGGAGGTGCTCGATCGCCCCGCCGGGTGGGGCGGCATCGATGCATTGGAACCCCTCGTGTTGACGTTGCTGATGCTCCGTACGCAGGTCGTGAATCCGGTGGCCGACGAGCGTGCCGTCGTGCGGACATACCGACGCTTCCTCGCGGTGGAGTTCGGGGCCGGGGCCGCGGACCTGCGCACGCGACTCGGAGCAGACGCTTCGTTGGCGCGCGTCGTCGACGTTCTGCGCCGTTTCGTCGCGCAGGCGACGGGGCGACCGCTCGAGGCCTCCGAGGTCCCCGTCACCGCCTCATTCGACGTCCTACCCGCCGCGCGAACACGCTGACGGGCCCGCGGTTCGGCGTCCCCGCCGGGGACCCGCCAGCAAACGCTGCGCCCCCGCGTGGTGCCGTGCACCCCGAGCATGGTCCCATGCTCGAGGACTTCATCCCCACGCCGCGGTTGATCGAGGTCGACGAGGTGACGATTGCCGCGACGCCCGAGCGCGTCTGGCCGCACCTGCGGCACCTCGACGGGACGCGCTCGGCGCTCGTGCGCGCGTTGTTCGAGCTGCGGCTCGTGCCCGATCGGATCGCGGGGCGGATGCACGGGCGCGCGCACCTGTCGATCGACGATCTGCCGCAGGAGGGGCCGGGGTTCCAGATCCTCGCCGAGCTGCCCGGGGTCGAGGTGGCGGTCGGTGCGATCGGGAAGTTCTGGCAGCCGGCGATGGAGTTCGCCGAGGTGACGGCGGCGGACTTCGCCGGGTTCGCGACGCCGGGGTTCGCCCGCGTGGCGTGGTCGCTCGCGGTCGAGCCGTGGGGTGATGGCGATACGCGCGTGCGACTCGAGCTGCGCCTCGACGCGACCGACGACGACGCGTGGGCGCACGTGCGGCGGTACTTCGGGCGCATCGGGCCGTTCTCGCGGTTCATCCGGCGGCATTTGCTCGCGGGGCTGGTGGAGGAGCTCGGGACGCCCGAGGGTGTCGAGCAGACGCGCGCGCTGCCGGGGGATCACTGGATTGCGGAGCCCCGCGCGAGCGTGACGGACGGGATCACGATCGCGGCCGAGCCCGCCGCGATCTGGCCGTGGCTGGTGCAGATGGGTTGCCGTCGCGCGGGCTGGTACAGCTACGATCGGCTCGACAACGCCGGGGTGCCGAGCGCCGAGGTGGTGGTGCCGGCGTGGCAGGAGCTTGCCGTGGGCGATCGATTGCCCGCGCGGCCGCAGGGCGATGATGGCTTCGACGTGCTGGAGATCGATCGGGAGCGGGTGCTGGTGCTGGGCGGGCTGTATGACCTCGAGCACGGCGCGCAGCTGGCCTTCGATGCGCCGGAGCCGGCGACGTGGTGGCGCGCGAGCTGGGCGTTCGTGCTCGAGCGGCTCGAGCCCGGGCGCACGCGGCTCCACGTGCGGGGGCGGGTGGACTACCCCGACGGGGTGGGGCTGCGCGCGCTGTGGATGCGACCGGTGCACCACTTCATGCAGCGCGAGCAGCTGCGCAACCTCGCCCGGCGCGCCGAGGGGCGGGTGGTCCACGCGCACGATGGCGTCGCGGACGTCGGCGAGGGGATCGTCGGCGCGCTCGCGATGCTCGCGAGCCTCGCGACGCCGTTCCTGCGGCGGACTCGCGCGCACTGGGGCATCGACGCGGCCCTCGCCGCGCGGCCGTACCCCGGCGACGAGCGGGTGCCGACGCCGCGGTGGAGCTGGACCCACGCGGTCGAGATCGACGCGCCCATCGCCGCGGTGTGGCCGTGGGTGGCGCAGATCGGGCAGGGGCGCGCGGGGTTCTACAGCTATCAATGGTTGGAGAATGTCGCCGGGTGCGATGTGCACAATGCCGAGGACGTGCATCCGGAGTGGACGGAGATTCGGGTCGGGGATGCGCTGCGATTGCACCCGGACATGCCGCCGTTGTCGGTGGTGGCGATCGAGCCAGGGCAATGGTGGGTCGCGCATGCCCACCACGGGGACGGCGAGGGTGGGGCGGGGGGCCCGATTCCGGGGCGCGTGTCGATGTCGTGGTTGTTCCACCTCGAGGCGCTGCCTGGCGGGCGCACGCGGTTCGTCAGCCGGATGCGGAGTGACTACTCGGGGGATTGGCGGGCGGCGCTGGCCCAGGGGCCGTGGTTGTTGGAGCCGATCGGGTTCGTGATGGATCGGCGGATGCTGCTCGGGGTGAAGGCGCGGGTGGAACGGTCGGGGGGTAGAGCGGCGGCATCATAGGGCGGCAGGCGGATTACCAGAAGAATCCCGCGCACCGGTACGGATCGGGGGCCTGGCAGGTGCCGTCGCATACCCCGGATGCGCATTCGTCATGTTCGCTGCACGCCTGCCCCTGCAGGAGCTGCGGTACGCAGACCGACTCCGCGGAACAGGCCGCACCGTCCGCACACGCGGTCGCCGAGCGCCCGCAGGGATCCCCGGCTCCCTGTGGCACGACGCACGTGCCCGGGTCTCCGCTGCACACCGTGCCCGCCTCGCAGCGTTCGTGCAGCAGGCCCAGCGCATAGCCGCACGCGCCGCCCGCGGGGATCACCAATGGTGTGTCGCACGGGAGATGGCAGCGGTCGTCGGCGCCGCAGGCGAGGCCCTGCGCGCATGTCGACATCCGTCGGCCCACCCGCATGCACGCCTCGCCTTCCGTCTTGGTCCCGGTGTAGACCTGGCACTCGTGTTCACACGAGATCCATTCGATCGACAGCGCAGGGTCGGGAGAGCAAGAGAGGCCGCCGTCGTCGATGAAGTCGAGGAGCGCGTCGTCGAGTTGGAGCATGCATGACTCGTCGTATTCGAGCTCGAGGGCGGCCGCCTGCTCGACCCATCGCCGAGGGTTCGGCGAGCACTGCTCTAGCTCGAGGATGGGTCCCTTGCACTCGCAGTCGGTGTTCACCGTGAATGCCTCGGTGGCGCAGAGTAGCGAGAGGACCTTTGGTAGATCTTTCTCGGGGACGGAGAAGTGGTCTTGCACTCGGCAAGCAGAGAGAGTGCAGATTGCGGCCATCGCTTGCGCGACGTGCCTGCGGTGTTTGGTGCGGAGCATTGCTAACTAAGTGACCTTATGGTTCCAGGAGACGTAGTTGTCCGTATCGGTGTGTGATCGATGAGGTGCGCTTGGATCGAGGGGGAGGGTGGGGAGGGTGGCAGGGCGATTGCATCTAATTCGCATGGGCCGCGAGCACTTTCATGAGGAACTCTTCGCTCCATCCAGCCTCGAGCCGGCGGCCCTTGATACCGACCTTC
>JBIJCC010000122.1:0-31401 GCA_044344875.1 Nannocystaceae bacterium
TGATCGCTGCCACGGGACATCCTCCGAAGGGGTGTGTAGACAGCAACTTGACGGTCAGGCTCTGTCCCGAATTCACTTCAAACTTCAGCTCAGGCAGAGATCCAGACCCAAGTCGTGGTCCGACTGGCATCCACTGTCGACGCTCAAGGCCGTGCCGGAGCGGCTGCGTCTGAGCTGGGATGAGGCAGACGGAATCATGCAGCGTGCGGTGCGTCGAGGACTCGCTCGCAAGACCAACCGGCTGCCCACCGCGATCGGCGTCGACGAGACCTCGGACCTCGTAGCAGATAGCAGAAGCGGCATGCGTACGTGATCTTCGTGAGCGACCTCGGAGGCGGCGTCGAGTATGTTGCCGACAGGCGGGAAGAGCGCGCGTCCGTACGGGTGGTCGCGATGGACATGCACGCCGCCACGCCGCCGACATCGGCGCGACGAGGAAGCTCATCCCCGAGGCCGACTCGGAGATCGCGTTCGGCAAGTTCCACGTCGCGGAGCACCTCGGCGACGCGGGGAACAGCGGACAGCGTGCGCCGAGAGGAACACGCGAGTCTCCAGCGCGCCGGCGACGACCGGCTCAAGCATACCCGCTACTTGTGGTTGGCGAACCCGACCGAGATGTCGGCGGAGAAGTTCGCGACGCTCGAGCAGATCAAGTCCCGCGTGGTTCGGACGGGTAGGTCTTGGACGCTGAAGGAAGCGGCGATGGAAGTCTGGTCCATTCGCCGCCCGCGAGCTGCACGGGCAGCGTTGACGGCGTGGTACAACTGGTCGATCAGGTCGAAGGTCGAGCCGATGAAGAAGTTGGCGCGGCGTGGCGTACCGCTACGAGGGTGCGGTCGGCGGCGCGAGCCTGTTCGGCCGCCCCGAGCACGCGCAGCGCGGCCGCGGCAAGGCGGTGAGCTTCGCCCCGTTGTTCGTGCGGCTCGAGGGCGCCGCGCTGCAGGCCCGCCCCGATGGCACTGCGAGCGCGAAGGCCAAGCTGCTCGTCGCCGAGGACGAGATCGCCTACGTCGATCGCATGGCGCTCGCGGTGGTCGAGCACCCGATCGGCACCGAGGTCGTGTCCAGCAGCGCGCTGCAATGGAGCGATCGCCATGCGCAGGCCGACGCCACCGAGGAGTTCCTCGCGCTGCCCCAGGGCGCGATGCGAACGGCGACCAGCGCGACCTGGCGCAGCGGCCCGCGGTCGGTCGACATCACCGAGGCCGTCGGTCGCCGCGACGAGCGTGCGGTCCACTTCGATCGCACCACCGAGAACTTCTACGAGTTCGACTTCGGCGCGGTGCAGGCCGGTGCGCCGGCCCGCCTCGTCGTCGACGGCTGGAAGCTCAAGGAGCAGCGCGGCCTGCGGGCCGACGCCAAGCGGCGCCGCCCGTTCGTGCAGGTGCAGCGGGCCGACGGGGCCTGGCACACCGTCCTCAGCGTCCCGTCGCCGCGGGGCGATCGCAAGACGGTCTGCATCGACCTCTCGCAGGTCGCGTGGGATCGCAGCACCTACCGCGTGCGCCTGTGGACGGGCACCCACGAGGGTGGACGCGCGATGTGGTACGTCGATCGCGCCCGGCTCTGCGTCGGCGAGGCGACCCCGGTGGTCGTGCGCACGCACGAGGCCACGCTCGCGCGGCTCGGCTTCGACGGCGTGCCCACGGCGATCGATCCGGCCGACCACGCCCACCCGCGGTGGAACACGCCCGACGGCAAGGGCGCGCTCGGCCCCGAGCACCGCACGTTCGGCCGCTTCACCAAGTACGGCGACGTCGCGGAGCTGCTGCGCGACGCCGACGACCGCGTGGTCGTGATGCGCCGCGGTGACGCGATCGATCTTCACTTCGACGGCATCGCGGCCGCGGCCGAGGGCTGCGTTCAGACCCTGTGGCTGCGCACCGAGCTGGTCTACAAGCCGCGCGTCATGCCCGGCCTCGCCCACGCCAACACGTTCTCCGAGAACGTCGGCCCGATGCCGCACCGCGCGATGGGGGCCTACTCGGCCGACGCCGCGCCCCGCACCGACGCGGCGTACCTCGCGTACCAGAAGCAGTGGAACACCCGCGAGTACGACGCGAGCACGACCTGCTGGGGCGAGCCGGTGCGCCGGCTGCCGACGCGCCGCGCGATCGCGACGGCGCTGCAGGTCCTGCCGCTCGCGGCGTAGCGAGACTCAGCCCGGGGTCGCAGGCCCCGCGGCGACGTGCTCGCGCAACGCCGTGAGCAGGTCGCCCCACCACATCCCGATCATGCGATCGAAGGCCGCCGGCGCGTGACCGTGCCGTGCCGGGTGATCCGGCGGCAGTCCCAGCCAGCCGCGGTGCGTCACGCTCACCATGGTGCCGTCGCCGAGGCCGCGGAACTCGACCTCGACGAACGTCACCTGGTCGGGCTCGAAGTTCACGCCGCGCCACTCGAACGCCAGGCGGGCGCCGGGCTCCCACGCGGTGATGCGCCCGACCTCGAACGTGCGCGCGCCGAAGGTCTCGAACAATCGACCGCCGACGCCGGGCTCGAAGGCGAGGCGACCGCGCTGCTTGCCGGCGATGCGGAAGCGCGGACCGGTGCGCCACCACAGATCGATCTCGTCGGTGAACACGGCGAACGCCTCGGCCGGCCCGACCGAGACGAACACCGACGCCTTCGCGTCGTCGCCCGACGCGCCGCGCGGCGGTTTCATCGGCGGCCTCCGCCCCCGGGACGCGGACGGCCGCGGGTGCGCTCGACGTGCTCGCGGAAGCCCTCGAGCTCGAGCGACCAGAAGCGCTCGACGTCCTCGATCCACTTGCGCAGCGCCACGAACGGCTCGGGCGCGAGCCGGTACACGCGGACCCGGGCGTCGTCACCGTCGTGATCCTCGCGGACCAGGCCGCCGTCGCGCAGCACCTTGAGGTGGCGGCTCATCGCCGGCGCGGTGGTGCCGATCGCCTCGGCGAGCTCCCCCGAGCGACGCGGCCGCTTGCGCAGCAAGTCGATCACGTGACGCCGCGTCGGATCGGCGAGCGCCCCCAGCGTGCGATCGACGTCCGCGGGCGTGCTCATCGGCCCGGCTCGGCGCTGCGCACCCGCTGCGCGAACCACCAGTGGTGACCGCCCAGATCCTCGCAGCCGTAGCTGCGATCGGTCCAGTACTCGTCGCCGTAGTCGGTGGTCGTGGGCTCCTTGTCGATCTTGGCCCCGGCCGCCCGCGCGCGCTCGCAGTGCGCGTCGACGTCGTCGACGTAGACCATCATGTTCTGGGTGTTGCCGCCGCCGCACTCCTCGGGCGCGCGCATGTACGGGAACTTGTCCTGCTTGTCGGCGCGACTCTCCCCCACCATCACGACGCCGTCGCCGTAGACCAGCTCGGAGTGCTCGATGCGGCCGTCCGCGCCCTCGATGCGCAGTCGCACCTCGAAGCCGAACGCATGGCACAGCCAGTCGATCGCGGCGGCCGCGTCGCGGTAGTAGAGCGAGCTGGAGATCCGGGGCCATCCCGACGGGGTCGGCTTCATATTTCTCATTCTGAGAATATTTGCCAGATTAAGCAACTACTTTCGACTCGCCCCGCGGCGGCCCGGGGTCTCCCGGAACCGAGCCGCCTCGCGCGGTTCAGTCGAAGCGGCTGCCGAGGCGCAGCGTCCACCGCTCGATCGTGCCGGTGCTGCCGGCGACGCTGTCGACGACGCGCAACGTCCACGTGCCGTTGATCGACTCGTCGCCGGAGAAGCCGAGGACCGGGCCGTCGATGGACAGCTCGCCCGCGCCCGCGGTGGGTCCGTCGAACACCACGACCTCGTTGCCGGCCGGGTTGGTCAGCGTGGCCACGAGCTGGCTGGGCTGGTCGTGGGAGACCCACAGGCGCAGCTCGACGTCGGTGTCGACGGTCGCGAGGCCATGGACATCGATGGTGCGCACGCCGCCCTGGGGGTCGGCGTCGGGGACCGGCGTGCCGGACTCGAGCTCGCCGAAGTTGCCGAACATCCATGCCTGCTCGCACAGGCCAACGTCGCCGCGGCTGAGCCCCGAGCACGCCAGGCCCTGGGCGAGATCGCATGGTGCGGTCGCGCTGCACTCGTCGCGCTCGTCGCTGTACGCCGTGAGATCGGTGCAGCGGCCCAACCCCGACGCGGGCGAGGTGCCGACGCAGGTGCCCACCGAGCAATCGTCGTTGCTGCTGCAGTCGTTGCCGGCCAGGCCGCCGGAGACGGTGCACTCCTGCAGATCGCCGTCGCCGATGACGGCCACCCGCTCGGTCGTGCCGTACACGAAGTATGCGCCGACCGAGGTGTCGCCGGCGCCGAACTCGTAGACGACGTAGGCGCGGCTGCTGGTGCGATCCCACAGCTCGAGCTGGTTGTACTCGCCCTGATCGGCGACCTCGAAGGCCGCATCGATGGTCTCGACGTCACCGGCCGCGGAGCTGCGGGCCGCGGCAATGACCTGCTGGATCTCGATCGGCGTGAGCCCCTCGGGCGAAGTGAGCACGCGGCGGCGCGTGGTGACGATGCTCGACGAGTTGGCCAGGTCGCGGAACACCTGACCGAACGCGCACGCCGCCGGCTCGGGGGGCAGCGGCGCGCACTCGCCCGACTGGCACGTGGCCGACAGCCGGTAGCGACCGCGTCGCCGGGCGTCGTGCGTGCCGACGACGACGAGGTACTCGCCGCCGTCGAGCTCGAGGCCGGTGATCCGCGACTGCCGCGACCAGCCCGAGTCGTCGTCGAACGCGATCGCCTCGGTGCCGCACAGGCCATCGACGCACGGGCCGTAGACGAACAGGGTGGTGTCGAGCTTGGCCGCCGTACCGGCGCGGGTGATCTCCACCCGCACGCGGGCGCCGTCGCGGACCGCGAGGCGGTAGCCGTCGAACTGCAGGTCCTCGACGAACTCGCCGTCGCGCGGGGTGTCCAGGCCGAGCACGCCGCGGTCGATCACGTGGTCCGCGGCGTCGGCCTTGCCCGCGCCGAGCTCGGGGACGACCGCGCCGTCGGTGTCATCCGCGACACACGCGGAGGTCGTTGCGAGGCTCGCGGCGAGGGTGGCGAGGGCGAAGGTCTTGGGCGTCGACATCACGGCCGCCCGTGCTGCAATTGTCAGGGCAGGATCCCGTCGCGAGCCGTGACAGCGATTGCGTGGGCTTGGCATCCGCGCGCGTGTGACTGTCCCGCCCGCTGGCCACTGCGGTGGCCAGTGGGCGGGCCACCCTGGCCACTCTCGTGGGCCGCGCCGCGGCGAGCATCGCGGTCACGGCCGGGTGTCGGGCGGTCACTTCAGCGGTCGGGGACCGAGCGCACCGAACTCGTTCGTGCCCCAGCACACCGCGTCGCCCCGCTTGCGGACGGCGCAACCGTGGCGCGTGCCCATGCCGAGCGACACCGCGTCGTCGAGGCCACGCACCGCGACCGCAGCCGTGCGACTCGGGCCGACGGCGCCGAGCTGCCCCTGGTCGTTGGCGCCCCAGCACACGACGCGACCGTTGCTCTGCCGCGCGCACGCGTGGCCGGCCCCCAGCGAGAGCTCGGCGATCTGCGCGAGCCCGGCCATCGCGACCGGCTCGTAGCGCTTGGGCTCGCCGCGCGCACCGGCACCGAGCTGCCCCGATGCGTTGTCACCCCAGCACGCGATCTGTCCGGCGCGGCGACGCGCGCAGCTGAAGTTCGCCCCCGACGCGACGTCGACTGCGTCGACCACTCCCTTGACCTCGACCGCGCGGACGCGGCTTCCGCTGTTGCCGTCGCCGAGCTGCCCCTCGGTGTTGCGACCCCAGCACAGCACCTTGCCGCGCGCATCGACGGCGCAGACATGGTTCGCCCCGGAGGCGATCGCCTTGGTGCCCGCGACCTCGGGGATCGTGCGCGGCGACGCGAACACGCGCTGCGCATCGCTGCCGAGCTGGCCGTTCTCCGCGTTGCCCCAACACCGAACCGATCCGTCGCGCGTGCGAGCGCACGCATGGTAGTCGCCCGCGCTGATCTGCACCGCGTCGCGCAGCCCGAACACCGGCTGCGGAGAGAGGGAGAACACGCCGGGTCGTCCGCCCTTGCCGCCGCCGAGCTGGCCGTCCTGATCGTTCCCCCAGCACGACACCGCGCCGCTCTTGCGTCGCGCACACGAGAAGTCGAGACCGACCGCCACCTCGACCGCGTCGCGCATGCCCGCGACATGGACCGCGCGCGGCGTGTCCTCGCGGGTGCCGTCGCCGAGCTGGCCGTAGGTGTTCTTGCCCCAACACAACACGGTGCCGCTGGCCCGCGCGCCACAGGTGTGGAAGCCGTGCGAGGCGACGTGCAACATCGGGTCGACGACCGCCGGTGGCGTGACCGGCGGCTTCACACCGGGCGTCGGACCGACGGGCGTGGTCGGTCGCGGGGGCGTCGGCGTCGTCATCGGACACGCGGTCGACAGCAGACCCAGGAGCATCGCAATCCCTCGCCGCGCGCGCGCACTGACCATCGGCGCGCAGCATAGCCCAGCGCCGCGCTTTCGGGCTCGCGCGCGTACGGCGGGCCTGATAGTCCTTCGGGCGATGTCCCCTCCCCGGTCGTCGGTGCAATCCGTGGTCGTGCTCGGCGGTGGCACGATGGGCCTCGCCTCGGCGTGGGCGCTCGCGCAGGCGGGCCTGCGGGTCACCGTGCTCGAGCGCTTCTCGCACGTGCACGAGCGCGGCAGCCACGGCGGCTTCACGCGCATCATCCGGCAGGCGTACCACGAGGGCGAACACTACGTGCCGCTGGTGCAGCGGGCCGATCGCCTGTGGACCGAGCTCGGCCAGCGCGCCGGCCGCGAGCTGCTGCGCCGCACCGGCCTGCTGGAGTTCGGGTCCGACGACGACGTCGAGTTCCGCCAGTCGATCGCCGCGTGCGAGGTGCACGGCGTGCCGCACACGCGCTACGACGCCGCCGAGCTCCGGCGGCGCTGGCCCTTCGTCGTGCCCGACGGTTGGACGGCCAACTTCACGCCCTCGGGCGGGAGCTTGCGCGTCGACGCGTGCCTCGACGCGCTGCGCGACGAGGCGGCCGCGGCCGGCGCGACGTTCGAGTACGGCGCTGCCGCCCGCGAGGTCGAGCTCGACGCCCCCGCGGTTCGCCTCGACGACGGCCGACGCGTGAGCGCCGATGCCGTGGTCGTGACGGCCGGCGCGTGGCTGCCCACCCTGCTGCCGGATCTCCTGCCAGGCCGCCTGCAGCGACGCCGACGCGTGCTGACGTGGTGGACCCCGGACGGGGCGCACACCGCTTCGCTCGCGGCGCTGCCGGTGTGGGCCGCGTTCGATCCGGCGGGCTTCTTCTATGGCTTCCCCCACGGCGACGAGGGCATCGTCGGGCTGAAGATCGCGTGCCACGTCGCCCGCGGTGCTGCCCCCGAGGCCGAGATCGAGCCCGACGCCGTCGATCGCGAGCTGCACGACGACGACCTCCGCCCGCTGCAGCAGTTCGTCGACGCCCGGTTCCCGGCGGCACGGGGACCGGTGAACGCCCACCGCGTGTGCCTGTACACGACGACGCCGAGCTGGGACTTCGTCGTCGATCGCCACCCCGCGACGCCGCGCGTGGTGATCGCCGGCGGGTTCTCGGGCCACGGCTTCAAGTTCGCGCCGGCCATCGGCGAGCTCGTGGCGTCGCTGTGCACCGACGAACGCGCCGCGACGCCGACCGCGTTCCCCATCGCGCGCCACCGCGGCTGAACCCGCGATCGATCACGGTCCCCTCCGAGCCTGCGGTCGCGCCGCGAGGTCGGTCTCATGCGTCCTGCATCGTGCCTCAGTGCGCTCTCAAGGTCTCGCAACGAACGTCGATGACCGCGACTGTCGCCGAAACGTGACGCCCATCGAGGGCGCCGGACCAACCCCGAACGACCGAGCAAGAAGGACTGACATGCACGCCGCAACGCAACTGGCCACCAATCGACGGAGCAGCGAACGATTCGACATCGTGTTGCCGGTCACGGCGATCGATGGGAGCGAGTCGCGGGGCTCGAGCTCCAACCTCTCGGAGGGCGGCGCGTGCATCGAGCTGGAGGGCGACGCACCCAAGGTCGGCGACTCGATCCGGGTCCGGTTCGCCGTGCCCGGCAGCGTCGAGCCCGTCGAGGTCGAAGCCGAGGTCCGTTGGGCCCAGCCGGGCGCCCGCAGCATGTTCGGCGTCATGTTCCGCCGCGGTCACCAGCGCCTGGTCGCGATGCTCGTCGCCGGGATCCTCGGTGGCGCCGCGGGTACGGCGAACGCGGCCGCGAGCACCACCGTCCCGACCTTCGATCCCAACGAGGACGTCGTCATGGACATGGATGCCGGCGGCGAGCGTCCTGACAAGCAGCGCATCGTCGAGGTGTTCTCGCGGCAGTACGACGCGATCGACGCCTGCGTGGTCGACTCGAAGGGCGACAAGGACCGCACGCTCGAGGGCGAGGCCCACGTCGCGGTGCTGCTCAACCCCAAGGGCGCGACGCCGCTGGGCGTGAACACCGAGCTACCCGGCAGCAGCAAGAAGGATCGCCAGCTCCGCGAGTGCCTGCGCGCCGCGGTCGCCACCGCCGACTACCCGAGCTACGACGGTCCGCCGATCGTCGTCGAATTCGACTTCGAGCTCGATCCCGGTTTCGAGGAGGTGCCCGCCGATTGAAGCACCCGTGATGCCGACGGTGGGTCGCTTGCCCCGATCGCGACCCACCGTCAACCCCCATGGCGCGCGGTCGAGGCGTACCCTCCCGCGCGTGTCGACGTCGTGCGATGATGCGCCGTGCGCCGCAGTCGTCCCGCTCGCTCGGCAATGGCCGGGCTCGTCGCCTTGATCGCATGCCGGCCCGATCCCGTGGTGACTCCGCAGGGAGACGCGCCTCCGGCGACGGTCCAGGATCTCGTGATCTCCACCGCCAAGGAGGTCGGTCGCTTCGGGTTCCCCGTCGACCTGTCGAAGTTCCTGATGGAGACCCGCGAGCCCGCGGGGATGCGCGAGGTCGCGGACGCCTATGTGGCGATCGTGCGGCGGCGGACCTCGCACGAGGTCTTCGCGCAGATCCGACGCGCGCTCGAGATTCCGCCGCTGACCAACGGCGACGGCCTGCGTGAGGGTGTCGTGCAGATGATCGCCGCGTCGACGATCGTCGGGTTCCTCCACGATCGCGACACCATCGTCTTTCGCACCGACGCCTCCGAGCTCGGCGGCCCGCTCGAGCACGCGCTCGCGCGGGCGCTGGTGTTCGCGTACATCGATCACAACATGGGCGGCCTCGCGGCAAGCGTGCTCGACGCGAGCGCCAACACCGAGGTCGCGCTCACGCGGCAGTGCCTCGCCGAGGGCTTCGCGACCTACGTCGCCGACACGATCCACGCGTCCAAGCGCAACCGCAGCGACGCGATCCCCACCGACGTCGCCGCGGCGCTGCTCGGGACCCACGCCAACGTGCCGTGCGCCCCTGGGGTCGCCTACGTCGCGGCCCTGCACGAAGCGGGGGGCTGGCAGGCAGTGCTCGCGGCGTTCGGTCAGCCGCCGACGTCGACCGAACAGCTGCTGCATCCGAACAAGCTCGACACGGATTTCCCGATCAACGTCGAGCTGCCACCGTGGCCAGACGACGCCGGCGAGGCCGAGCTGGTGCAGGAGGACGTCGTCGGCGAGCTGGCGATCGAGCGGATCCTCCGCGAGCGCGGCTACGACGACACGGTCGCGTCCCACGGCGCGGCCGGCTGGGATGGCGATCGCCTCGGCATGTGGCGGCTGCCGTCGGGCGAGTACGTGCTGGTGTGGCGCAGCGTGTGGGATCGCGAAGAGGACGCCGAGCAGTTCGCCGGCACCATCGCGCCGTTCTCGAAGAACGAGCCCCGCGGCTTCCGCATCGTGCGTCGCGGTCGCATGGTCGACGCCGTGTCCGCCGAGTCCGAGGCCGTCGCCACGCAGTGGTACATCACCCTTCAGGACTCACTCGACCAGCTCGCGATCGAGCCGGCCGACGCGGTGAGCACCCGCGAGATCGAGGCCGGCCCGGCCCCGCGCGCCCGGTGATCGACGCCACCGTCAGCAGGGTGCCGGTGCGGGTCCGAGCAACCGATCGGCCAAACCCTCGGCGAGGTGACGGCCCAGATCGGTGAAGACCACATGGGCGCGATCGACCCAGCGCATCAGGTGCAGGCGACACAGCTGCTCGGCCGTCGCGCCCCGGCCCGAGCGTTCGCCGACGCGCAGGGAGAGCTCGCCCGCCCGCTCGCTCACGAGCAACTCGATCAGCATCCGCCGGCCCGCGGCGTCGAGGGTGTGGACCTCCATCGTTCACGCCTTGGACCGCCGACCCGGTCGGAATTTCCAGGCGCCGAAGCGGGTCCCCTCACAGGCCGACGACGACGTTGTGGCGGTAGTACGCCGCGGCCTCGACGTCGCGGACGCGCTCGGCCTCCGCGAGCAAGAACAGGCACATGGCGTGGGCCAGGCCCCGCTCCTGCCGCTCGTTCCACAGCCACGCGGCGCACTGCCGGACCTGCAGCTCGACCTCCGAGTAGAGGATCGCGCGCTGCTGCAGGTCGAGCGGGATCACGGCGGTGAGGTAGGACTCGCGCACCGCAACCCAGGCGCTCCACGCCGCCGCGGGCCCGAGCTCCGGGTTGCGCAGCCGGCCTAGACCCGCGCTCTCGCGGACGATCCGCTCGAGCACCTCGTCGAAGTGCACGTCGCGGGCGCGGCGGAGGCTCCCGGTGTCGCGGCGCAGACGGTCGGCCTGTTTGCCACACTGGGTGACGAGCAGGGCGAGGTCGTGGGCGACGGCGCGGTGGAGGCGGGCGACGAGCAGCTCGCCGGTGGCCGCGACCGCGAAGGTCTCGGCGCGGTCGCGCACCTGCCCGCGCATGCCGAAGTCACCGAGCGCGACGTCCCACGCCGCGGCGAGCCGCTCGACCACCGCGACCGTCACGGGGATCGTCGCGGGCTGGGCCGCGATCTCGGCGTGCAGCGCGAGCGCGTCGAGGATCGGCTCGGGCGCGCCGTTGGCCGCGAGCCGGGCGAGATCCGCCGGCTCGATCACCGGCGCGGTGATCTTCGCGCGGCGCATCGCCGCGAACACGAGGCCGAGGGTTCGCAGCCGCCGCGGCGCCCACAGCCAGCACCAGGCCACCGTCCGTCGCGGGACGCCTTCGCCGATCATCCGTCGCGCCGCCGCACTGACGAAGCGCGTGGTGGGAGTCGGGAAGGGATCGTCGGCGACGCGCTCGACCAGCTCGTGCCACGCACCGCGTGCGGCCGAGTCCGCGACCAGCCAGTCCAACGCGATCGCGCGGGCGAGCGGCGGGCAGAGATCCGGGTCGATCTCGTCGAGCCCGCCGAGGATCCGCCGCGCCGCCGCGCGATCGCCCGCGTCCGCCGCCAGCAGACCGAGGGCGACCAGACCCGCGCCACCGAGTCGCTCCTGCTCGAGCCGCGCGCGGAGCCAGCGGCTGCGCTCGGCGTCGGGCGCTCGACGCAGCGACGCGAGCACCCCGGAGAGGACCGCGCCGCCGTTGGGATCGCGGAACCAGGGGTGCCCGGCCAACCGTGCAACCCGGTACGCAGTGCGGGCCGCACCGATCGGGACCAGCAGGTGCCGCACCACGAGCCACGGGTGCACGATCGGCACGCACACCGCGAGCATGACGAGCATCGGCCACCACGGCTGGCCCGACTTGCCGAACAGCCACAGCGACAGGAGCCCACAGGTCGACGCGAGCATCACCGCGGCGGCGAACTGCTGCTCGGCGCGACGCATCGCCCGGCCGCGTGGACCCTGGGGATCGCAGCTGATCACCGAGGCCAACGGCGACACGCCGACCCCTGCGCAAACCGCTACGCACAGCAACACGACGAGCGTTTCCATCATCGGCGCCTCCAGCCGAGCGCACGATCGCCGCCACACCACGGCGCGGGCGCCGGTGGCGGTGCGATCGGTTGCCAGCGAACCGGCAGTCGTGCCCACACCTCTTGCACGATTCGGCGCTCGGGATCCCGCAGCTCGTGCGCTGCTGCTTTCACACTCCCGGCGTCGCGGATGCGCTCGCCCAGCGGCGTCGGGTATCGCGCGGCGTCCCGCTCACCCCGTTCGAGCGCGTGGATCAGCGCTGCAGCGACCGCATCGAGCTCGCGGCGAGTTGCCGTCGGTGCGGCCTCCAACACGAAAAACGGGTCCTTCGTGAAGCGCTGCGCCATTTCTGGATCGTCGTCGGGCCGCGCGCCCCCGGATCCAGCAGCGGGCATTTCAACACACGACTCGTGGGAATCGGGATGCCACAGCACAGCGGAGGGGCTGACGCCTGACTCGGGGCCGAAGTTCCCGCGCGCCGTGAAATGATCTGCCGATGGCGCGCACACGCTGACGCGGGTTGACCGAATCGGGTGGGATACGGTACTCCGGCGAGCCGAGGCGATCGGATCCATACCGATCGATCCACCACTTTGAGAGGCATCAAGATCGTCGGCACTGGCGTCGGCCTGCCCAGCCAGATCGTCACGAACTTCGATCTGGCGCGCCGGGTCGACACGTCGGACGAGTGGATCACCGAGCGCACGGGCATCCGCGAGCGGCGGATCGCCGAGCCCGGTGTGGCCACGTCCGACCTCTGCGCCGAGGCGGTCCGCGCCGCCTGTGCCGACGCCTCGGTGACGCCCGACAGCCTCGATGGGCTGATCGTCGCCACGTCGACGACCGACACGCTGTTCCCCTCGACCGCGTGCTGGGTCCAACGCAAGGTCGGCATCAAGGGCATGCCCGCGTTCGACGTGAGCGCCGGCTGCAGCGGATTCCTGTACGGGCTCGAGCTCGCGACCGCCCTCATCACGTCGGGCACGATGCGTCGCGTCGCGGTCGTCGGCGGCGAGGTCATGAGCAAGGTCGTCAACTGGGGCGACCGCGGCACGTGTGTGCTGTTCGGCGACGGTGCCGGCGCGGCGATCGTCACCGCGGGTGATGGCAGCTCGGGCCTGCTCGCCTCCAACTGGGGCGCCGACGGCAGCCTCGCCCCCATCCTCTATCAGCCCGCGGGTGGCTCGCAGATGCCGGCGACCCACGAGACCGTCGATGCCCACGCGCACACGGTGCACATGGAGGGCAACACCGTGTTCAAGCACGCGGTGGTCGCGATGAGCACCGCCGCCGTCCAGGCGATGCGCGATGCCGAGGTCGGCCCCGACGACGTGGCGCTCATGGTGCCACACCAGGCCAACATGCGGATCATGGAGGCGGCGCGCGAGCGCTGCGGCATCGAGCGCGACAAGATGTACTCGGTGCTGCACAAGTACGGGAACATGTCGGCCGCGACGATCCCCGTGGCGCTCCACGAGGCCCGCACCGAGGGCCGCATCAAGGACGGCGACATCATCGTGTCGACCGCCTTCGGCACCGGGTTCACCTGGGCCGCGTGCGTGCTGCGCTGGTGAGGCGCTACTCGGCGGCGGCGCGCTACTCGGCGGCGGCGCGCTGCTGGGTCGGCGCGTCCGAAGCCGAAACGCTGCCACCGGTCGACTCGGGCCAGCCGCCCTGCTCGACGCCGTGGGTGACCACGCGCTGGAGCTCGGCGGCGAGCTCGCCGAGCTGGGCGTCGTCGAGTCCGGCGGTCTCGTACTGCGGCCCGACGTAGACGTCGACGTCGCGCAGCGGGTGGATGAGGAAGCTGCCCTTGCGATTGACGTCGAAGAAGCCGCGCACGGCGATCGGCACCATCGGCATCTCGGCGGTGCGGGCCATCATGAACACGCCGCGGCGGAACCCGTGCACGCGACCGTCGGGCGTGCGATGGCCCTCCGGGAAGGTGAGGATCGACATGCCGATGCGCTTGCGCTCGATCGCGGCGTCGGAGAGTTCCTTGACCAGGCGCTCGCGACCGTTGCGGTGCACGCCGATGCCCTTGGAGAGGTACATCAGCCAGCCGTAGATCGGGATGTAGAACTGCCACGCGTTCATCAGGCCCGAGAACGCGTGGGGGATCGCCGCCGAAGCCACGTGCCCGTCCATCAGGTTGACGTGGTTCTGGGCGAAGACGCTGCGCCGGTTCGGATCGAACCGCGGGTGGTAGTGGACGCGCAGGCGGACCAACGCGAACACCCGCGGCACGTGCACGAACAGCGGCGCGGTGACCCAGCCGTGCACGCGCTGGTAGGGGAACCCCATCGCGAGCAGGACGAACGTCAGCGTCGCTCCGAGAAGCATCCACGAGAAGCCCGTGGACCACATCCAGATGGAGAACACGACCGTGCCGACGTAGCGGAGGACGGACACCGCGCGGAGCATACGCAGGGCCCCGTGGGGTGGTCTAGTCCCGTTCTCGCGCTGAATTCGCCGGAGCTGCGTGAATTCTCGCGCCCTTCGGGGGGATCTCGGGCGAAAAACCCCGCAGGGCCCGCGGGGCGGACCACTACAATCGCGGTCGTGGTCGACTCGGCGCGCCTGAAGATCGCGTTCATCGGAACCCACGGCGTGGGCAAGACCACGCTGTGCTACGGGCTGGCCGCGCGGCTCAAGGCCCGCGACGTCGTCCTCGACATCGTCCACGAGGTCGCGCGCCGCTGCCCGTTGCCGATCAACCAGGACACCGGCCTCGCCTCGCAGGCGTGGATCCTCCACACGCAGCTCGCCGAGGAGCTCGTCGCCGCGGCGCGCTATCCAGTCGTGCTGTGCGACCGCAGCGTGCTCGACAACTACGTGTACCTGCTGCTCGCATCGGGACGTCAACCCGCGCTCGAGACCTTGGTCGAGTCGTGGATGTCGACCTACGATCTGCTGGTGACCGTGCCGATCACCGGCGCGCCCAACCCCGACGGTCTGCGCGCCACCGATCCCGGCTTCCAGCGCGCGGTCGCCGATCGATTGCTCCGCGAGCTCGATCGCCGCGAGCTGCCGGCGCTGCGCCTCGACGCCGATGCGCGCGACGGCTGGCTCGACGAGGTGGAGCGGGCGGCGCTCGAGCGCCTCGCTTCGCCGCAGCTGGCCCTGCTGTAGGCCGCTGTGCCGCGAGTCGCGACCGTGTCGTCGTGACGCGCGGCGTTTCGCCACGACGCGCCGCGACGACCGCCGGAGAACATCGCCACGATCGCGCCCGTCGAAGCGTTCACCATGGCGAAGTCCAACAACCGTTCGATCACGTCGCGTCGTGCGTTGATGTGCTCGGTCGGCGTCGCGGCCGCGCTCGTCGGTTGTGAAGTGAGCTCCCCGATCGACACCGACACCGACACCGACACCGACCCGGGCATCGGCATCGTCTCCATCGGCCACGACGACAGCAGCAGCAGCAGCGACGACGGCAGCTCCACGGGCGAGGACGTCCTGGGCTGCGGTGACGCCGAGTTCTCGGTCGTCGCCGTCGCGCCGCGGGCCGTGCTCGTCCTCGACAAGTCGCACAGCATGGTCAGCTCGACCTGGGACCACGACGGCGATCCGGCGACGGCCGCGACCACGCGCTGGTCGAGCCTGCACGAGACCGTCGCGGGCCTCGTGGCCGACGTCGACGGCACGATGGAGCTCGGCGCCGTGCTGTTCCCCAGCCGCACGCTCACCGACAACGACGCCGCGACCGCGTGCGAGGTGCCCGATGCCCTCGATGTGGCGATCGCGACCGACAACGGCGACGCGATCCTCGACGCGATGCCCAGCGCCGACTCGCTCGAGATCTGGGGCGGCACCCCGACCTCGGCCGGCATCACCACCGCGGCCGCGGCCCTCCGCGCGCTGGAGGGCGACGCGCCGCGGGCGATCATCCTCGTCACCGATGGCGCCGCGAACTGCAGCGCCGACGCGCCGGCCGACCAGACGTTCACGCGATACGACGAGGATCTCGCGCCGCTGGTCGCGTCGCTCGCCACAGACGGCATCCCGACCTACGTCGTCGGCATCGACATCATCGACGGCTGGGTCTCGGTGCCCGAGGCCAACCCGCACGATCGCCTCGCCGAGGTCGCGCTCGCGGGCGGCGTCGCCAACCCCGGCGAGACCCCGTTCTTCGACGCCCGCGACCAGGGGCAGCTCTTCGACGCCCTGGGCGCGATCACCTCGCGCATCCAGTGCACGCTGTCGCTCGAGGATCTCCCCGGCACCCCCGAGCGCGTGCACCTGAGCATCGACGGCGCCGCGCTGGCGTACACGCCGGACTGCGACGGCGACGGCTGGCGCTACGCCGACGGCGGCGCGATCGAGCTGTGCAACGCCGCCTGCGACGACTTCGTCGCGGCCGGCACCGTGCACGCCGCGTACGACTGCGTCCCCGAGGGCTGAGCCCGCAGCAGGTTCGACGGACGCACGGACCCGACCCACCGGCGGGGGCAACGGTGCTAGGTTCCCCCGCCGTGGACCTGGTCAAGATCAGCCGCAAGCTCGCGCGCGACGTCGATGCGCTGTCGTTCGCGAGCCCGGTGACCCACGTGTACAACCCGCTGCGCTACGCCCGTGCGCCGCACGAGCTGTACCTGACGCGTTTCGGCGAAGGCACCGGGCGCGTCGTGCTGCTGGGCATGAACCCCGGGCCCTTCGGCATGGTCCAGACCGGCGTGCCGTTCGGCGAGATCGATGCGGTGAAGCACTGGCTCGAGCTCGAGGCCCGCGTCGATCGTCCTGCGCACGAACATCCGGCGCGGCCGATCGAGGGCTTCGCGTGCACGCGCGCCGAGGTGAGCGGCGCGCGGCTGTGGGGCTGGGCGCGCGCGCGCTACGGGACGCCAGCGCAGTTTTTCGCCGAGTTCTTCGTGATGAACTACTGCCCGCTGGCGTTCCTCGAAGAGAGCGGCAAGAACCGCACGCCCGACAAGCTCGCGGCCAGCGAGCGGGAGGCGTTGTACTCGGCGTGCGACGCGGCGCTCGGCGCCTCGCTCGACGTGCTGCGCCCGCGACTCGTCGTCGGCGTCGGTGCCTTCGCCCTGGCGCGCGCCGACGCGATCGCCCGGCCGCGCGGCATCCCGACGGGCACCATCCTGCATCCCTCCCCCGCGAGCCCCCTGGCCAACCGCGGATGGGCCGAGCGTGCCGAGGCGCAGCTGGCCGCGCTCGGCATCGCCGTGCCCCCACGCTGAACGATCGTCGTGCGCGCGCGATCGATGCCACAGGCGGGTCCGTGGTCCGTCGCGGCGAAGCGTGGTACCCATGGACCCAGGCATGGTCGATACGCGCGAGCCCACGCTCGATCCGGCACACCAGGCGCGTCCCGCGGGCGCCGGCCAACCGTCGGGCGCGTCGCCGGGCACCGACATGACCTTGCCGCGCACGCCCGAGCCCCGCCGCGTCGCACCGGGCCTGGGCCGCACACCGACCACCGAGCCGCCGCGCACGCGGGCGCCGGTCGGGTCGATGGCCGATCTCCTCGTCGGCTCGGTGCTCGCCGATCGCTACAAGCTGATCAGCAAGATCGGCGAGGGCGCGATGGGCTGGGTGTTCCTCGCGGAGCACACCGAGATCGGCAAGAAGTACGCGATCAAGGTCATGCGACCGGCGCTGTGCCGGCTCCCCGAGGCCGTGCGCCGCTTCCGTCGCGAGGCCCGGGCTGCGACCCAGGTCGGCTCGAAGCACATCGTCGACGTCACCGACTTCGGCACCACGCCCTCGGGCGCGGTGTTCTTCGTGATGGAGTACCTCGAGGGCGGCGAGGATCTCGGCACGCTGCTGAAGAAGGCCGGTCGCCTGCCGTGGGCCCGCGTCGTGCACATCGTCGCGCAGCTGTGCGATGCGCTGCAGGCCGCGCACGACACCGGGATCATCCACCGCGACGTGAAGCCGGCGAACTTCTACCGCGTGCCGCAGGACGGGGACGACGACTTCATCAAGGTCCTCGACTTCGGCATCGCGCGCCTGGCCAACCCGACCGACAGCATCGTCACGCAGACCGGCGTGGTGATGGGCACGCCCGACTACATGGCGCCCGAGCAGGCCCAGGGGCTCCATGTCGATCACCGCGCCGACATCTATTCGCTGGGCGCGACGTGCTACGCGCTGCTCACCGGGCGGCCGCCGTTCTCGGGCAAGAACGAGTACGACATCATCTACAAGCACCTCAACGAGACCCCGCGGCCCCCGAGCCTGCTGGTGTCCGACGTGCCCGAGTGGTTGGATCAGGTCGTCGCACGGGCGATGGCGAAGGCGCCGGATCGGCGCTTCACCAGCATGGCCGAGTTCGCGTCGGCGCTGCGCAACGAGGGCAAGGCCGAGCGGAAGCCCCCGACGTCCCAGGCCGCGTCCTCGCTGAGCGACGCCGAGCACGCCGCGCCCCACGGCATCTCCCCCGCGGCGCTGGCCCTCGGCGCCGTCGCGCTCGCGGGCATCGGCGGGCTCATCGTGTACCTCGCCTTCGGGTGAGGCGGCCTCAGCCCAGGCGCACTGGCTCCTGCTCGAGCGTGACGCCGAAGACCGCGTGCACGCGGCCGGCGATCCGATCGGCGAGGGCGAGCAGCTCGCCCGTCGTGCCACCGCCGTGGTGCACCAGCGCGAGGCTGTGCCGGCTCGACACCCCGACCGCGCCCGACCGCTCGCCGCGGCGCGTGCCGCTGCGCTCGATGAGCCAC
This sequence comes from Nannocystaceae bacterium, assembly GCA_044344875.1. Taxonomy (GTDB): domain Bacteria; phylum Myxococcota_A; class Polyangia; order Nannocystales; family Nannocystaceae; genus Xiheibacterium. Next base: position 18,456 of record JBIJCC010000122.1, read on the forward strand.
GCCGCCGCGAGCTTCACCCGGCCGTCGGGCGCAGGCCAGCTCGGCACGCCCTCGCCCGGCACGGTCTCGGCGGCGCGGCGCACGACCTCGGCGGCGACGGCCGCGTCCACGATCGGGTTGGTGAAGAACGATCCGACGCTGCGGCGGTTCTCGTCCGCGGCATCGAGGACCATCGACTTGCTGCGGCGGAGGGTCAGCACGGCCTCGCGGACCTCGGCGAGCATGGCCGGGCGATCGCCGAGGGCCCGCGCGAGCTCGGCGTAGCGGACCGAAGGTGGCGCGCCGCGGCGCAGCGCGTACTCGACCTCGACGACGATGTGCCGATCCGGCGCGCGCTTGAACGCCGAGGTGCGATAACCGAAGCCGCAGGCACCGCGCTCGATCCACACCAGCTCGCCGGTGACGCGGTCGAGGGCGCGAACCCGCGTGATGACCTCCGCGACCTCCTGGCCGTAGGCCCCGACGTTCTGGATCGGCGTTGCGCCGACCGAGCCGGGGATCCCGGACAGGCACTCGATGCCGGTCGCGTCGTGGGCGATCGCGTCGCACACGACGTCGTCCCAGGCCTCGCCCGCGGCGGCGCGCACGAGCAGCGCGTCGCCCTCGCCCCGCTCGTGCTCGAGCCCGCGGATCGCCATGCGGACGACGAGGCCCGGCACGCCGGCGTCGGCGACGACGACGTTGGACCCGCCGCCCAGGACATGCACCGGCGCGCGGCGAGCATCGGCCCACGCGATCGCGTCGCGCAGCGTCGGGAGATCCTCGACCTCGACGAAGTGCTCCGCCGCGCCGCCGAGCCCGAGGGTCGTGAGCGGCGCCAAGGGCACCGCGTGCGCGATCGCAGGCGACATGACGCGGGCCTCAGCGTCGGCGCAGCCAGGCCTCGAGGCCGGGCCCGACGCGCAGGTAGGCGCCGGCGCCGATGAACATGCCGAGCACGGTGAACAGGGCCATGAGCTTGCCCTCGCCGAGCTGCGCGAGCCCGGTGCCGGGGCAGGTGCCGGTCAGCGCCCAGCCGGCGCCGAAGAGGATCGCGCCGAGGACGAGGCCCGGCTTCATCGGCTTGGGCTGCACCGCGCTGGCGTAGCGCGCCAGCACGCCGGTGCGCGCGCGACGGATCCACCCGAGACCGACGCCGGCGACCAGCATCGCCACGCCGATCACGCCCGCGAGGTGGAGATCCTCGAGCAGGAACATCTTCGCGATGGCGTCGTAGTCGGTGGCACCGACGCGCTGCAGCACGTAGCCGAAGATCGCGCCGAAGCCGAACATCGTGGCGGTCGCTCGGCTCATCGCGCACCTCCGAGCAGGACCTGAGTGACGACGAAGCCGGTGATCATGAAGGCGGCGGTCGCGATCCACGACGACTTCGCCAGCAGTGCGGTCCCGACGATCCCGTGGCCAGAGGTGCACCCGTTGGCGAGGCGGGATCCGAAACCGAGGAGGATGCCACCGCCGAGGAACAGCAGCGCCTTGGGGACGAAGGCATCGGTGATGCTGGTGTCGAAGAGACCCATCGACCACGTGGGCGAGAACGACCCCGCGACCACGGCGGCCACGAAGCCGCCCACGACGATTCCGAGCAGGAAGGGCAGGCGCCAGGACCGGCGGAGCTTGGGGTCGAACGGCGCCGCACAGGCATCGGCAAACCCACTCGACACGCCGAGAAGATTGCGCGTCGCCAGCAACAGCACGAGAACGAACGTTCCGATGGCCAGTCCACCGGCCCAGAACGGCCATCGATCCGACAGGGTCGCCAGGAGCATCGGGATTCCGTCGCTCCGGTATAGCAGATGCCAACCGGCCCGACGGACCTGCGCCGCGAACGCCCTCGACTCACGGCGAGCCCTCCCCAATTGGTGTACGGTCGATCCGTGGACACCACGGACGGACCTGCGCCACTCGAGGACCGAGCTCGGCCCGACGTTCGCGACGCGATCCTGCGCGCGAGCCTCGAACTCGGTACCGAGCTCGGCGAAGACGGCCTGACGATGCGCGCCATCGCCGGCCGCCTCGGCGTGAGCGTCACGGCCCTCTACCATCACTACGACGGCAAGCCTGCGATCCTCCGCGCGCTGCGCTTCTGGGGCGCGGACCTCCTCGCCGCCCACCTCGAGCCTGCACATCTGCTCTCCGATCCCGTCGAGCGTCTCTGCGAGGAGTCGGTCCGGTACGTCGGCTTCGCCCGCGACAACCCGTGGCTGTATCGGCTGCTCTTCCAGGAGGAGGAGCTCGACTGGAACAGCTTCACCGACCAGGAGCGCACCCGGCTCATGGCGCCCAACGCCCGGACCGCGCGATGCTTCCACGAGGCCGTCGCCGAGGGCCGCTTCCGGCCGGACGTCGATGTGATGACCGCGCCGTTCCTGATGTGGGCGGCCAACCATGGGCTGGCCACACTGATCCTGGGCGGCCGCATCAGCGAGACCCACCCGGCGTTCCCCGTGCGGAGTCAGGACGAGTTCGTGCAGTCGTTCGTGACGAGCTTCATGCGCGGCTTCCAGAAGTAGGGGCCGCCGCAGCGCGGCCGAAGATCAGAACCCGTCGTCGCTGGGTCGCGTCGCCGTGCGACCGATGAGGCCGATGACGATGAGCGCCAGGCCGCCGAACGACAGGACGTTCTTCGTGATCGGAGGTAGCGACGCGATCGCCGAGACCTCGTGCAGGTATGGCATCGCGAAGCCGGCGAGGCCCATGACAACTCCCGTGTACATCACGAACTTGAAGACCGCGAACATCTTCGAACCGACGTCTCGCAACTAGCACGATGCGTTGCACTCGACAAGTTCGACGCGTCGTCGTTCGCGTCGTCGCAGCTCCACGCGTCGTCGCGACGATCACGTGGCGGGCGGCGCATCGAGCTTCACCTTGGCGCGCAGTGATCGCGCCCAACCGTCGAGGTCGCTCATCGTGCTCTTCAACAGCGCGTCGGAGTCCGACACGCAGCGGAGCTGCTCCTCGAGCAGCTGCTTGGCCCGGCGGATCCGGCTGCGCACGGTGCCTTCGGGTAGCTCGAGGACCTCGGCCAGCTCCGAGGCCTCCATGTCCTCCCAATAGTAGAGCTCGAGCACGAGTTGGTACTCGATCGGGATGCGCCGCAACGCCTGGAGCATCAACGCCTGCTCCTGACCGGCGGCCAGCAACGTCGTCGGTGCCAGTCCGAGGTCGAAGACCGACGTCATCCCGAAGTCGAGACGATCGCTCTCTCGCTTGCGAGTGCGCAGCGTCGATCGCAGGACGTTGTGGGCGACGCCGAAGAGGTAGGTTCGGAAACTCGAGTGTCCGCGGAAGCGCTCCTTGCCCTCGACGCACGCGATGAACGTGCGCTGGACCAGGTCGTCGACGTCGCGGTCGACCTTGTTGGCGAAGAACCGGCAGATCGCGTCGAAATGCCGCTCGAACAGCTCGCTGCCCGCGGTGCGGTCCCCGCCGCGCCATGACTCGAGGAGCTCGATGTCGGTGGCCATGCTGCGCCCCAACAGTAGCAGCCCACGCGAATCGGGGTGGCGCTCGGGTTTGGCGGGGCGGCGACGCTCGGGCATGATCGGCGGGCTTTGACGGCGCCCACGCCCCCGGATCCGCCGGCCACCGCGGGGCACCAGCCCGCCGCGGGCGGAGCCGACGCCGGCGGACCCGCGGCCTTCGGCGCGCCGCCGGTCGTCGCAGGGCGCGATGCGATCCGGGCCCGGGCATTCGCGCGGTTGTTCGGCGACGAGCCGCCCGCATCGGCCGCGAGCGTCGCGACCCAGGGTCGCACCGCCCCGACCGACGGCGGGGCGATCGCCGACGAGGCGCCGACGCAGATCGGCCGCTTCCGCGTCGACGAACGCCTCGGCGGCGGTGGCATGGGGGTGGTGTGGGCCGCGTGGGACCCCGAGCTCGCACGGAAGGTCGCCATCAAGGTCCTGCGCCCCGATCTCGAGGGTGCCGCCGGGACCGTGGGACACGCCCGCCTGCTCCGCGAGGCCCAGGCCATGGCGCGGATCAACCACCCCCACGTGATCGCGGTGCACGAGGTCGGGTCCCTGGGCGAGCAGGTGTTCATCGCGATGGAGTTCGTCGAGGGCACGACGCTGGGTCAGTGGCTGGCGGCGACGAAGCGGACATAGCGGGAGATCCTCGCCGCGTTCCTCGACGCCGGCGCCGGGGTGGCCGCGGCCCACGCCGCGGGCGTCGTGCACCGCGACTTCAAGCCGGACAACGTCCTGGTCGGCGACGACGGGCGGGTGCGCGTCGTCGACTTCGGCCTCGCGCGCTCGGCCGCCGAGGCGCTGATCGATGACGCTGCCGCACCACCGAAGCCGGGGCCCGAGGGCACGCTGACGCGGACCGGCGCCCTGATGGGCACGCCGGCGTACATGTCCCCGGAGCAGTGGCTCGGCCGACCCGCCGACGCGCGCTCGGATCAGTTCTCGTTCTGCGTGGCGCTGTTCGAGGCGCTGTACGGCAGCCGGCCGTTCCGCGCGACGACGATCCCCGACCTGGCGCGCGCCGTGACCACGGGGCCCATCGTCGGTGCGGCCGGGGACGTCCGTCTTCCGCGCTGGGTCGACGCGGCCCTACGCCGGGGACTCTCCCGCGATCCGAGCGAGCGTTTCCCCGCGATGGCCGACCTCCTCGCGGCGCTGCGTCGCGATCCGGCCCGGCGGTGGCGACGGGTCGGCGCGGTCACCTCCGTGGCCATCCTCGCGAGCGCGGCGACGTGGTGGGCGGTCCGCGACGACACCGGGCATCGGTGCGACGCGGTGGATGCCCCGCTCGTCGGCGTCTGGGACGATGCGGCGCGGGCCCGGGTGCACGACGCGATCACGGCCACGGGAGCGCCCTTCGCCGAGCGCACCTGGGAGAGCACCGCGGTGCTGCTCGACGATGCGGCCGCGCGCTGGGTGACGGCGGCTGGAGACGCCTGCGCGGCCGCGGTGGCCGGCCGCGACCGCGCGGATCCCCGGCGCGCGCGCTGCCTCGACGCGCGCGTCGCCGAGCTCGGCGCGCTCACCGAGTTGCTCGGTCAGGCCGACATCGGCATCGCCCTGCAGGCGGTCGACGCCGCGGCGCGCCTGCCCGATCCCCAGGTGTGCGCCGATCCACGGCGGCTGGCCGCGTACCGCGAGGCCCCCGACGACGCGTCGCGCGACCGGGCGGCGCAGGCCCGGACGACCCTCGGTCGGGCGGGTGCGGCCGGGGCCGTCGGACACTACGACGATGCGATCGCCCAGGCCGACGCGGTGGTCCACAACGCAGGCGAGCTCGACGACCCCGCCCTCGAGGCCGCGGCCCTGCTCGTGCGCGGGCAGAACGAGCTCGCCTCGGGCGAACCGGCCCGCGGCGAGCAGACGCTCCGGGCCGCGGTCGCCCAGGCCGAGGTCGCCGACGATCACGCGACCCGGGCCCAGGCCCTCACGCACCTGGTGTTCCTCGTCGGGCAGGATCCCGCGCGCTTCGCCGAGGCGCGCGCCCTGGGGGCCGACGCCGGCGCGGTGCTGCGGACGATCGACGCCGATCCTCTACTGCGGGCGCAGCTCGAGGGCGCCCTCGGGGTCGCGGCCAAGCGCGCCGGCGATCGCGTGCTTGCCCTCACCCACCACCGCGCCGCCCTCACGGCGATGCGCGAGCTCTACGGCGACGATCACCCCGCGACGCTCCGCGCGATGGGCAACCTCGCCAACGCCCTGCGCGAGGACGACCCCGCCGAGGCCGAGGCGCTGCTCACCCAGGCGACCGCGGGCCTCGAGCGCGTCCTCGGGGATCACCACCCGGCGGTCGCGACGTCGCTGTCGAACCTCGCGATCGCGGTGGCCCACCGCGATCGGCCGGCCGAGGCCGTCGCGCTGATGCGGCGATCGCTGGCGATCCGCGAGCGCAACGATCCCGGGCACCCCTCGATCGCGGCGGGCCACTTCAACCTCGCGCGGGCGCTGTACGAGTCGCGGGCCGACGCCGAGGCGCTGGCCCAGTACCGCGAGGGCCTGGCCCTGCGCCGCGCCGCGGCCCCCGACGATCCGGCCCTCGCGTCGTACTACGCGGGGATCGGCCGCTGTGCCGCGCGACTCGGCGACACCGCGGTGGCACGCGAGGCCTTCGAGGCGCAGCTGCAGATCGAAGAGCGGCACGGCCCCGCCGCCGCGTCAGCCGACGAGGCCCGGCTCGACCTGGCCCGGACCCTCCTCGCGGTCGACCTCGAGCGGGCGAAGGGTCTGGTCGATCGCGTGACGCGGGGCCTCGACGATCGACCCGCCTCACCGAAGCTCGCGGCGCTGCGGACCGAGGCCGGCGCGGTGGCGAAGCTGGTCGATGCCCTGCTCGAGGCGCGCCGCATCGCGCGTCCCTGACGGGACGTGTCCCAAAGCGGCGCACTGCGCACACTGTCTCCCTGAACATTTCGTCAGAAGTTGGACATCGGGGCAGTGCTGTCCGAATCTGCAGTCATGAATCGCGCTGCGCCTCGAAACGACGCCCTCGACCTGCTCCGGGCCCTCTTCGACCTCGCCGACGCCGACGTCCACCCCGACCCGCGGACCCTGGCGCGCCTCACCGGGCACGACCCCCGCCGGATCACGGACCTCCTGGGGTGGCTGCGGACGCGCGGGCTCTTGCAGGCCGATCGCCTCGGCCTGACCATGGCCGGGCTGATGGTCGCCGCGGGCCTCCCCGAGTTCGAGCTGGCCCCGATGGCCGAGCCGCCCCGCCGCCCCGCCCTCGCCCGTCGAGCCGCGTGAGTTCGTCCCGCCGAGCCAAGACCGCCGCGGCCCCGGCCGAGGTCCGCCCCGACGACGCCCGCGCCGTGCTCCTCGAGGTGTTCGGGTACCCGGACTTCCGCGAGGGCCAGCGCGAGGCGGTCGCCGCCGCCGTCGAGGGTCGGGACGCGGTGGTGCTGCTCCCGACCGGGTCGGGCAAATCGATCTGCTACCAGGTCCCGGCGGTCCTCGCCCACCGCCGCGGCGCGGGCGCGACGGTCGTGATCTCCCCGCTCATCGCGTTGATGCACGACCAGGTCGCGGCGCTGTGCGGCCGCGGGGTCCGGGCCGGCTCCCTCGACAGCCACCAGGACGACGACGCGCAGCGTGAGACCGAGGCGAAGCTCGTCTCGGGCGAGCTCGCGCTGGTCTACGTGTCGCCCGAGCGCGCAGGCAAAGCCAGCTTCCGCCGCGTCCTCGAGCGCAGTCGCATCGCGATGATCGCCGTCGACGAGGCCCACTGCGTGAGCCAGTGGGGCCACGACTTCCGGCCCGACTACCTGCGCCTGCACGAGCTGCGCGATCGCATCGACGCGCCGATGCTCGCGCTGACGGCCACCGCGACGCCGCGGGTGATGGAGGAGATCGCGACGCGGCTCGAGCTGCGGACGCCGGTCATCGTGCGTGGGGATTTCCGCCGGCCGAACCTCGCGTTCGTCGTCGTGCAGCCCGGCCGTCGCGACGCGCGGCTGCGGGCGCTGTGCGAGGCGCTCGAGACCGCGGGCCTGCGCGGTCGCACGCTGTCGCACGGCCGCGCCATCATCTATTGCAGCACCCGCAAGGTGACCGAGTGGGTGGCCGCGCAGCTGAAGACCAACGGCTTCGCGGCGGGCTACTACCACGCCGGTCGCACCCAGCTCGCACGCGAGCGGGCCCATCGCGCCTTCGGCCAGGGGCGCGCGCCGATCCTCGTCGCGACCAACGCGTTCGGCATGGGCATCGACTTCCCGGATGTGCGGCTCATCGTGCACTTCCAGACCCCGGGCAGCCTCGAGGCCTACTACCAGGAGGCCGGCCGTGCGGGCCGCGACGGGCTGCCGGGGCGCTGCCTGATGTTCTTCGGCGAGGACGATCTCGCGACGCAGATGCGGCTGTCGAACCCGGGCGCGAGCGTCGAGATCGAGGCGCGACGCGAGCAGGCGCTCGAGACCATCGAGCAGTACGCCCGATCCTCGCGTTGCCGTCAGCAGCTGCTGTGCGAGCACTTCACCGGCACCTACGACCACCCGCGATGCGAGCGGTGCGATTGCTGCGTCGACGTCGAGGCCGTGCGCGACGCGGTGGCCCGGGCCGAGGCGCCGGCGCCCGAGGTCGAGGCGCTCGGCCGCGCGGTGCGGGACACGATCGCAGAGGCGCTCGGCCGCTTGCGCCGGCCGGTGGGCAAGACCTCGCTCGCGCGGGCGCTGCACGGAAGCCGCGCCAAGTCGCTCGCGCGCGGTGGCCTGCTGCAGCTCCCCGAGTACGGCACGCTGTCCGAGCACGACGAGGCGTCGATCGTCGCGACCATCGACGCGATGATGCGCGAGGGGATCGTAGTCCGTCAGGGCCGCAAGTTCCCCACCGTGTGGCTCGCGGGCAAGGCGGTCGAGTCGGGCGCCGAGCGCTCGGCGCCGCGCGGACGCACGCGCACGGCCACCGCGAAGCCCACGTCGCGCGGCGTCAGCCCGCTCCTGCGCGCCCTCGACGACTACCGGCGCAAGACGGCGCGGACGCTGCGGTGGAAGGTCTACATGGTCTTCGCGAAGCGGGTGATCCTCGCGATCGATCGCGCCAAGCCAAAGACCCGCGCTGCGCTGGCGAAGGTCCCGGGCCTGGGGCCGGCGAAGATCGAGCGGTTCGGCGCGGACATCCTCGCGCTGGTGGCAAGACACGGATAGGCGCGACTGGATCCCGGCACGTCGGGTCGACGTCCCGGGCGTGGTCGGGAACGCAGCGACGACGAGGCGCCACTGGCTGCGGCATGTCGCATCGCCTCACCGTCACCTTGCCCCCGATTCTGTGCGCGCTCGCCTGCGAAGCCGCGACCACGCAGGACGCCGCGTGGGAGGCGTTCCGCGACGCGCATGCCATCGAGACCCCAGGCGGCGAGGAGATCCTGGTCGTCGAAGGGGATCTGGCGGTCGACGAGGCCGAGCTCCTCGCGCGCTGGGAGACCGACCACACGACCGCAGACCCCTTCCGCGCGACGGGGACCCCGTCGGGCGGAGCGGTGCTGCGCTGGTCGGCGGGACAAGAGCTCGCGCTTCGCTACTGTGTGAGCGACGAGTACGAACCGAGCTATCACCACCCCAGCGCGCGGACGTTGATGGAGAACGCCGCGCGGCACTGGGAACGCGTGGCCCACGTCGACTTCGTGTACGTGCCCGCCGCCGACGCCGACTGCGTCGCAGGCAACCCGCTGGTGACGTTCGCCGTGCGGCCGTGGGATGGGGGTCCGGGGGTCGTTTCGTTCTTCCCGTCGGCGCCGGCCGAGGTGCGGACGATCTGGATGAACCCGTTCCAGTGGGTGCTCTCACCGCGCACCGTGACCACACGGTCCCTCGTCACCCATGCGCTCGGCCACGTCCTCGGGTTGCGCCACGAGAACGTACGGCCCGAGGGAGGTGGATGCAGCGATGGCGTCGGCCCCTGGGCCGCGCTGGGCCCCTACGATCGCTACTCGGTGATGCAGCACTACGCCTGCCCCGGCAGCGCCGACGGTCTGGTCCAGCCCACCGTGCTCGACCAGCAGGCGGTGCGGCGGTTGTACGGACCGCCCAAGCGGGTCGAGCACGCCCCCGTCGATCGCAACGCCGACGGCGTGCTCGAGATCGGCACGCTGTACGACTGCGACGGTGATCGCTACTCCGATCTGGTCGCGCGCGTCGGGACGACCCTCGTCTGTGCGCGAACGACCGGCGGCGGCACGCTCACGGCCAGCACGCCAGGGACCGGTGCACTGGATGAACGAGACGCGGCGTGGGGCGACTTCACGGGCCGCGGCGCCGTCGAGTACGGGGCACTATGGGACTTCGGGCAGTTCTCGGCGACCGGGTCGACCGGGCCGCGCACGTCCGTTTCGGCGACGGAGTTCCTGAACTGGAGCCGCACCACGCACGACGCGGTGCCCGTGGTGGGTCGCTTCGACGCGAACCCGCGCGTCGACGTGGCGCTGCTCGGGGTCGGATGGTGGGCCACGACCCCGGTGCTGTTCGGGCCGGCGCCTTCGGAGAACTCGATGCCCGCGACGGTGACCAACCGTGGCAGCGGGGCCTTCGCGGCGTGGTCGGCCCAACCGGGGGTACGGATTGCGCCGGGCGACTTCGACGCCGACGGGTTGACCGACATCGCGCTGGTCGGCGGCGTGGGCTGGAGCTCGGTGCCCATCGCCTACTCCCGGGGCGGCGGGACCTGGGACGTACGCAACCTCGCGATCGCAGGCTTCGCCAGCTGGGCCAGCGAGCCCGAAGCGGTCGTCCATGCCGGGGACTTCGACGGTGACGGCGACTCCGATCTCGCGCTGACCGGCCCATCGTGGTGGACGACCATTCCGGTCGCGAGGTCGATGCGCGACGGTTCGTTCGCCGTCACCAACCACGCGGTGGCCGACTTCCCGAGCTGGACCAGCGTCAGCGGCGTGTCGACCCTCGCCGCCGACTTCGACGGCGACGGCTGCACCGATCTCGCCGCCACCGGTGGCTCGTGGTGGACCACGATCCCGGTGGCACGGTCGGGCTGCAACGGCACGTTCACCGTGCACAACAGCCCCGTCGCCGACTTCCCCCAGCGGGCCGCGCAAGGTGCCCGCCCGATCGTCGGCTACTTCGATCTCGATCGCCGGGCCGACCTCGCGCTCATCGGCGAACTCGACCGCCTCGACGTCGTGATGGCGCTGTCGCGGGGCACGTCCTTCGTGGCGAGCTCCGTCGTCGCGCCGGATTTCTCCGCGGGGGTCGTGCGACCGATCAGCGATCTGCCGCCCGGGTGAGGCCGCACCTTGCGGAGCACGGTCGGCTGCCGGGACGGAGCTGCAGGTGCAGACCAGAGCCCGCGGCATCGCGCGGAAAAAAAAGTCGGGCTGATCGGCGTACGAGTTGGACGGGAGCGCACCGAAGACCATCTGTACGGTGATGGGGGCCGAGAGATGCTGCCGAAAGACGCCAGCCGCGCTCGTCGCGGCGCTCCTCTGCGCCTGTGCGCGCGAGCCGCCTTCCCCCGCCGCCGACCCCGCCACCCCTGCTGACTGCGTCTCGCTTGCCGCAATCCTCTGTGAGGTCGACGAAGGCCTATGCCAGGACGCTTCCACCGCAGCGCCTGCGCTGCCTCCTTCGGCCTGCCGCGCTTCGCTGACGGACCGAGATCGTCTCGTGCGGCGCGCGGCGCACTATCGCGAGAAGTGCGACTCGACCGTCAACTCGATCTGCGAAGAACTCACGGCTGTGGGATGCGACGCTTTCAAGCGAAAGCTCGAGTCGAAACAACTCTCCCTCGTGCAATGCGCGGGGCTCCAGGAGGAGCGAGCACAGATCGTCCGGGAACTCCAAGCGGCCCACCCCGAGCCCCTCGTCGTCGGCGAGGATGCCTGGGCACGGTTGGCGGAATGGAAGGGACCTCGCGTAGGAAGTCCGAACGCTCGGACGACCGCGGTCATGTTTCTCCCCTACGATCACGCTGGATCCGGCCTCGGCCAGGCCCTCATAGGCCTCGCAGGCTCACGCGACTCGAACGAGGCGGAGATCATCGTGGTTCCGATGCCGGGCTCCAGTCCAGAGTCGAGGCAAGCGGCCGCAGTGGCGATGGCGTCGCAGGCGAGTGGGACGTTCCGCGCAGTCCACGCAGTGTTGCTGTCCGGAATCGGCAAGCAGGGGTCGGAAGAGCTTTCGTCAGGTGTGCCGATGGAGAACCTGGAGTCGAGTCTGGAACTAGCGCGCATCTTCGGCGTGACCGGGCCAGCGCTCTTCGTCAACGGGGTTCAGGAGACGCGAATCAACGAAACGGAAGAGATCCGCCGGACAATCCAAGCTGCAGCGTCGAGTCTCGACGGGCAAAGGGGAGAGCGTTGAAAATCGAGGAGCTATGGCTTCTCGCCACCCTGAGCGTACTCGGATGCACGAGCACCGACTCGACCGCGACGAGAACACCGCCCTGTGCAGCATACGTCGAGTCCATCTGCCCGCTGCTCGACAAACAGTCGTGCGCATCTCTGGTCGATACACTCAAGCTCACAGGGGAGAAGATGTGCATCGATGCGCTCGCGGACATCGAAGCCGTCCAGGCAACGGTCACCGAGACTCGCGCGAACTGCGATCGAATCAGAGTTGCCGACTGCGATGGCTTGACACCCGCGCAATGTGAGAATGGAGTCATGGACGAGATCAGCAGGCTGACCGTGTTCGAATGCGCTGCATTGGGGGAAGACGAACGCGCTCGGCTCGTCGAACGCGCTCGCGCGCTCGACGGCAGTGCGCCAGCCGAGGACGAGGAAGATGTCATCCTCTACCCTGCAACGGCGAGTACCCCCCTGCCTTCCCTTGGCCCCCAAGCAGCCCCGGTCGTGCTCACGGCATTCGTCGACTTCGAGTGCGGGAGTTGCGTCAACTCGATGCCCGAAATCGAGAAGATCGTATCCTGGTTGACACCGCACGTCCGCGCCGAGTTCCGCCAACTGCCGCTCGAGGAGCTACATCCCTCTGCTCGTGCTGCATCTGAAGCCTCGCTCGAGGCGAATGCGCAGGGGCGTTTCTGGCCGTTCGTCGAAGGACTCGTGGCCCAGGAATTGCCGCTCGACGACGGGAAAATCACTCGTGCCGCCGAGGTCGCGGGACTGGATATGGTCGCCTTTCATGCGGCGAGAACCGAGCGACGGCACCGCGCCGCAGTCGACGTCGACCTCGACCTCGCCGAGAAGGGGCGCATCGACTTCACCCCAGCTGTCTTCGTCAACGGGGAGCCCGCCCCAAACGTATTCCTGCCTCTCCTCGAGCGGGTCGCCAAGGAAGTTCGCGCTCGGGCCGAACGGGCCGAACGGGAGCACGGGCTAAACCCCTGAACTGCCCAACGGGCTGCGCCGGCATCGACCCAGTCGTCGGATCGGGCCGGGGCCCGAACCCAGGGCGATTGCATCTAATTCGCATGGGCCGCGAGCACTTTCATGAGGAACTCTTCGCTCCATCCAGCCTCGAGCCGGCGGCCCTTGATACCGACCTTCGAGCCCTTGACGCTGCGTAGGAGGT
>JBIJCC010000123.1:0-31375 GCA_044344875.1 Nannocystaceae bacterium
CGTGCAGTACCGCGACACCGAGAGACCACCGGTAAGCCGTGTGCGGGAAATTCGCACGCACGGTTTGAACGGGGGCCCTACCGGAATTCAATCCAAGAGAGAAGGAAGGTAGGGTCTACCAATGAGCAGCGCTGCCCAGAGGCTCCTCGGCGAGGTGCTCGACCTTCCGGAACTCGATCGCGTAGAGATTGCCACGGCGTTGCTCGCGAGTCTCGATGACTCGGCGGAGCCGGACGCGGACTGGGATTCGGCGTGGCTGTCCGAGTTGGATCGGCGCGCGAAGGCTGCGGACGACGCCGATTCCCCGGCGGCGGAGTGGTCGGACGTGCGAGACGGCCTGCTCGCCGAGCTTCGCGCCCGATGAGAGTCCGGGTCCTGCCCGAGGCGCGAGCGGAGCTCCGAACCGCCGCGCTCTGGTACGACGAGAAATCCAGGGGGCTCGGTGCGGAGTTCGTCGCGCTCGTCGATGCTGCTCTGCGAAGGATCGCGCTCCAGCCAGAGGCGGCGCCGTACTGGCGCGCGGATCGTGCGTATCGCGTGAAGCTCGTCCGCGGCTTCCCCTTCTCGATCTTCTTCCGCATTCGAGCGGGCTCCATCGAGGTCGTCGCGGTCGCTCATCAGAAGCGGCGGCCTGCGTATTGGCACGGTCGCTGAACGCCGCGGGCTACGGCGCCGCGAGCTCGGCCGCAGGCGCGAGGTCACCCAACAAGGTGAAGTCGGCGTTCGTGCCCGACACCTCGAGCGTCCAGTGGGCGAACTGGCTGGCGTCGGTGCACGCGTTGCCGCTGCCGTGGACGATGAGGCGCAGGCGGGGCCGCCCCGCCTTGGACGCCGCGGCGAAGATGCCCGTGGTCTTGGCGCGCCCGCGCAGCGTCCACTCCTTGTACAGCACGGTCTCGGTGTCGGGGGCACCGCCGCGGGTGTCGACGAAGAACTCGTGGACGCGCGTGCCGATGGGGACCGTGATCGTGCCGGTGCGGCCGTCGGCCGCAGTGAACGACAGGGTGATCGCCGACTCCGTGACGTCCGCGGCGATCGAGTACTCGAGGTCCGGCTGCTCGATGCCGCGGACGGTCTCGAACTCCGCGGCGCCGAGCTGCAGCCGGGCGCGCTCGCCGAAGCGCAGCCGAGCGAGCTCGCCGCGGGTGTACTCGTCGATCGCGTGCGCGCCCTCGATGCGCATCCCCGGCTCGGCGCAGCAGGCACACGCCTGCGCGACCGAGGGCGTCCACGCAGCCACGACACCGACGACGATCGCTACGAGCGAGAGCGGAGCCGAGCCGCGCAGGAGACGTTGCAGGCGTTGCACGCCGCGACGACGCCCGAAGGCGCGGCGATATTCGCGAGGGGGCATCAGTCGCTTCGCGTGTCCGAAGCAGGCTCCGGCGTGTACGCCGGCCCCTTCGCCACCTCGCGGAACACCACCGCCCCGTCGCGTGCGACGCCGGCGGTGTCGGTACACCGCACCCGGAGGTTCGCGATCCCGATCGGCACACCGAGGACGCGGCGCGCGAGCAGCCGTCCGCGTTGGCAGCGACAACGCTCGATGCGGCTGCCGTCGTCGAGGTCGATCGTCGCATGCACCGCCGGGATGCCCGCGGCGTCGGGCTCGACCGTGAACGCGTACTCCTTGCGATCGCCGGCGAGTCGCACGGCGAGGCCCCCGCGGGCGATCGGCTCGAAGCCGAACTCGAGGACGCGGCGCAGGTACGATGCGAAGGGCTTGCGGCGATCGTTGTCCTCGACGTTGACCCACCACAGCTTCAGCGACTCGACCGCGCCCGGGTCGTCGTGCGGGGCCCAGCCGTCCAAGGCCAGCTCCCACTTCGGCATGCCGAAGTCGCGATCGATCCGCAGCACCTCGTGGTGGCGCAACCGCTGGGTCGACAGGTCGCCGCCTCGGTCGGCGATGACGAGCAGGAGCACCAGCGGGAGCACGGACACCGTCAACCCCACCACGGTAGCGCGTTGCGAGGGGCCACACGGTGTCCCGGTCGTGAAGGTCGTGGACGGACCCGCGGCAATCGAGTGACCCGGAGTGGACCAGGTGGATGGGGTCGCGTCCGGCGCGGCAGGCGCCCTCGAAAAGATCGACCGGGTGAGTGATGCTTCCCACGTCCACGATGCATTGAGCCCTTTGGACCGTGGATCGGCGGGGGAGCCGTGCTTGTGAAGCAACAAATCAAACTCATGGTGTTGCTGGCCGTCGCGTCGTGCCGTGACGAGTCAGGGCATGCGGACGCGGAATCCGGCGCCGCCGCCGACTCGTCGACCGGATCGGTGGGCACGCCCACGACCTCGGGCGATGCGACGACCGGCGATGCGACCTCCACCGGCGGCGACACCGACGGCGAGATCGCCGTCGTGCCGGCGCCCGGGGGCCTGCGTCGACTGCGGGCCGACCAATACATCGGGACGGTGGACGTGCTGCTGGGGGGCTTCGCGGCGGCTGCGGCCGCGCCCCCGCCCGACCAATCGCTGCTCGGCTTCGACTCGATCGGCGGCAGTACGGTGCCGATGTCGCCCGCGATGGTCGAGCAGTACGAGCGTTCGGCCCTCGACATCGCCGATGCGGTGATCGAGGAGCCCTACACGCTCGCCCAGCTGGTGCCATGCGTCGACGTCGGACCCAAGGACGAGGGCTGCTACGTGCAGGTCGCCCAGGTGTTCGGGCGCGCGGCGTGGCGCCGCCCGATCACGGTCGACGAGGATCGGGCGCTGGTCGACGTCGCCCGGGCCGCCCGCGAGTTCGGCGGAGACCGCTTCGAGCTCGGCCTCAAGTACGAGATCGCGATGATCCTCGAGGCGCCCGCGTTCCTCTACGCGGCGGAGATCGGCGAGGTCGGTGACGACGGCCGGCGGCGGCTCACGACCGACGAGTGGGTCACCCGCACGGCGCTGTTCGTCCTCGGTCGCGCCCCGTCGGCGCAGACGTTCGCCCGGATCGACGCCGGCGAGTTCGACGGCCCCGAGGCCCCGCGCAAGCTGGCGCAGGAGTGGCTGAACCAGTCCGCCGCACGCACCGCCGTCGGTCGGTTCTTCGACGAGCTGCTCCGGGTGCGCAACGTCGTCGACAGCAGCAAGGATCCGACGATCTATCCGCTGTACAGCCACGAGCTGTCGACGTCGATGCGCACCGAGTCGCTGATGCTCGTCGACGACGTGGTCTTCGGGGAGGGCGGCGGCGACATCCGTGGCCTGTTCGACGCCGACTACACCTTCGCCGATCCGCTGCTCGCCCAGGTCTATGGCGTGACGGTCGACGGCGACGGCTTCAGCCGCATCGAGCTGCCGGCCGGTCAGGACCGCCTCGGCATCCTGTCGCACCCCTCGCTGCTGTCGGTCGGCGCCCACTACGATCGCAACTCGCCGACGCGGCGCGGCCTGTTCATCCAGCGGCAGCTGCTGTGCAACGACGTGCCGCCGCCGCCGCCCGACATCGACACCAACCTGCCCGAGCCGGTCGAGCAGACCACGCTGCGCGAGCGCCTCGAGGGCCACCTCTCCCAGGGCGGCGCGTGCGTCGGTTGCCACTCGCAGACCGACCCGCTCGGCTTCGCGTTCGAGTTCTACGACGCCACCGGCGTGCGGCGCGAGCTCGACAACGGCTACCCGATCGACGCCTCGGGCGAGGTCGAGGGTCTGGGCAGCTTCGTGGGCGCCGCCGAGCTCGCCCTGTTGGTGCGCGACGATCCGCGGCTGGCCGCGTGCATGGTCCGCAACCTGTATCGCCACGCGATCGGTCGACAGGAGGACGACGGCACCGCCGAGCTGCTGGCGTCGCTGTCCGACCGCTTCACCGCCGCCGAGTTCGACTTCCCCGGCCTCATCGTCGACTTGGTCGACAATCCGGGCTTCCTCGAGATCACGGATCCGCAGTAGCGGGAGGAGACACGAGCCATGCATCTACTGCGAAAACCATCGATCTCCCGTCGTACCCTGCTCCGTGGCGTCGTCGCGGGGAGCAGCGTCGCCATCGGCCTGCCCCTGCTCGAGGCCATGCTCGACGCCAACGGTGAGGCGCTCGCGGGCGGCGAGCCGCTGCCCAAGCGCTTCGTCACCTGGCTGGTCAGCAACGGCTTCCTGCTCGATCGCTTCGAGCCCACCGAGACCGGCGCGAACTGGGACCTCTCCGAGCAGCTCGAGCCGCTCGCGGACGTCAAGGACTACGTCAACCTCTGCACCGGCTACAGCAACCACGGCGCCGACGCGGGCTTCGTCAGCGGCCACATCGAGGGCATGACGGTGTTCACCGGGTACCCGTACATGAACGGGAACGGGTTCTACGACGCCGGTGGCCCGTCGATCGATCAGCTCGTCGCCGACGCGATCGGCACCACGACCCCGGTGCGCTCGCTGCAGGTCGCGGTGTCGAAGGCCAACACGTTCGCGAACACCGGCACGCTCGGCAGCGCGATCTCGTTCAGCGGCGATCCCGGGTCGTTGGTGCCGCTGCCGCCGTTGTCGAGCCCGAAGGCGGTGTGGGAGTCGTTGTTCGGGATCTTCCCCGGCCCGGGCGCGCCCGACGGCGACCGCGTCGTCCGGACGATGATGCTCGACGCCGTGAAGGCCCAGAGCGAGGAGCTGCGCGGCAAGGTCGGCGCGCTGGACCGCGCCCGCATCGACGCGCACCTCCAGGGCGTCGCCGAGCTCAACCAGAAGATCTCGGCGCTGGCGCCCGCGTGTGTGCTGCCCGACGAGCCGACGCTGGAGAACCTCGAACCGGTCGGCAGCGAACAGATCCGCCTGGTCAGCGAGTCGATGAGCGAGCTCATCACGTACGCGCTGCGCTGTGACATCACGCGGGTCGCCTCGGTGATGTTCCTCGGCCTCGCCGGCGAGACGCCCTACACCGAGATCGGCATCGCGGCGACCAAGCACTCGCTCAGTCACGAGGCGCAGTACAACGGCACCGCGCTGAACAACCTCAACGCCAGCATCATCTACGAGATGGAGCGGTTCGCCCACTTCGTGAAGTCGCTGCGCGACGCCGAGGACGCGCTCGGGGCCAACCTGCTCGACTCGACGATCGTGTACGCGTCGAGCGATTGCTCGGTCGGGTGGCTGCACAGCGTCGCGCGCCAGCCGATCATCTTGGTCGGGACGGGGGGCGGGTACCTGAAGTATCCGGGCATCCACACGCAGGCGATCGCGAACAACCCGAACGACCCCAACGGCTTGGACTCGCCGTACATGCCGACGGCGGGCAACACCTCGGACATCGCTCTGGCGTGTCTGAAGGCCTACGATCCCGGGGTCGACGGCTTCGGTGGGGGCGCGGCGGAATCGGTGGATCCGCTGCCGGACATCTTGGCGTAGCGGCTCGCGGCCATCCGCGGCAATTCGATCAGCGTTCGGAAGGGCCTTGGCCCCGCTCGGCGGGGTAGGCCATTCCGGTACACTGGTCGGCGTCATGACCGCCGTACCTCGCCTCGCCGCCGTCGGACTCGCTTGCGTCACCGCGTGCTTCGATCCGGAGCCGCCTGCGACGGCCTCGGCGACCGACAGCGCGGGCGGTCCGTGCGAGCCCGGCACGGTCGATGTGTGTGACTGCGACGACCTGAACGAGGGCACGCAGACGTGCCAGGACAGCGGTGGGTGGGGTCCCTGCGAGTGCGGTGGTGCCGACACGACCGCGACCGATCCGACCGCCGACCCGACCACCGAATCGACCACCGACCCGACCACCGACGATCCGACCACGAGCACCGGCCCGATGCCGCGTTGCGGCGAGGACGACGAGTGCGCGGGGATGGCTCGCGGAGAGTGCGAGGTCGGCGTGTGTGACGCGGGCACCTGCGTCGTGCAGCCGGTCGACGCGGGCGAGCCGTGCGGCGACGCGACGGCGGACGGGTGCACCGCGGCCGACACCTGCGACGGCAAGGGCCAGTGCGCGAGCAATGACGCGGCCGACGGCTTCGATTGCACCGGCTGCGAGCTGGGGGTGTGTTCCTGCAACGCGGGGGCGTGCGCCGACTGCGATGACTTCGCGCCGTTCAACCTCTTCACGACGCCGCGCTCGATCGCCGGGTGGACGCTGACCGGTGGGTGGGGGCTGTACCGCGAGGCGCCGCAGAACTTCGTGAGCGGGCCCACCGTGTTCGACAGCCAGGTGTTCGGCACCGACGGCAACCGCGTCGCGCCGTACCCCGGCGGCGAGACCGAGACGTCGACCGCACGCACGCGTCCGACGATCCTACCGGCGACCCTCGACTTCCTGTCGTGGCACGCCGACGAGGGCATGGTCGACACCAAGCAGGTTCGCGTGTCGATCGACGGCGGCGCGACGTTCGTCAACGTCGCAGACTGTGCGATCGATGTGACGCCGCCGTTCTGCCAATTCGTGGGGGGCGACCGCGCAGCGGACGCCTGGGATGTGATCTCGCTGCCGGTCCCGGCCGACATGGTCGGGCAGGTCGGCGTCGTCGAGTTCTTCTACAACACCCAGGATGCGTGCTGCAGCTTCGAGCGCGGCTGGTTCATCGACGCGGCCAACTTCGCGACCGAGTGCGACTGTGGCGGGGACACCACGTGCGCCGGATTCGGTGGGACGTGCGGCGCGTCGGTCTGCGGGGTGACCGGCGAGTGCGAGTTCGATCCGGTCGCGGCCGGGACCGCCTGTGGTGATGCGACGGCGAACCAGTGCGGCACCGCGGATGCGTGCGACGGGCTTGGCTACTGCGCGACGAACAACGCGACCAACGGGATCACGCAGTGCGAGGATTGTGCTGCTGGGGTCGGCAACTGCAATGCCTGTCAGGACGGTGCGTGCCTCGATTGCAGCCTGCTGAACCCGAACGACTTCAATGGGGGTGTGTTCATCGAGGGCTGGCTCATCGAGGACTTGGCGGGGACCGGGGCCGACTGGCAGCTGTTCTCGAGCGCGCCACAGAGCCAGTTGATGGGCTCGACGCCCACGCCGCTGTCATTCGCGCCGTCGTTCGGCACCGACGGCAACCGCCAGGCGCCGTACCCCGGCGGCGAGACGGAGCACTCGCGCGTGACCACGCCGCCGGACACGGTGCCGGCGCAGATCACGTTCTCCTCGTGGAACGTCGACGAGGGCACCGGGGTCGACAACAAACTCATCGAGATCTCCGTCGACGACGGCGTGACGTGGACGGTGCTCGTCGACTGCAACGGCGTCGGCACCCCCCAGCCGTTCTGCACCTTCCGCAACGACGCGCGTGCGGGCAACGACTGGGATGCCGTCGCGATCGACACCGCCGCATTCGAGGGGCAGGTCGGTCAGCTGCGCTTCACGTACAACACGGAGGATACGTGCTGCACCTTCGAGCGCGGGTGGTTCATCGACAACCTCAACTTCGGCGAGGTCTGCTTCGACGATCCGTTCGGGTGAGTCGGGACGACGCGGGCGTGGGCGACACGTGGGCGTACCGACCGGGGTGAGGGCGGGAACCTTCGACCGGTCTCGGGCGAACACCCCCGCAAGGGGGCAACAGCCCCGCAAGGGGGGGGCAGCAGTGGGGCGCAACACGATGTTGGTCCTGGTGATGGGGGCGCTCGTCGGGTGCGCCCGCGGTGACCAGGGGGTGGGTCTGACCTCGGGGGCATTCACGTCCACGGCGATCGGCAGCGGCGGCGAGACCGGCACGGAGGCCGGCGCGTCGAGCGGGACGGACGAGGGCGACGACGAGGCGCCGATCGACCCGGAGGACCCGGACCCGTTGGACCCGGAGGGCTCGTCGTCGTCGAGCGACGGGGGCGACGGGTCGACGGGGATGGCCGTGGGTGACGAGGGCTCCTCGGGTGCCCCGACCGACACGGACGGCGGACCCGCGCCCGAGGTCGGTCCGTGGGAGGATTGCGCGGAGGCCAACTGCGCCGACGGCATTGCTTGCGTCGGCCTCGATGGGGTCCCCGACGCGTTCTACTGCGCGCCCGATTGCATCGACCACGGCGACTGCATCGCCCCCGCGGGCAGCGATGCGATCGCGTTGTGTGCCATCGTCACGGACGGCGACGCGCCCTCGCATTGCGCATTGCTGTGTTCGCTCGACGGCGAGCCCCAGGGCGATTGCCCGGATCACATGGTCTGCACGCCGATGCCGGGCGCGTCGCCGGCGTTCAGTTTGTGCGTGCCGTAGCTGTCGCGTCCCCGGTGACGTCCCCGGTGACGGCTCGCCGCCGATCCGGTCGGGCGCCACGATGGACACGCGATCATGGGCCTCACCCCCGGCGCGCGAGTTGCACTCCGGGTCGATCGCGCCGATGCGGCGCGAGGTGATGACCATGCTTCCTTCGATCTTCCCAGCACTCATCCAAACGCTGCTCCCATCGGTGGGCGTCGCGAGTTCCAGCGTCGATCTCGTCGGGTACGGCGGTGACCGGTTCGGCTTCCAGACCGCGCGAGGTGACCTCGACGGCGACGGCGAGATCGACGTGGTGGTCACCGCGCCGCACCAGGCCGGCGGCAACGCGGCCTATGTGTTCTTCGGTCCACTGCCCCTCGACGGATCGACCACGCTCGACCCCACCGAGGCCGCGGTCGCGATCACCGGAATCGCCGGCGACGAGACCGGGTGGTCGGTGTCCGTCGGTGACGTCCTCGGCGACCGTCAGCTCGATCTGATCATCGGGTCCCCGAGCGACAACGGCGGTGACGGTGCCGTGCAGGTGTTCGAGGGGCCCCTCATGCCCGGGGAGTATCTGACCTCCGACGCCACCTACGAGGTCGCCGGCGCGCCCGGCCAGGGCTACGCCGGCTGGTCGGTGACCGCGGGCGACTTCGACGGCGACGGCAAGGACGAACTCGTGGTCGGCGCGTGCGAAGACTACGGGGACAACGGCGCCGCGTACCTCCTCGACGTCGATGTCGCGCCGCCGGCGAACGTCTCCAACGGCACCGCGGTGTTCTTCGGGCTCGGTCGAACCGGCTGCTCGGTGGCCAACGCCGGCGACTTCAACGCCGACGGCTACGAGGAGCTCGCGGTCGGCTCCCACGGCACGGCGCGGCTCGGCCTCGGCTCGTGGAGCGGCGCGGTGTCGCTGATCTACGGTCGCGACGTGTTCCTCCCCAGCTACGACCTGCTCAACGGCGTGCCCACGACGATGGACATCGCCCACATCCGCGCGGAGGACGTCGGCAGCAACTTCGGCTTCGACATCGCACCGGCGGGTGACCTCAACCGCGACGGCCACGACGACCTCCTCATCGGCGCACCGGCGCTGGAGTGCTACGACGCCGGCTGTGCCGGTCGCACGCGCACCGGTCGGACGTACGTCATCCTCGGGACACCCGACGTGGGCCTGGGCGGGGGCACGAACCGCGGCCTGTGGGGGGTCAACGACGGGAGCCGAGTCGCGGACCTCATCTACGAGAGCACCGCGCTCGACGACCACACCGGGATCTCCGTCGCCGGCGCCGGCTATGCCGGCAAGACGTACAGCAACGTCACTTCACCGATCGCGCGGGCGAACCCGTTGACCCTCGGCTACGCCATGATGTTCGGGACGGGGGCCGACTTCGCGTACGTCATCCCGTACGACGCGCGCCCGCGCCTGGCCGACTTCCCCAGGTACGAATGCAAGTTCGAGCCCGAGGAGTCGACCTGCGTGCTGACTCCGTCGTCGATCCCGCCCTATCGCACGACCACGCGCATCCGCCTGCAGAATCTGAAGGTCGGCGGCGCGCGCTTCGTCGGCGCGCCGCAGTCGCGCTTCGGTCGGGAGGTCCTCGGCGCCGGCGACCTCGACGGCGACGGCGACAACGAGCTGCTCTTCGGTGCGCCGCACCAGCTGCGTTTCGACGACGCGGCGGGCGATGGCGAAGCCCACGCGTTCATCGGGGAATGAGCGGCGCGTGGGGTCGGTCCGCGGCGTGGCGCATGGGGTCGTGAGCCACTCGAGCGAACGTGCCACGCTGGCGAGTGAGGGGGTTCATTCGCTGGCGTCAGGCACGAACGACGTCAGTAGACGTGCTCGACGTCGCGACGAGGGCTCCGGTCGGAAGCTGGGAGGCGTACCCGACCGGGGTGAGGGGAGGAGTGGCGCCGGAAGGCGAACTCACGGCGAGACAGCGCAACGAAAGCCGATGAGCACAGAGCCGTAGTCGGGCGGTGGCGTCTCGAAGTCCGGGCCGCGGAACGCGGCCGACCCCACGCCGTAGTTCCAGGATGCGCTCCGCATCGCTCGGACCGTCCCGTTGGGAGGTCCTTGCGGATCTTGGTCGGGAGATGTCACGTAGTACGCAGCATCGTACCAATCCGAGACCCACTCAAACACGTTGCCGGCCATGTCGAGCGCGCCGTACGGCGACGCACCGGCCGGTTTGGAGCCAACATCGATCGGGCCGGACTCGCCACAGTTGGATGCGAGTAGATTGGCGCGGGCACACGTGATGGGCTCGTTCCCCCACGGGAACAGACGCCCGTCGGTGCCCCGAGCCGCCTTCTCCCACTCCGCTTCGGTGGGAAGTCTCGCCCCTCGCCATGCGCAGTAGTCCCGAGCGCGGAACCAGTCGACGCACGTGACCGGTTGCTCGCCGGTGGTGGTGTTGCAGTCCGCCTCCGGGGGCTGGCAATCCCCCGCGTCGACACACTCGGCGTACGCGTTCGCGGTCACCTCGGTCTGATCGATCGCGAACGAAGAGATCAGCAGCTCATGGTACGGGTATTGGTCATCCCAGCACTCGGTGTCGATCGCGTCGTTGCAGCCCATCATGAACGTACCACCGGGAACCGCGACTATGCCCTCCGGTGGGGTCACGCAGTCCGTGCCGTCGCACAGGGTTCCCTCACCGCAGCTGTCGTCGAGGTCATCGCAGGCAGCTCCCGTAGTGGACGACCCCGTCGAGTCGGCCCCGGAGTTGCCCGTCGACCCGGAGCCGGACGAGGACTCGGCCTGCGACGACGTGGTGGTAGGGCTGGAACCCGAGGACTCATCCGATGGCCCGGTGGTCAGGGGGCTCGTCGCGCCCCCGCTGCCCGACGATGTGGCCTCGGTCGTAGGACCTCCGGATCCGACGGCCGGGTCGTTTGGCGAGAAGCAGCCTGAGGCGGCCGCGAGACCGAGGCACGCGGTGATGGCGTTCCGTGTGGATGGCATGGGAAGTCTTCTCGACCCAACCGAGGAAGTGTTGCGGAGTCCGTCCGCCGGCGCCGCCGCTGGAACTGTGCCGCAGTCCTCCCGCTCTGCGCAAGGTCCGCTCCATGGGGCGGACGTGCGGCGTACCGACCGGGGAGAGCCTGTCGATACGCCCGCGCAGGTCGATCACGGGCAGGTGAGCGTGACCGTGTGCGGGTGCCCGTCGAACGAGCTCTGCACCTGCACCGTGCCGGTCTCGAGCAGCGTGGCGAAGTCCTGGGCGGTGAGCGTGACCGTGTGCGTGTGCGCGCCGCCAGCGTTGTAGACCATCTCGACGCCGGCTTGGATGTCGGCGAAGGGCACCGTGAGCGTGTGGTCGTGCAGATCGAAGTCCGCCGTCGGATCCGCCCCGCACCCCGCCGCCCCCGTCGTCCCGCTGTCGCCCGTCGTGTCCACCGCGCCGGTCGACTCCGTGCTCGTCCCACCCGTCGTCGGATCCTCCGTCGGATCCCCGCTCGTCGACGGGTCCGCCGTCGTGTCGCCGCTCGTCGACGGATCCTCCGTGGGATCGATCGGGTTGGTGCTGCCCTCGGTCGTCGGGTTCGTGCCGCCGGTGGTCGCGTCGGTGCCCGCACCCGTGTCGTCGCCGTCGTCGCCGCCGCAGGCGGGGAGGAGGATCGCGGCTGCGGTGGCGCCGAGGCTGAGGTGGAGGAACTGCTTGCGGGTGACGTCGCGCTTCATGGTCAGTGGCCTTGGGTAGGGAGAGGCGCGAAGGTACCAAAGGTCGGTCGCTCGGGGAGCACCTGCGATCGCGCGTGCGCCGGGTGCGGTGTTTCACCGCGGTCCGCCGCGGCTGCGACGGACACTCGGGTGCGCGGCGCTACGCCGCGAACCGTTCGCGAACCTCCGGCAGCTGCGCCCACCGCTCTGGCACTGTTGTCCGACCCCATGGCTCGCATGCGTCGTCGCGGCTTTCTCCTGCGCTCTTCGGTCGTCCTCGGCTCCGGTTGCCTCGTCGCCCCCAACACGCGGGCCGCCGTCGCGCCCGCGGTGCTGCGCAAGCCGGTCGCGCCGGTGGTCGTCGCCTCCGCGAACGGTCACGCCGGCTGCGTCGCGCGGGCGTTCGAGGAGATCGTCGCGGGCAAGCCCGTCGTCGACGCGGTCGTGTCGGGCGTGACGCTCGTCGAGGACGATCCGAACGATCACACCGTCGGGCTCGGCGGCCTGCCGAACGAGGACGGCGAGGTCGAACTCGACGCGTCGGTGATGGACGGGCCGAGCGGCTTGGCCGGCGCGGTCGCGGCGATCCGCCGGATCAAGAACCCCAGCCGCGTCGCGCTCGCGGTGCTGTGCTACACCGATCACGTGCTGCTGGTCGGCGCCGGCGCCAACGCCTTCGCGAAGGCCCACGGCTTCCCCGAGCAGGAGCTGCTCACGCCCGAGGCCCGCGAGATCTGGCTGCACTGGCGTGCGACCCTGTCGGACTCCGACGACTGGCTGCCGAAGACCGGCAAGGACGTCCCCGAGAACGTGAAGCAGTTCTTCGGGATCACCGGCACGATCAATTGCTGCGGCGTCGATGCGAAGGGCGATCTCGGCGGGGTCACGACCACCAGCGGCCTGGCGTTCAAGATCGCCGGTCGCGTGGGCGACAGCGCGATTCCGGGGGCCGGCCTGTTCGTCGACAACGCGGTGGGGGCTGCGGGCAGCACCGGGCGGGGCGAGGCCAACCTCATCGCCGCGGGCAGCCACACCGTCGTGGAGTTCATGCGCGCCGGCAAGCACCCCAAGGACGCGTGCCTGGCCGCATGCCGCCGGATCGTCGAGTCGACCCGCGCCCCGCGATTGCTGCGCGCCGACGGCCGCCCCGACTTCAACGTGAGCTACTACGCGGTGGACAAGCGTGGCCGCTACGGCGGCGCTGCGCTGTACGAGGGGGGCGAGTTCGCCGTGTGCGACGCGAAGGGACCGCGCAAGGAATCGCTCGTCGGACTGTTCGCGCGCTGATCGTGCGTCGTCGAGGGGCACCCATCGTCGTGCGTCGACTCGCGTGCGGCGGGCCGTCGCAGCAGCGTCCGTCGGCTTGACCCTCGCGCCCCCGCTTGCGAGCCTGATCGGCGGGGGATGGCACTCGTGACCAAGCGTCAAGTCTGTTGGTACGGTTCGATGTGGTTCGTGGCTGCGTGCGGCAGTTCGACGGCCGATCCGATGGCGAGCGCCTCGGCGTCCGCGGGTGAGACCGGCGTGACCGGAGCCCCGGGCACCGACGGCACCACCGCCGGCGAGGGCACCGGCGCGAGCGCGAGCGCCACCGCGAGTGCCACCGCGAGCGCCGGATCCACCGGCGTCGCCGACGAGTCCGAGGCCGGCGATCCACCCGTCGGCTTCGATGTCGCCAACCAACCCGACGCGCCGGGCCTCGGCCCGTGCGCCGACGGCAAGGGCGGCGGCGGCATGGGCCCCGACTTCTCGTATCTCTGGGCGGCGAACAGCGCCCAGGGGACGATCAGCAAGATCGACACCGAGACCGTCACCGAGATCGGTCGCTACATCGTGCGGCCCGATTCGCTCGGATCGCCGTCGCGCACGTCCGTGAGCTCGTCGGGCAACGTGGCGGTGGCGAATCGATCCGGCGGCGTGACCAAGGTCTACGCCCGGCTCGAGGACTGCGAGGAGAGCAACGGCGACCCCGGCATCCAGACCTCGGACGGCAACGTCGCGCTGCCGTGGGGCGAGGAGGAGTGCATCGCCTGGCACACGCCGTTCGCCTACCAGAGCCAGCGACCGGTCGCGTGGGTCCGCGGCGAGCTCGACCCGGTCACGTGCGAGCTCAACAACGAGTACCTGTGGACGTCGGGCATGTCGGGCGGACTGATCGACGTGCTGCTCCTCGACGGCGAGACCGGTGCCGTGCTCGAGCAGAGCCCCGTGGCGGGCCTCATCGCCGACGGCTACGGCCTCTACGGCGGGGCGGTCGATGCCGAGGGCAACTTCTGGGCGACGCAGCTCGGCTCCGCGAATCGCCTGGTGCGGATCGACATCGACGATCTCTCGAGCCAGGTGTGGATGCCGCCTTCGGGTCCGTGGTGGTACGGCATGACCGTCGACAGCGAGGGCTACGTGTGGATGTGCGGCGACTCGGTCGCGCGCTTCGACCCGATGACCGAGATGTTCGCGACCGCCGCCGTCAGCGGCTACACCGGCTGCATGGCCGAGCAGGGCGAGGATGGCCTGCTGTGGATGTCGAGCTACTTCGGCGGCACCGGTGTCATCGGGGTCAACCGCGAGACGCTCGCCGTCGAGGCCCAGTGGGCGACGCCCGATGCCTACGGCGTGAGCATCGACTTCTACGGCTACGTGTGGACGGTCAACAACAGCGGCGCGCACCGGGTCGATCCCGCCACCGGCGAGGTGACCAGCTACAACGGGTTGGTCGGCGCGTACACGTACAGCGACATGACCGGCTACGCGCTGACGTACGCCGGCGGCGGCACGCCGTCGGGTTGATTCGAGTGCGGTGCGGCGGCGCGGCGCACGGCGCCGACGCAGCCGCAAACCCGAACCCGCGCGGTGGCAACTGTGTGGCCGAGAACCCTCCCCCATGCAGTCCAAGCTCCACCACCGCATCGCCCACGTCCTCGGCGTCTGCCTCCTCACCGCCCCGGTCGCCTGCGACGACGAAGCACTCAACCGCGCCGAGCTCGAGGACGAGGACGACGCCGACGTCTGCGACGACGGCAAGTGCGACGCCGATCGCGGCGGCAACGAGTTCTACGTCTGCACCCCGCAGATGTTCTCGACGATGCTCGAGTGCGGGCCGGTCGTCGCCAGCATCGTCACGCTGATCGTCACGAACACCGCGACGCCCGACAGCATCGGTCGGCTCTCACCAGACGTGTACAAGTGCACCGAGACCGCGCTGGAGTGGGCCGCGTGCCACCAGACCTACTACCGCCAGGGTGTGAGCTGCCGGGAATCACGCTTCGGCGATGGCATCCCCGGGAACGCGGAGATCGCCTGCACCAACGGCGACCGCTGGAACGCCGCGACCGACAACCCGCTGAACTGCAACGACGAGGACTACGGGTACTTCTGCAACTTCCACACGCAGGCCGACGACGACGCGGTCGATGTCGCCGATCCCACGCAGGCCGGCGGCGCGGGCAGTTGCGCCGACGCCTGCGGGCTCGCGACGGACGTGTGCGGGTGCGATGCGGCGTGCGCCCAGTACGGCGACTGCTGCCCGGACTTCCAGGCGTACTGCGGCGCGTGATGGAACCGCCGGGCCGGCGCGCCCGGTCAGCCCTCGGGCTGGTAGGGCGCGCAGGTCGAGACCGCAGCCCCGACGACGCTCACGCCGATGCCGGGGTGGATCTCCTCCACGTCGCCGGTGATCGGATCCCACGCGCGGATGTCCGAGCCCGGGTTGCCCGACGACGAGAACAGCCACAGGCGGCCTGCCCACTGCGCGAAGGCCCACGGCGAGCCGACCCCGAAGTCGAGCATCTCGTTGCTGACGATGCTCGAGTTCGACTCGTCGAGTTCGGCGATCGCCGCGACATCGCCGGGGAAGAACCCGAACAGCCGCGAGTCCCCCGTCCCGGTGAGGTCCGCGATCTGGTAGTAGCCGGTCGGGACCAGCGCCGCGGTGCCGACGATCTCCATGTCCATCGTGTCGAGGTCGACGCGGCCGAGCGAGAGCGGGTTCTCGAAATCGAACGATCCGCCGACGTTCGCGCCGATGTACAGGCTCTCGGTCTCGCTGTCCGGCGCGTCGGCCACGAACGCGAGGCTGTTCACGCCGATGTTCTCGGCGATGGGATCGACGAAATCGGTGGCGGTGCACGCGAGCGAGATCGGATCGATGGTGTAGATGGCCCGATAGCCCGCGCCGTCGACCATCATGGCCCACAGCATGCCGGTGCGATCGACGGTGAGCGCCATGGCACCGCTGGCGCCGTCGCAGGCCGGGGTACCGAGGGACTCGACCTCCAGCGACGCCGGCGCGATCCGATGCAGCCCGGCCTCGACGTCGAGCAGGTAGATGAAGTCGCCGACTTCGCTGTCGCAGCCGACCGGCGGCGTGTCGTTGCCGACATCGAGCAGCAGCGATGGGCCGGTGTCTGCGCGGGTATCGGCGGAGGAGGTTCCGCCGTCGCTCGATTCCGCACCGCCGGTGGAGGCCGGGGTCGCGGACCCGGAGGTGGAGGAGGTCTCGGAGCTGGTCGCGGACGCGCCGGTCGTCTCTCCGCCGCCGCTCGAGCCCGTCGAGAGGCCGCCGACATCGGCGACCGGGCTGCTGCACGCCACGGCACACGCGAGCAGCCCGACGAGGTGAAGGCGGAGTCCAGGCGCTCGGGTGCTCATGGGGCACTTCATGCGCACCGATGGGGTCCGCTTCGACGACGGCGCGGAATTTCTCCGTGCTCGCGTCCGCGGGCCTCCCTGCGCCACGGCCGGCGGTTTTGACACCGGCGCCGGCCCAGGCCAAGGTGATCCGCCGTGCTCAGCGCCACCCTGTTCGTCGCCGCGATCGCGTCGACGTCGACGCCAGTCACGGTCACGGGCGACGGAGCCTGCCTCGACGCGGCGGCGCTCGAGGCCCGCGCGCAGGCCTGGGGCGCGCGCGAGACGTGGCCCGAGGGCGTCACGGCGGAGATCGAGCACACCGCCGCGACGCTCACGATCCGCGTCGACGCGGCGGTCGGCGAGCCCGTGGTGCGCACCTTCGAGGCGGTGCCCGAGGCGTGTCACGACGTCGAGCTCATGGCCGCGGTCGCGATCGCGATGGCGCTCGATGTCGTCGAGCAGGCGGCCGCCGTGCCGCCGGTGGGTGCGCCGGTCGAGCCTGTGGCAGTGCGGCCGATCCCGGTCGTGACGCTGCGCGCGACGGCGTGGTCGGTTCGACCGACGCGGCCCGAGGTCGCGCTGTCGGCCGGGATCGGCGGCGCCCATGGCGTCGTGCCGTTCGCGACCGGCGAGGCCGCGCTCGGGGTCCGGCTGGGCTGGCGTCGCGTGGCGCTGATCGGCGAGCTCGAGCTCGGGGCGCGGCGCGTGGGGGATTTCGATCGGACGGGCGCCCTCGGGGTCGTCCGGATCGGGCCGATGCTCGGCGTGTGCAGCCCGTGGGCGCGTGGTCGTTGGACGATCGGTCTGTGCGCCCTCGGGATGGCCGGGGCGTTGGTGGCCCAGACCCGCGAGACCGCCGCGCCGCGCCGCGCCGCGGTGCCGTGGGTCGCCGCCGGCCTGCGGACCGAGATCGCGCTGCAGCTGTCGGCGCGCTGGCCCCTGGTTGCGCGCAGTGACCTCGCGATCGCGTTGGTCCGGCCCACGATCACCGCCACCGAGCTGGAGACGGGTCGCGCGGTCCACTGGGCGACGCCGCGCTGGGGCCTGCGGGGCGGTCTGGCCGCGCGGGTGCGTCTGGGCCGAATTGTCGGCGCGCCCGTGAAGCGCCCGGCCCCGGCGCGCATGGAGGGGGCAGGGTGACCCCCGAACCCCAGCCCATCTCGGCGACCGAGCTGTTCCGTCGGCACGCGGGGTTCATCGCGCGGTTCGTCGTGCGCCACGGGGTCGAGGTCGCCGACGTCGACGACGTCGTCCAGGAGGTGTTCCTGGTCGCGCATGCCCACGGCGGCTACCGGCCCGGCCCGGCGAAGCCCACCAGTTGGCTCGCGGCGATCGCCGTGCGCGTGGCGTCGTCCCACCGCCGCAAGCTGCGGACCCGCGCGTTCGGGCGCGGTCAGGGCGAGCTGATCGACGAGGCGGCCAGCGACGCACCCAGCCCCGAGGTCCGCGCCGCGATCGACGGAGACATGCTGCGCCTGCACGCTGCGCTGCGCTCGCTCGCGCCCGAGCACCGTCTGACGTTCATCCTGTTCGAGCTCGAGGGCGAGCCGTGCACCTCGATCGCCGCCGCCACCGGTGTGCCCGTCGGCACCGTGCACTCGCGACTGTACCTCGCGCGCCGCCGACTGCGAGACGCCCTCGGCTCCCCATCGCCCCGCGCCCAGGAGATCCAATGGACGAGCCACGACCCCTGAGTGACGACGATCGCGATCCGCTCGCGCGGCTGGTCCGGCACGGGCGCGGCCTCGAGGTCGCCTACGACGTCGACGCGGGCCTCGCCCGCCACACCGCAGCGGTGGCCGGCGGCGCGCAGCCGTGGTCGACGACCACCGGCCGGCGATCCGGTTGGGGGCCCGGCCTCGGCGTCGTCGCGATGACCGTGGTGACCGCGGGATGGTTCGCGACGCGGCCGCCACAACCGACGCCCGTCGCGAGCGCGGCGGCGGTTTCGGTCGCTGCGGCCGCGCCGGTCGAGGTCGAGGTCGCTCCGGTCGAGGTCGCTCCGAACGAGGTCGCTCCGAACGAGGTCGCTCCGGTCATCCGCGCGCCCGCGGCGGTGGAACCCCCTGCGGTGGTCGAGCCCGCACCGCTCGCATCGGCGCCGGTCGTCGCGTCCGCCCCGAAGCCAGTCTCGCGCGATCGGGGATCGCGGACCGTCGCGCCGTCCGTTGCTCCGGCGCCGGCCGAGGACGCCGCGAGCCTCGACGATCGCATCGCCCGCGAGGCCGCGCAGATCCGGGAGATCCGCACCGACCTCGCCGCCGGTCGGGCGGCCGCGGCCCTGCGCGGCTGCGATGCGGGCGACGCCGAGTTCGACGACGGTGTCTTCGCCCTCGAGCGCGAGGGGCTGCGCGTGCTCAGCCTCTTCGCCCTCGGTCGCCGTGAGCAGGCGGTGTCCGCCGCGACGCGCTACCTCGACGCCCACCCGCAGGGGCCGCTCGCGGCGAAGATCCGCGCGGCCTCGGCGGGGTGACGTCCGTGCGCTACGCGATCGCGCTGCCGCGGTAGACGTCGTCGACGACCAGGAGGCAGTCGAGGCTGTCCACCCGTACGCGCCCGCCGGCGATCGCGACGCGCGCCGCCCATTCTCCGTCCTCGAGCCGGTGATGCACGACGATGCGGCGCTCCCGGTGCGAGACGATGATGTACTCGCGAAGCGACGGGATCGTCCGGTAGTACTCGAGCTTCGCGCCGGTGTCGTACTCCTCCGAGGAGTCGCTCGTGACCTCCACGAGGACGCTCGGGTTCAACGCGGTGGCGTTCGGGCTCGGCGGGTGGTGCTCGAGTGGGCCGCAGATCACCGCGCCGTCGGGGAACGTCGCCAGGCCCGCGGCCTCGACATAGATGCGGAGATCAGAGGTGTGGGCGCGGCACGGACGGTCGCCGATCGCGTTGCCCAACGCGCGCAGGACCTCGGCGGCGAGGGCCGAGTGCTCCTCGGATCCGCCCGCCATCGCGTAGATCTCGCCGTCGAGGAACTCGTGCTTCGTGGGGCTCTGTTGCTCGAGCGCCACGTACTCCGCGTAGGTGTAGCGATGGACGCGGCGCGCGAACGACATGGCCGCGGATCGTAGCACGGCCGGTCGTCGCGGGGCCTGCTGCCCTGAAGTTCGCCCTGCGGCCCGGCGTCGCGCTCGATGAGGGCGAGCGTGTCGAGGGCGCATGCGAGGAGTCGCTGCGCTCCGTCCCGATTCCTCTCGCGCGCACGACATCGCGTCGCAGGTCGACGATCGGCGTGGTTCGGACGCAACCGTCCTCGGCGATTCCCGTCGCAACGTGCATGCATCCCTCCGCTTCACGTCGCCTCCGCCCATTTTCTCCATGGCTCGCTTTGCTCTCTTTCGCGGCCGCGTGCGCGTCGGAGCCACCGGCGACCGACGCGACCGACGTCGAGGATCGCGGTCCTCTCGGCAAAGCCGATTTCATCGGCAGCTGTCAGAAGGACGAGCATGATTACTGTGGCGGCAAGAGTGCGGGCGACTGTTGGTGTGACGATCAGTGCGAGTCCTACGGCGATTGTTGCCCGGACAAGGTCGCGGTCTGTGATTGCGCCTGCGACGGGTCCGATGACGCGCCGGAGTGCCAGGCCGTCTGCAACCCGCCGCCGGTCTGTGGCGATGGCGTCGCCGAGGGCGACGAGAGCTGCGACGGCGAGGATCTGACGGGCGGCTCGTGCGGATCCCTCGGGTACACCGGTGGCGCGCTCGCGTGCGCCGTCGACTGCACGTTCGATGTCGCGGCTTGCACGTCGGGCCCGACGTGCGGGGCGTTCGCCGGCAACACCCCGGAGTTCGTCGAGCAGTTCTCACTCGATCTGGTGATGCCCCGTGGCGTGCGGATCGGGGACCTCGACGGCGACGGGGACCGCGACGTGCTGGTCGTGAGTCGGCAGGGCGCCGACGATGGCCTCGTGCTGCTGCGCAACGACGGCACTGCCGCGTTCACCGAGGTCGCACGCTTCGCCGATCGATGGTGGCCGCAGCGCCCCCGGGTGGTGGACCTCGACGCGGACGGCATCGCCGATCTCGTCGACCTCGGCGCTCACGGGGGCCTCGCGGTCAATACCCGCATCGTCGTGCGCCGCGGCCTGGGTGGCTTCGCCTACGCCGCGCCCGTGGTGTACGCCGTGCCGAGCTCGAACACGCGGGAGTTCGCGCTCGCGGACCTCGACACCGATGGCGACCTCGACGTCGTCGTCGCGGGGCAAGCGTCGGTGGGCGTGCGCATGGGCAACGGCAACGGAACGTTCGGGGCGCAGGTGACCTACGCGATGGCGCAGGGGGTGGCGCGCGGCATCGAGGTCATCGACCTCGACGCGGACGCGGCATTGGACGTGGTGGTGCGGACGGCCACCGGGGTCTGCACCTTCCCCGGGGCCGGCGACGGCACATTGGTCGGCGGCGCCCAGGCGTGCACGGCCATCGGCGCCGACATCAACGACTTCATCGTCGGCCAGCTCACCGCGGATGCGCATGTCGATGTCGGCTGGGTCCGCGCCGATGGCTCGAGGCTCGGCCTCGGTCTGGGTGGCGCCGCTGGGATGCTGACGGGCACGCTGGGGGAGATCGACACGCCGTCCCAGCGCGCGCGCTCCCTCGAGCTCGGCGATCTCGACTGCGACGGCAATGCCGACCTGGTGCCG
The DNA here is from genome assembly GCA_044344875.1 of Nannocystaceae bacterium. GTDB lineage: Bacteria > Myxococcota_A > Polyangia > Nannocystales > Nannocystaceae > Xiheibacterium. The sequence continues at coordinate 21,038 of JBIJCC010000123.1, forward strand.
TATACGTCGGGGACCCTGCTCGACGCCTTCGAGGTCCACCGCACCGACGGCGCCGGCGGCCTGCTCGATCCGGTCGTGATGCCCCTGGCGAGCCCGGTGTCCCTCGATCTCGGGGATCTCGACGGTGACGGTGCGGACGACGTCGCGGTCGCACAGAACCGGCCGACCGGCATCGGCGCGGTGCAGCGGCTGGCGGTGTACCGGACGACGCTGCAATGAGTCGCGGATGAACGCGAAGCGCCCCCCTTGTGATCAAGGCAAGGGCGCCCTCCACTACGTAGATCGCTCGACGGTGTACGTCCGCGGATGTCCCACCCGACGCGAGCGTGACGCACAGCAGTTCGATGCATCGGCCAGGATCGGCCGGAACTCGCGGGGGGGGACGTGGAACAACGGGTTCGCTGGCGTCACGCCGCCACCGACACCGCCATGTCCAACGCAACTCTCCGCCCGCGTCACCGCACCCTCACCGCTGCCCACGTCGCCGTGCTCGGCACCTCGCTGTTCGCCGCGTGCGACGACACGAGGGACACCCGCGACGCCGGCGGTGCCGGGATCTCGGGCGTCGACGACGTCGCCCCGCGCACGCTCGAGGAGATGTTCGCCCAGGCTGCGGACGACTACGACGTGCCGCTGCCGCTGCTGCTCGCGATCGGCCACGTCGAGACGCGTTGGCAGATGATCGCCGGATCCGACGAGTTCGAGCACGGCGCGCCCGCGGTCGGTGTCATGGGCTTGCGCGGCGATCGGATCGCCGAGGCGGCCGGTCTCGCCGGGCTCGATCCCGCGGACGTGGCGGCCGATCCCGACGCGAACATCCGGGCCGCGGCGGCGTGGCTGTCCGACCGCGCCGACGCGGCCGGGATCGAAGATCGCACCGACCTCGGCGGCTGGGCCGACGTCGTCGCCGAGTGGAGCGGCCTGCCGCAGGACTGGGCCCGCGCGGCCTACGTCTACGTCGAGGTCTATCCGCGCCTGCGCGAGGGCGCCATCGAGTACGACGCCGAGGGCGAGCTCATCGCGGAGCTCGAGCCCACCGAGGCCTATCCCAACTTCACCGTGCCACCGCCCGAGCCGGCGCTGGCGGCCGGTCCGGACTACGCGCTGTCGGTGTGGCGACCGTCGCCCAACACCAGCGCGCGGCCGGCGGGCAACGCGGGCAAGCGCGCGATGATCATCATCCACACCTGCGAGGGCAACTACGTCGGCTGCTACAGCTGGTTGGCGAACGCCCAGTCGGGCGTCAGCGCCCACTACGTGGTCAACTCCACGGGCACCGAGATCTCGCAGCTGGTCCCCGAGTCGAAGAAGGGCTGGCACATCAGCGCGAAGTACAACTGCGCGCTCAACGACAACCACGACTGCGGCCGCAACGGGGCGTCGAGCAACAACTTCACGATCGGCATCGAGCACGCCGGGTTCGGCGATCAGGCATCGTGGGACGACGGGCTCATCGACGCGTCGGCGCGGCTGGTCTGCGACATCGCCCGGGACAACGGGATCTCGATCGACGACGTCCACGTCGTCGGCCACGGTCGACTGCAGCCGAACAACCGCACCGATCCCGGGCCGAACTGGCCGTGGGCCGAGTACCTCGATCTCGCGCGGCAGTACTGCGACGAGGGCCAGCCGGAACCGGAGCCCGAGCCGCAGCCGGAGCCGGATCCCGATCCGCAGCCCCAGCCACAGCCCGAGGTGCCGGCGACGATCGTCGTCGACAACGACAACGCCAACAACGATGCGACCTTCGCCATGGCCGCGGCCTCCAACGCGTGGACCAAGACCAGCGCGACGGCGGGGTTCAACGGCAGCAACTATCTCTACGGCAGCTTCGCCGAGGTGTCGGATCCGGTGTCGTTCTGGTTCTACGCGCCGCAGGCAGGCGTGCGCACGATCGACGCCCGCTGGACCGCGGGCAACAACCGCACCACCGCCGCGGCGTTCGTCGCCTTCGACGCCGCCGGGAACAGCCTCGGGGTCGCGTACGCCAACCAGACCACCAACGGCGGGGCGTGGCGCGAGCTCGGCAGCTTCGCCTTCACGGCGGGGTGGAACCGCGTCGCGGTGTCGCGTTGGGGTGGTGGATCGAAGGTCGTGATCGCCGACGCGATCCGCGTGCGATAGCGCGGACCGTCAGGGCTTGGCCGCCTGGCGCCGCTCCCATGCGGCGTGGCGCTTCTTCTCCCACGGCTTGATCTGACCCTCGTCGAGGAGCGGCAAGCCGTCGCGGGCGCGGATCTCGTTGGGCAGCTGGCCGAGGACCGCGCGCTCGCAGTGCTCGGTGTACGCGACCTCTTCGCGACCGGTGCGGGCGAGGAGCTCCTCGGCGATGTAGTAGCCGTTCTTGGCCACCTGCTCCGGCGTCGGGATCCGGTACGTGATCTTGATGAGCTCGACCTTCGTCGGCCCGACGCCGCCGTGATCACGGGACCACTGCCGGCACTGCCAGCGCGCGAACCACTTGCGGTACCAGTCACCACCGCCCGACTCACCGCCGATGATGCGGCGGTTCATCTTGCGCAGCCGGTCGTTCCAGATCCACGGGATCGGCTTGCGCTCCTCGGCGTAGACGTCGCTGCGCATGTCCCAGACGTGGCCGTCGTGATCGGTGACGAGCACCTTCATGAACACGTTGCTGCGCGGGGGATTGGGCGCGAACATGCCCCAGCCCTGCTCGGTCGTGGTCCGCGTCAGCCACATCGAGAACACGCCGCGCGCGGGGCCGCGGAAGCTCTGCAGGCAGTCCTTGTCGGGGAGCAGCCAGGTCGCGACCGCGGTGAGGTGCCACGCGATGCCGAGGCCGAGCACGAGCCGCCCGAGTGCGCCGTAGGCCCACGGTGCCGGGGTCGCGGCGGCCGTGCCCGCGCCAGTCGGCTCGGGGGTCGCGACGTCGCGGGCCTGCCGGGCGCGGACCCACGCGACGCCGGCGAGGAACACCACGGTGGCGACCCAGATCCAGCGGAAGTCCCACTTGGGCGCGAGCTCGACGCGGACGACGACGCCCGCGACGACGCCCGCGAGGCCGGTGTACAGCGCCCACATCGGCAGTCGCGAGGGGTTCCGCTGCAGCGACGGCAGGCGCGGATCCTCGGCCGGGAGCACCGGCTCGCCACGGGCAACCGACGCGGGGATGAACGGCACCTTCCACTGCGCGAGGCGGTGACCGACGTCGCGCAGCAAGCTCGCGATCTCGCGGCCCTCGAGGAACGCGAAGGTCGCCGAAAGCATGCCGGTCTGGAACTGACCGACGCTCATCAGCGTGAAGATGTGGGCGTGGAAGGCGAGGTGCCAGACCAGCAGCACGCGCCGTCCGAAGAACCACTTGCACATCCACTCGCGATCGATGGTCACCGGTCGCGCCAGCGTGCGGCCGAACACCGCGTGCAGCACGATCGGACGGTACTGGAGCTTGCGCCACAGCAGCCACAGCGCGCCCCACAGGCCGACCCACAGGCCGACGAAGGTGCCCGCGCCGATGGCCGGGGTGTGGTGCACCGGCCACGCGGTGTAGACCAGCGCCGCGGTCAGGCCGATGATCGACGCGAACGAGGCCCGCGCCAACCACCGGCGGGCGCCGACCAGCGGCGCGACCTTCTCGCGCATCGCCCATCGCGCGATGATGCCGAAGAGAATCAGCGGGAACGCGGTCTGCCCGATCTTCACCGCCCAGGTCATCGCCCGCAGCACGGTCGTGCCGGCCAGCGACGCCAGGAACTGCGGCGGCAGCCGGTAGAAGTGATCGAGGTTCATCGCGTAGTACAGCGAGTCACCCGCGAGCCACACGCCGCCGGTCTTGAGCGTGCCGGTCGTGACGTAGATCGTCGCGAGCTGGAACATGATCAGCTTGCGCGGCCACGACGGGATGAGTCGGTAGATCGCCTCGAGGCCCTCGGGGTGAACGGCGCTCGGGGCCACGCCGGCGCCGTTGCCCGGCCCGCCGCGATCCGACAGCAGGCCTGCGCGGCGCAGCTTCCGGCACCGCAGCCAGTTGTCGATGCTGTACGCGTGCCCGCTCTTGGCGAACACCAGGTACACGAGGAACGTGCGGTAGACGACCTCGGTGCCCTCCCACGCCAGCTGGTTGCGGACGAGGATCGAGTTCATGAGGAACCATGTCGCCGCCGCGGCGAGCCGCGTGCGAAAGCCGAGGATCAGGCACAGGCCCGCGAGCTCGAAGGCGAAGAGGTGGGCCCAGAAGAACGCGGGGCTGTCCCAGAAATAGAGCAGCGACCACTTCGGCCCGCGCAGGAACTGCCACAGCGCTCCGGCGTCGAAGAAACCCCACGGCTCGTCCGCAGAGGTGCCGTCGCCGAAACCGGCGAACTGCTCGCGGGCGAAGACCTCGCGCGCGACCGCGGTCGGGAAGATGCCCTCGTCGGTGTAGAGGTACTCGAAGTACTCCCACATGCCGTTGATGTTCGCGACGACGAAGAAGCCGAACACGATGCGGAACACCGCGATGCCGCGGGGATCCTCCTTGGTCAGCCACCAACGACGCCACAGATCGGCGTACGAGATGAACAGCAGCGCCGCGGCCACGGCCGCGCCGAAGAGCAACCAGCCCATCGTGGGGCTGAGCGCGATCGCAGCCGTGTTCGGGATGCGGTCGCCCAGTGCGAGCAGTGTCGAAGCCATGGTCGCCTCTGTCCGATCACGTGTGACTGACGGTGGCGGGGATGCCGAGCGTCGGCGCGGCCGCGGGCGGGCTCACGACGACGGGCCTGGTGGTCACCGCGCCTGCGCCATCACTGGGGACACCCGAGCGCTCGAAGCGGGCGATCCAGCGGTACAGCAGCACGATGAAGACCGCGCCGCCGATCCACAAACCACCCAGCGTACCGAAGATCGCAACGTCGATTGCGCGCACCGCCAGCAAGACCATGATGAAAATCCTCTGGTCTTGATTGCTACGCCGACCCGCGTTGCGGTGGCAGCGATGGCTTTGCGCGCGTGCAGGCGCCGCTCGGCGCACGCACGCACTTGTTTCGCCGCGCGTCCGTGTTCGAGGTCACGACGTCGGGTTGCGCACGCGATCGCTGGGGTCAACTCGCGATCGCGCCGCGGCCACGACTACTCGCGAATCGCGACGAAGCCGAACCACGCACCCGCGGTGTCGGCACAGCTCACTTCGACGTGCTCCATCGCACTGCCGACCTCGATCGCGGTCGTGCCGAGGCGACCTGCGCGACGATCGTAGACGACCTCGGCCTCGTCCCCCTCGAGGAAGGCCAGCGCGGCGCGGCGATCGACCGTGCACGGATCGGAGCAGATGAAGTTGCACGGCTCGGGGACCGACGGCTCGATCGGACACACGTCGTCGAGGAGCTCGACCTGCAGCGGCGCGAAGAACTCGGCGCTGGGGCCGTCGTTGCCGTCTCCGGGGAGCGCCTCGGCCGACATCGCCGCGAGCATGACCTCGCCGTCCCGGCGAACGACGACGTACACGTCCGCCCACCACGGCACGTCGATCCACACGCCGAGCTCGACGACGTCGCCCAAGGCAAGGGCGCTGTCCCCGACGTTCGAGACGTCGAGGGTGTGCGAGCCGTCCGCGCAGGCGAGCCCCAGGTGCAGCGCGGTGCCGACCGGGCCGATCCACGTGATGACGCACGTGGTCGTGAGCGACGTCGGCGCGTGCTCCCAGCCGAGGATCCCGTCGACGAGTACGGCGGTCTCGATGTCGTCGGGCTGGGGGTCGCACGCCGAGTCCGGGCGATCCCCGGTCGTCGAGTCGTCGCCGGTCGAGCCGGTGTCGTCGGCGCTGGTGCCGGAGACCGAGGTCGAGCTGACCGACATGCCCTCGGTCGTGGTCAGCGTGACGGTGGCGAGCGTCGGGTCGATCGTGTCCGTGACGTCGGTCAGCGTGTCCGGGAGGTCGCTGGTCCAGTCCGTGAGCTCGAAGTCGGGCAGGTCGAGCTTGCCCTGAATACAGCCTGTGAGGGCCATGACGCCGATCCACCCCAGTCGACGTCCGTGCATCGTCAGCAATGTTAGCAATGTCCGTGTTGCCATGTCAAGCCCGTCCGTGGATTCGCCTGGGTTCGGGCCCGGCACCCGGAAGGGGACACCACCGCCGGTCGTGAATGGCTCGCGTGGCCGCGGGGCTTCGGTCGATCGTTCCGCGCGCCTCGGCCTCGGGCCAGAGGGCCCGTCGGCGGTGCGCTACGCTAGCGACCCCGTGGCCCTCCGCCTCTCCGATCGATCGACGTTGCTGGTCCCGGTCGCCCACGATGCCCTCGCGATTCCGCCGACGATGCGCCTCGGCGAGCTCGAGCTGGTGCGCAAGGCCGAGCACCACATCACCGTGTTCGGCTTCGACATCGGCAAGCTGCTCGGGGCCGCGATCGCGAAGACGCCGGCGCTGCGCGCGGCGGTGGACGACCTCGCGCAGACCGCCGACTTCACGTGGACGCTGCCGAGTCCGCCGACGGCGTGGCGGCTGCACCGCGATCGGCCCCGCGATCTGCAGACCGTGATCGCGATGGTCGACGCGCCGGGCATCGCGGCGTTCTTCGCCGCGTGCGCGCGCGAGCTGCCGGCGATCTCGCCGGGGATCGAGACCTGGGCCTGGGATCCGCCGCCGCCCCACATCACGCTGTACACCAGCGACCCCGCCGGCAAGGACGGGATCGGCCTGCGGCGGCCGTCGGAGCTCGAGCAGGCGCAGGCGCGTGGGGCCGCGGGCGAGACCACGGGGCTGCGGGCGTTCCCGGTCGCGCTGCCGGTGGTCGCTCCGTGAGGCGCTTCGCGTCCGTCGCGTTCGCGATCGCGGCGTGCACCGACGTGCGTGACGATGACGCCCAGCCGACCGCGGCGAGCATCGCCGACGCCGAGACCCAGGATCCGAGCGCGGCGGAGACCAGCACCGAGAAGCTCGACGCCAACGGGCCCGGCGGGCTGCTGCCGCCACCTGCGTGCGCGTCGGTGATGCCGGGCCAGGGCGGCTCGCTGGGCGACCTCGACTTCAGCTACGTGTGGATCTCGAACTCGATGCAGGGCACGGTGTCGAAGATCGACAGCGAGTCGGGCATCGAGGTCGCGCGGTACTTCACCAGCGCGCGCGAGGGCGACGGCGATCCGTCGCGCACGGCGGTGAACCCCGCGGGCGACGTCGCGGTGACCAGTCGCGCCGGCGCGGTGACGAAGATCGCGGCGTTCCTCGATCGTTGCGAGGACCGCGACGAGGACGGCGTCATCGACACCTCGAGCGGCCCCGACGACGTGCTGCCGTTCGGCACCGACGAGTGCGTCCGCTGGAGCGTCGAGCTGCCGGGCGGTGGCGGTGATCCGAAGAACCACCAGGGCCCGCGCCCGACCGGCTGGGACGCCGGTACGCCCGAGGATCCGTGCAGCCGGTTGTGGGTCGGCTGGTACGCGCAGGCGCAGAACCGCGGCCGCTTCCAGCGGCACGACGGCACCGACGGCGCGGTGCTCGACGAGGTCACCGTCGACGACTGGGACGTCGCGCAGACCGGCCGCGACTGGGGCCCGTACGGCGGCGCGGTCGATCAGCAGGGCGATCTGTGGGTCATCGGCTGGGGGGGGCCGCTCGTGCGCATCGACGCGACCACGCTCGAGGTGTCGCGCTGGGAGACGCCCGCGGGCACGCATCCGTACGGCATCGCCCTCGACGCCGACGGCCACCCGTGGACCTCGGGCATGTCGGGCGACGTGCTGCACTTCGATCCCGACGCCCAGACGTTCGAGTCGCTGGTGCTCGACACCGGCGCGGGGCCGCGGATCCTCCGCGGGCTCGCGATCGATCGCGATGGCGTCGCGTGGATCGCCGCGAACAGCCCGTGCGGCCTGGTGACGGTGGACACGGCGACGCACGCGTTGATCTCGGACGCCGTCGAGCTGCCCGATTGCAGCATGCCGGTCGGCGTCGGCATCGACGTGCAGGGCCGCGTGTGGGTGCCGGACTCGGTCGAGAACGTCGCGTACCGCCGCGATCCGGGCTCCGGGATGGTGGTGCGCACCGAGGGTCTGGTCGCGCCGTATACGTACTCGGACATGACGGGGGCGGGGCTGGAGCTGGTGCTCAATCCGCAGGGGTGAGGATGGCGACCGAACGATCGGCTCGACGCGTGGTGCTCGTCTGAACGTGTGAACGTGGCGGCGTGCCCGGCGTCGGGGTCGTGCGTGGCCGGCCAATCGGCCAACATGCCCCACGACGTCCGGTGCCACGTGACGCACGCTTCTCATTCTCGCACCTGACTGGTTGACAGGTCGCCGGCGCTCGCGGAGCCTGTTCCCCCTCGCCCCTCGCGAGGCAGGAGGCCGTATCCCGGGCATGTCATCAGGTCACGTCTCACTCACACTTCGAACGTGGTACGTCAGGAGCGTCACCGTAGCGGGAGTTGGACTCGTGTTCGGCGCGGTCGCGTGTGTACGGGACGACCATGACCCACTCCCTGCGGGAACCGGCTACGCGATGAGCGGGCCGTGCGAGTCCGACGGCGAGCAAGTCGTCGCCACCACCGGCGGGGACCACGGCGAAGCTTGGCACAATCCGTTCGGGCCCGATTCCCCCGATTCCTCGGGGGCCGGTGACGGCGGTGGCGGCCTCCCCGAGTGGTTCGACGCGGGGATCCCGGACCCGATCCCGTGGCCCTACGACTATCCGATGCCCGACCCACAGGTGCAGGCAGATCCGACTTGGTGGGAGTTCGATCCGGCGACGGCATTCCACTATCGGTCGGCGACGACCAAGGAACTCGCAGAGAACGGCTGGCACCCGAGTACGCTCCTAGTTGTGCCGACAGACGCGGCACGTGATGCCTTGGGCAGAGGCGAGACCTCGCTCGTTTTTCCGCTGCCTATTGCGGAAGAATCCGTGCGCCCGCAGTTGAGCCTAGCGTTTGTGGAACTCGACCTCGAGCTGCGAGCCTCGCATGGACCAGTCGCATTTCTAACCCTGAATATCGACCAGAATGGGCGTCGAACCCGGGTGGTGCGGCGCCCAAATCTGTATTTCTACACTACGCGTGAGTTGGATTGGAACGAGGTCGATGACATCGCGGCCAAAGCCATGGCGAGTAGCGATGGCGCGACGGAATTGACCGGTGCGATGGGAGACCGCGTATTCGCATTTCGCGGCCCCTTTCCGATCGATGGTTCTGTTCATCGGGTCGACATCGCGCCACCCCGAGGCTCATCATTCTGGCTACTCCATACCGAATTTGGCCCGCCGCTGATGACATCGCGCGCCCGGGTGGGCGTCGAGCTGGTGCGCCAGGCCCATGCGCAACAGGCGAGCCCTGCGGCCGCCGACTTGGATGTCACACTTGCGCCTGAGGTGAGCCCAAGTGCCCTCGGCTACCAGTGCGCAGACGGCTTTGACAACGACGTCGACGGCAGATCAGACTCGTGTGACTACGAGTGCGTTCCGCATCCGGAATTCGGCGGGCTTGAGCATCCGCACACGGCGCTGTCCGAGTACAGCAAGGATATCGCACTTCTCGGCGACGCCGTGTTCTGTGCGGAGAATCCATCCACAGCTCTCACGATGATGGCGACATGGGGAATGGGAGGGGCTCAGCTGCTGAGCTGGATAGAGGCGCCTGAGCCGTATGCTGGTGATGTTCGAACCCCACCGTTCCGGCTTGCGATGCTTGGCTGCATCACGCTTGACTCCTTGAGCGATGCTCGGGCGTGTCATAGCGACCCGACAGAGTGCCCAGATGGGTACCCCTTCACGGGCACCGCACGGAACTGGGACGCGATCGCTCTTGTCGCGTGGGACGCCTTCGAAGCGCTCGTGACGAGTCTCGACCCCTCGGATGTGCATCCGGTGCATTTCGCCGTCGTGGTGACAATGGAACAACACTCTGGAAGCCTGAGCGATGGAGGGCTCGGGAATTTCCCAGATTCCGAGCAGCTCGGACGCAATGGCACCGCGGTCGTTTGGTCCGGTGCAGACGATATCATTGAGCTCGAGCGCGTGGTTGCCCACGAAGTCGGCCACACGCTCGGCCTTGCCCACGACACGGCGGTGGAGTACGGGGTTTCTGGGATCATGAATCCTGCTGATACGCCTTGGGCGCCAGTGCTCGATTGGGATGCGCCTTCGGCCTATAGAGACCCGAACAACCCGGAGACTTTTCTCGTGCAGGGCGACGTGTGGGGTAGGTTGGTTGGGGACAAGTGGTTTCCGAGACCCCGGGGTTTCAAGCTGTCCCCTTGCAACTCGGATGCAGACTGCGAGGGCGGATTCCCTCAGGGCGATTGCATCTAATTCGCATGGGCCGCGAGCACTTTCATGAGGAACTCTTCGCTCCATCCAGCCTCGAGCCGGCGGCCCTTGATACCGACCTTCGAGCCCTTGACGCTGCGTAG
>JBIJCC010000033.1:0-89969 GCA_044344875.1 Nannocystaceae bacterium
TACGAAGATCGCCGGCGGCTGGCCTGCGCGGCGACTCGTCGAACTCATGCCGCAGAACTGGGCCGCGGCTCGCGACGGCCAGACGCCGCCTGGTTGAGGTCGGGCCGTCAACGGCTCAGCACGAGGCGGTCCGCAAGGGGCTTACTCCGAGTCGACGAAGCAGCTCCGCCTCCGGGTACTCGATTGCCTCCGCGATGCGCCAGAGGATGTTGTTCATGCCGGACTCCATCAGCGCCGGATCGAAGCGGTGCACGAACGCTTGCGAGAGCAGCCAGCGCTTCTTGTCGCTGCCCGCCCGGCTTGCCGCGCGTCGAAGCTCCTCGGCGGCGGACGCCACATCCTCGGGGTCTACGCGTGCTTTCCCACCGCGGGCCTGGTGGTACGCCTGCAGCTCGAGGACCATCTCCTCGAGCAACTCCTCGTAGGCTGCCTCGGCCTTCGCGTCATTGGTTCGGGATGCCCTGCGGTAAGCGTCGCCCATCCGTCGCGCCTTCGCGAGGAGGTCGAGGAGCGTTGCGGCGACAGCGATGGATTCCACGAGAACAGCATGCGCCGAAGTCGGAGCCTCGGGCCAGCACGGTCGTAGGACCGCGACGCCCCACCGATCACCCATCCACACCGCAATCCTACCGCGCCCACCCACCCTTGCCGCAACCCCCCACCGCCCCCGCACCGTCTCCCGCATGCAGCACCCCACGGTCCTCATCGCCGGAGGCGGCCCCACGGGCCTCATGCTCGCCGCCGAGCTCGCGCTCGCGGGCATCGACGTGATCATCGTCGAGCGTCGCGAGACGCAAGACCTCGTCGGCTCGCGCGCCGGTGGTCTACACGCCCGCACGATCGAGATCCTCGACCAACGCGGCGTCGCCGATCGATTCCTCGCCGAGGGCCAGATCGCCCAGGTCGCCGCGTTCGCGATGGCGACGCTCGACATCAGCGACTTCCCGACGCGGCACAACTACGGGCTCGCGCTGTGGCAGAACCACATCGAGCGGATCCTCGCCGGGTGGGTCGCGGAGCTGCGCGTTCCGATCCTGCGCGCTCGCGAGGTCGTCGGGTTCACGCAGGACGACGCCGGCGTCGACGTCGAGCTCTCGGACGGCGCATCACTGCGCGCCGCGTACCTCGTCGGCTGCGACGGCGGGCGCAGCGTCGTCCGGCGCAGGTTGGGCATCGAGTTCGCGGGCTGGGATCCGTCGACGACGTATCTCATCGCCGAGGTCGCGCTCGCCGACGATCCGCCGTGGGGGCTGCGGCACGGAGAACGCGGCGTCCATGGCATCGGCAAGCTCGACGCGGGCACGCGCGCACGGCTGGCGCTGTCGGAGGCCGAGGTGCGGCACGGCGAGCCGACGCCCGACGAACTCCGCGAGGCGCTCGTCGCGGTGTACGGCAGCGACTTCGGTGTCCACGACATCACGTGGCTCTCGCGGTTCAGCGACGCGGCTCGACAGGCGGTGGCGTATCGCCATGGCCGGGTGCTGCTGGCCGGCGACGCGGCGCACGTGCACTCGCCCGTGGGCGGGCAGGGGCTCAACCTCGGGGTGCAGGACGCCGTGAACCTCGGGTGGAAGCTCGCGCTCGTGGCCCGCGGCGCCGCGCCCGAGGCGTTGCTCGACACCTATCACGCCGAGCGCCACCCGATCGCGGCGCGCGTGCTCCGGATGACGATGGCCGCGACCGCGATCCACCGCGGGGACGATCGCACCACCGCGCTGCGCGAGACGGTGGCCGAGCTGGTGGCGCTCGACGAGCCGCGCCGACGCATGGCCGGCATGCTGTCGGGACTCGACGTCCACTACGATCTCGGCGCCGGCCACCCGCTGCTCGGGCGTCGCATGCCGGACCTCGAGGTCGACACCGACGAGGGACCGCGGCGCGTGTTCACGATGCTGCACGCGGCGCGACCCGTGCTGCTGGATCTCGGCGCGCCCAGCCACCTCGAGCTGGCAGGGTGGAGCGATCGGGTGCGCGGCGCAAAGGCGCGCCACCTCGGCCCGTGGACGCTGCCGGTGCTCGGCGAGGTCGCGGCACCCACGGCGGTGTTGATCCGACCCGACGGCTACGTCGCATGGGTGGGCGAGGGCACCGATCACGGACTGCCCGAGGCGCTCACGACATGGTGCGGACCGCCCGTCCGCGATACCCTGTCGTCCCCCTCCGGATGACCGCGCCGCAGCCCGGAATGCCCCTCGGCGACGCGCCCACGATGGCCCCCGAGGCATCGACGCAGGCGGGCGAACCGTCGCCATCCGGGGACCGTGCGCCCGCGTCGGCCTACCCGCGCGGCTCGACGCTCGGTCGCTACGTCATCCTCGAGCGCGTCGGCGCCGGCGGGATGGGGGTCGTGTACGCGGCCTACGATCCGCAGCTCGATCGGAGGGTCGCCATCAAGCTGGTGCGCGCCGCGGACGATCCGGAGACCAGCGCCCCGGCGCGTGATCGGCTGCTGCGCGAGGCACAGGCGATGGCGCAGCTCGGTCACCCGAACCTCGTCGCGGTGTTCGACGCGGGCACGGCCGGGGACGAGGTCTTCCTGGCGATGGAGTTCGTCGACGGGCAGACACTCGCCCAATGGTTGGCGGGCGAGCCCCGCCAGCCGCGGGCCGTGATCGATGCGTTCGTGCAGGCGGGCGACGGGCTCGCGGCGGCCCACGCCGCCGGGCTGGTGCACCGCGACTTCAAGCCCGACAACGCGTTCGTCCGCGCCGACGGGCGCGTGCAGGTCGGCGACTTCGGGCTGGCGCGGGCGCTGGGGCGCGGCGCAGGGCCGCGGGACGCCGCAGCCCAACCGGCCGATGCGGGCGCGCAGACCCACGGCGTGGTCGGGACGCCGGCCTTCATGCCGCCGGAGCAGCGGGACGGTCGCCCGGCCGACGCGCGCAGCGACGTGTTCTCGTTCTGCGTCGCGCTGTCGTGGGCGCTGTACGGCGTGCATCCGTTCGACGACGGTCGAGTCGCGATCGGCGTCGCGACGGCGGTGGGCAACCCGGCTGTGATCCGTCGCGACGGCCGCGTCGAGCGAACCGTGCGCGACGCCCTGCTGCGCGGCCTGGAGCTCGATCCGGAGCGACGGTGGCCCGCGATGGCGCCGTTGCTCGCCGTGCTCCGCGTCGACACGGCCCGTCGGCGCCGACGGATCGCCGGTGGGATCGTCGGGGTGGCCAGCGTCGCGGCGGCGGTGGGGTTCGCGGTGCAGGCCGCCGCGCCCGCCGATCCCTGCGCGAGCATCGAGCCGCGCCTCGCCGAGGTCTGGGGCGACCCCGTGCGCGCCGAAGTCGAGGCCGTCGTCCGCGCCGCGGCGACGCCCCGCGCCGAGGAGACCTGGGAGGTCGTGCGCCGCGAGCTCGATGGCCATGCCGCCCACTGGCGGGACGGCTACACCGCGTCGTGTCGCGCGACGCGGGACGGAGGCGGCCTCGAGCCCGCCGTGTACGAGCGACGGGCGCACTGCTACGGCGTGCGCCTCGACACCCTCGCCGCGACCGTCGACGTGCTCCGCAGTCCCGATCCGATCCCGCTCGAACGCATGGTCCTCATGGTCACCGCGCTGCCGGAGCCGCGGAGCTGCGATGCGATCGCCGACGACGCAGACCGCGGTGCGGCGCCCGAGCGCGAGGTCGCCGGGCGGATGCGCCGCGACCTCGCGCGTGCGGCTGCGCTGCGTTCGGCGCGGCGGGGGGCCGACGCCCAGGTCCTCGCGGCCGCCGTGCAGGCCGAGGCGCACGCGGTCGGTGCGACGGGGATCGAGGCGGCCGCCACCCTCGAGGTGGGGCGCAACCAGGCCGCCTCGGAGTCGGCGACGACGATCCGCGCCGCGGTCGCGCAGGCGATCCTGGCCGGAGACGACGAGCTCGCCGCCGACGCCTGGCTCGCGTACCTCGCGGAGCTCACCGACGTCGGCGACCTCGACGGCGCGACCGCGATCACCGGGATCGTCGAGGCGGCGGTGCATCGCGCTCCGACCGACGCGAACGCGTGGATGCTGCAGAACAACCTCGGCAACCTCGCGTTCGCCCGGCGGGACTTCGTCGCGGCCGAGAAGGTGTATCGCGACGCGATCGATCTCCTCGTCGCCGCGGGGGACGTGTCGTCGTCGCGGATGGCCACCGCCGTCGCGAACCTCGGGGCCGCGCTGGGCGAGCAGGGGCGCGTCGCCGAAGCCATTGCGTCGCTACAAGAGGCCGTCGCGCTGCGAGAGGCGCTGTATGGACCGACGCACCCGTCGCTCGCGGGCAGTCTGGACGGGCTCGCGCTCGCCCTGCTCCACGAGGGACGCCTCGACGCGGCGTGGGCGACGGCACAGCGGGTCGTGAGCCTCGAGGAGCAGCTGCGAGGCGCCGACGCGCGCGACGAGGGGCTCGCGGCGGCGCGGATGCGGCGGGCTCACATCGAGGGGCTGCGCGGTGAACACCGCGCGGCGATCGCCTCGATCGATGCGGTCCTCGGGCGGACGCTGCCCGCCGGCGTGCCCGCCGAGTGGGCGCGCGCCCTCGAGATCCGCGGCGTCGCGCACGAGGCCCTCGGCGAGCGGGTCGGAGCCCGCGCCGACCACCTCGCGGCGCTGGGCCTGCGCAGCGCCGTGCTCGGTCCCCGCGATCGCGCCGTCGGATCGAGCCTCTACAACCTCGCGCGCCTCGCCTGGGACGATGGCATGCGCGACGAGGCGCGCGAGCTCGGAGGCGGTGCGCTGGCGATCCAACGCGCGGCGCTCGGGCCGGAGCACCCGCTCACGGTCGAGACGGCCGATCTGTTGGCGGCCATCGATCGCGGCGCCAGCGGGCGCACGGGTCCGCGAACCGGAACTCCTCCGACCGCGGTCGCCCCGATTCGGGCCGTGTCGCCGGGTCTGTGATCGGCTGGTCCTCGACACGCCGAGCGGTGCGATCGGCCGCGCCGAGACCTTGCCCAAGCGGGACTTTGCGGCGACGATCGACGCCATGATCCGTCTTTCGGACCTGCGGTGGACGTTGGGCGTAGTCGCCACGATCGCGATCGTCGGGTGTTTCTCCGAGGCCGGCGAGGTCGCGGCGACGGAGGCGAGCGAGGGCACAGGCGCGGCGTCGACCTCGTCGGGCTCGAGCTCCGGCGGTTCGGCGACGACGAGCGCCGACGCCGAGGTCACTGGCGACACCTCCTCGTCGAGCGACCCGGACTCGACGTCGACCGCGGGATCGTCGTCGTCATCGGCGGAGGAGGACAGCAGCTCGACGGGCGAGCCGCCGCTCGACTGCGACTGCCCGCCCGACGCGGTGGTCTGCGAGGGCTTCGAGGGCGCGGGCATCCCGGCGGGGTGGACCCTGCAGGTGGGTTCCGACTCGCCCGACGCGCTGCCGTCGTCCGACGCGGCCTTCTGCGGCGAGCAGGGCTTCGCGGCGGTGATCACCGGCGACGGCTACACGATGCTGAACACGGAGCCCGACTTCGACTTGGTCGCCGGGGGCCCGGTGTCGGTGTCGATTCGTTTCTGGATCACGGACGGCTGCGTGGATGCGTCCACGCGCGCGCTCGCGGTGTCCCTGCTCGACGGCGCCACGCTGGAGTATCAGGCGAGCATCATGATCGGCGGCCCCGAGGGGATCGCTGCGCAGTTCAGCGCGGACGGGAACATGGGGCTCCCGATGTCGCTCGACATGCCCGCCCCCGCGCCGGGTCAGTGGCATCGGCTCCGGCTCGACTTCGACGAGCTCGCGGCGCTGGGCGTGCCGAACATCGGCATCTCGCTCGACGGCGCGGAGCCCTTCGACGCCCCGGCGGGGCCGCAGATCCCGAACGCCGACTACGACGAGATCCGCCTGTCCGTCGGCCCGTATCGCCTGAACACCGGCGCCCGGGGCCCGTGCGAGATCCGCTACGACGACGCCTGGTTGGTCCCGACGCCGTGATCCAGCCCGCGCGCGACGACCTCCGCGACGTCGTCGACCGAGACGTGCCCGAGCCAGTGCGGTGGCGCGCCGCGTGCTGCGGCCGCGGCCGGCAAGGGCACCGCCACGACATCGGGGCCCCAGAACGCCGCGCCGAGCACGGCGGCGTAGAATCCACGGGACCGCTCGACGTCGGTCGTGCGCAGCGTGAACCGCGAGAACCGGTGCTGCATGGGCCTCGCGCCTCACCTCTCCACGTGCCACGGCGGCGACGCGGCGGTCTCGGCCTCGGCGAACAGTCGACCGCCGCGGACGCCGAGGCGGAAGTGCACGCCGCATCCGTCGTGGTAGCCCTCGGTCTCGACGTCGGCACACTGCGTCGACGCGAACAGCATCGCGACGAAGCGATCGGCCTGCGCGCGCGACAGTCCGCTCACGCACATCGTCGGGATCCCGTCGCCGTCGACGTCGTGGGCCGATGCGGTGCCGACCGTCCCGTCGACGGTGATCTCGAGGGCGAGCGATGGTCCGTCGGACGAAGGCGCCGGCCCGAGGAGGTGCGCCAGGCGACCGAACACGAACGGCGTCTCGCGGGCACCGCACCACCGCCAGTCGATGCTGCCGTCGTCGATGCCGTCGTACAGGGCGAGCAGGGCGCGGGGCGAGAGGGGACCGAGCTCGGGGACCAACGCGTGGTCGCCTTCGAGCGTCCAAGCGATGCTCCCCCACGCGACGTCGGTGCCGGCTCGCAGCACCTCGTGTTGCTGCGCCCAGAGCTCGGGGTCGGCCGCGAGTCGGGCGAGCAGCGGGCGCGAGAGGTCGACCTCGAGCGGGCGGACGTCGTCGACCCCGGCCGTACTCCAGAAGTCGAGGTAGCGCAGGCTGACGCCGTCGACCGTGGCGCGCGTCGTCGGCTCGGCCTCGAAGCACGCGAGGGTCTCTCCGCTCGCGGAGCGGGTCAGCTCCGCGAGGGGCCCGATCAGCTCGATCGCGGCGAGCTCGGCCCGCTGCACGACGATCCGCGGCGCACCGACGACCTCGGCCAGGCGCGTGACGGCGTCGATGCGCTCGAGCGCAGCGAGCAGCAGGCGTCGCGGTCGCAGACCGACGAGCTCGCGGTCGGCCTCGCGCATCACGACCTCGGCGATGCTCTGCACGCTCGCCGCGGCCGCAGCGTCCGGCGCGAGCTTGCCCAGCCGCCCGAACGCCGCGCGCACACCCCGTGCGAAGCGGTGGGGGTGGAGGGCGTCGGCGAGTTCCATGTCCCGGGAGTCTAGTCCACGGCGTGGCGCGGCGTGAGGGGGGGGCTGCGCTCGCCGCGTCACGCGAGGGCGTCGGCGGCGTCGACGTGTGCCACGATCGCCGCGTTCACGCGCTCGGCGTGCGTCAGCGGCCCCATGTGCCCGGCGTCCTCCACCACGAGCATCCGCGCGCGGGGCAACGCCGCGGTGAGCAGGGCGACGACGCGGCGGGCTGCGGCCGGCGAACGCCCGCCCGCGAGCAGCAGCGCCGGCGCCACGATCCCCGCGTACGCCGCCGCCGGGGTGTGCTCGCCCATCAACGCCATCACCTCGGCGAAGACCTTGCGACCGACGCGGAGGAACGACTGCTGCGCCTGCGGGGTGAGCCCGCGCCAGCCACCGGGGCCGTTCCAGTAGTCGATGAACGCCTCGAACCACGCCGCGTCGCCGCCGCGGACCGGATCGGTGAACACCGGATCCCGCGCGGCGCGGGAGAGATCCTCGAGGCCCTCGCGATCGTCGGCGGCGTGCAGCACTCCGAACGCGACCGGGTCGTACACGGCCAGCGATCGCACGCGCGCCGGGTGACGCCGCGCGAGTGCGAGGGCGAGCAGGCCGCCGTACGAGTGGCCGACCAGGTGGACCGGCGCGGCGAGTGCCGCGATGCGCTGCTCGAGGGGCGCGAGCTCCACCTCGAGATCGAACGGCGCCTCGTCGGGCCACGGTGGGTTGTCGCCCGAGCCGAGCAGATCGGGCGCGATGACGTCGTGGCTCGGCGCGAGCGCCTCGGCGAGTCGTCGCCACTGCCGCGACGACATGCCGCCGCTGTGCAGCAGGACCACGGGATGCGCGGCGCGAGCCATGGATTCTGCAGCGTAGCAGGGCGTCGGTGACGGGCGCCGCACCGGTTGACGCCGACGCATCGCCATGGTCCGCTCTCCCCTGGGAGATCGCGATGTTCACCAGCTACCTGACCCACGCAGCGACGATGCTCATCGAGGTGGTCCGCCTGGCCGCCGACGCGACCCGCTCCAGCGGCCGCAAGCCGAAGAAGCCGGGCAAGCCGAAGAAGCCGGGCAGGCCGAAGAAGCCGGGCAAGCCGAAGGTGTGACCCGGCCGCACGCCGAGCCCAACGCCCACTGACGTCGCGAGCGTTCACCGGGCGTGCAGGCGCACGTTCAGCTCGGACGGTCCGACGGTGAAGGCGTAGACCTCGCGGACCTCCTCGGCGCTGCCGACCCGCTCGACGTCGAAGCTGCGGTACAGCGTCGCGAGCAAGACCCGCATCTCGACCAGGGCCAGCGAGCGGCCCGGGCAGATGCGCGGGCCCGATCCGAACGGCATCGACGCCGAGGCGTCGTGCACACGCTCGGTTCTCTCCAACCATCGGGCCGGCAGGAACGCGTGCGGCGAGTCGAAGTGCTTGGCGTCGGTGGCGGCGATCCGGCCGAGCAGGACGATCGGCGTGCCGCTCGGGATGTGCAGGTCGCCGAGCGTGGTGTCGCGGTTGGCCTGGACGAAGTTGACCGGCGCGACGGGCCGCAGTCGCATCGCCTCGTTTGCGATCGCGGTCGCTCGGTCCAGGCGGTTGGCGGCCTCGAGGTCCGGCGGCACCGTGTGCGCGCCGAGCTGCTCGTCGAGCTGGGCCCGCAGTGCCGCGACCTCCTCGGGGTGATCGCACAGCAGGTGGATCGCCCACGCGACGCTATTCGCGGTGGTGTCCTCGCCGGCGAGCAGCATCGTCATCGCGTTGCCGAACAGGACCTCGTCCGCGAATGGTTCGCCGTTCTCGTCGCGGCCGGCGACCATCGACTCGAGGAAGTTCTCGGGCTTGCGGGTGGGATCGGCGGCGAGCTTGCGGCGCGCCTCGGCGACGAGCTCGGCGATCCACACCCGCAGCGCGGCGATGGCCCGATCGACCCGGCGATCCGCGGGCATGCGGATCCATCGCCAGTACGGCACCAACGCGTTGAGCCGCCGCGCGAAGGTGGGGAACACGAGGCCCAGCTCGCGCTGGATCACGTCGTCGCCGCCCTCGAGCGTGTTCAGATCGCAGCCGAACGCCAGCGCCGTGGTGACGTCCACCGTGAAGCGCATGAGGTCGTCCGGCATGTCGACGACCTGTCGCATGGCCGCGGCGCGGGCCCAGCGGGCGTGCAGTCGCGCCGCCACCTTGACGAGCGTCGCGTAGAAGCCCCGAAGGTGCCGCTGCGACAGTGCGTCCATCGCCAGTCGTCGCTGCGGCCGCCAGGCGGCACCCTCGACGCTGAACACCCCGGCGACCCCGAGTTCGGCGAACACCGGTTCGACCTGCACGTCGCGGCGGAAGGTCTCGGGGCGGTCGCGTAGCGCCTGCTCGATCATCGCCGGATCGGACACCACCACGAAGCGTCGCGGCCCCGCGTGGAGGCGATAGACCGGGCCGTAGGTCCGCGCCCAGTCCTCCAGCGCGAGGTGCAGGCGTGGGACCTCGATGTCCAGCGCGTTGCCGATCCACGGCAGGCCAGTGGGTCCGGGCAGCTCGGCGATGCTGCGGGTCGCGGCCGCCCGGACCTCGGCGAGCGCGCTGACGTCCACGAACAGTCCCGCGTCGCGGCGCTCGGACGGACACGCGCGCAGGCACTGCGGCCCGCGATCGCGCCGGCCCGTCGCCGCGTCGAAGCGCCAGCGGTGGTTGCGACACACCAGTGCGTCACCGTCGAGCTCGCCCTCGCCCAGGAGCGCGCCCTGGTGCGGACAGCGGCCCTCGTACACACGCAGGCCCGTCGAGGTGCGCAGCGCCACGAGATCGACGCCGTCGGCGGACAGCGCGAAGGGCCCGTCACCGACCAGCTCGCCGTGACTCGCCTGTGCCCACCGGCCCGTCTGATCGCGATCGGCCATCGCGGCGACGCCCCTCAGATCACGACCGCGAGCCGCGTCAGGCCCACGCTGAACTCGTCGTTCTCACCGAGCTCGACCGGGCGATCGATCGGGTGATCGTTCACCCGCACCGTCTGGTCGTCACCGAGCGGGCGCAGGTGCGGGCGGTTGGGGACGCCGCTCCACTCGAGCACGGCGTGGATCCCCGGGACCCGATCGTCACGGAGCTTGATCTCGCAGCGCGCGCCCGAGCCGATGCGGTACGAGCCGGGCAGGAACAACCGATCGTCGAGCGTGGCGTCGGGGTGGAGCACGCGCAGCGTCGCGGCGACGGGGATGCCCATGTCGCGGTGCAGGACGAGCCCGAGGATGTTGGCCAGCGCCCCGGCGTTGGGCGGGCGCTTGCTCGGATCCTTGTCGAGCGCGCGGGCGATTCCGCGGACGAGCGCGTCGGGCAGAGCCTCGCAGCCCGGCTGCCGATCGAGGGGGATGACCGGCGCGTTGGCGTGGGCGCGCAGCCACTGCGCCGGCTCGTTGCGCAAGTCGTACTTCACCTGGCCGAGCGATCGATCCGCGAAGAACGGCGCGCGGGCCGAGAGCAGCTCGTAGAGGATCATCGCCAGGCTGTAGACGTCGGAGGCCGGCGTCAGCACGCGCGTCTTCAGCTGCTCGGGTTGGCTGTAGTGCGGCGTGCCGACGACGAGGTGGGCGTCGCTCGCGTTGACGCCGACGACGGGCGTGCCATCGAACGAGCGCGCCAGGCCGAAGTCCAGCATCTTGATCTGGCCGTCGGTCTCGACGAAGACGTTCTCGGGCTTCACGTCGCGGTGCACGATGCCCATCGCGTGGGCCTCGGCGAGCCCGAGGCACGCCTGGTGGACGATCGTGACCGCCTGCGCGGGGTGCAGCGGCGCGTCGAAGTCGTGCCACACGTCGAGACTGCTGCCCTGAAGCAGATCCATGAGCAGGTAGATGTGTCCGTCCGGCCGCAGCCCACAGTCGAAGGTGCGTACGACGTGGGGGTTCGTCAGCGTCCGGAGGATCGTGATCTCCCGGAGGGCCCGCTGCGCCTGATCGCCGGCGGTCACCGGTTCGCGCGTCAGCTTGAGCGCGAGCCGGTGGTCGTGCCCCGGCACCTCGACCTCGTACACCCGCGCGAAGGAGCCGACGCCGATGACGCGTACGATTCGAATGGTGCCCGCGTAGACATCACCGGGCTCGAGGTCGAGCGGCATGGGGCGTTGGCCCAACGTACCACGTCGCGCCCGGACGCGGGTCCGGCGGCCCGCGTGGCGCGTGGGGCCGGCGAGCCGCCGGAGGTGTGCTAAGGCTCGGGGGCCCATGGAACCGACGCCGCTGCACCAGTTGAGCGCACCCGAGCGCGCCCGCCGTTTCGGAGCGATCCGGCTGCTCGCCACCGACGTCGATGGCACGTTGACGAAGGGCAACGGGCTCGACCCCGAGGTCGTCGCGCAGATCGCTCGGCTGTGCGCCCGTGGCATCGAGGTCGTGCCGGTGTCCGGCCGGCCTGCGGGCGAGGTCCTCGGACTGGTGCGCTATCTCCCGGGCGTCCGCCGTGGCATCGCCGAGAACGGACAGGCCGAGGTCGTGCCCGACCGTCCCGTACGCTGGCTCGCCGAGCCCACCGACCGGCCGGCGATCCAGGCGCTCGCCCTGCAGCTCGGCGCGGACGCGGGGCTCGAGCTGCGCACCACTGCCGACGACCGCTTCCGCGTGGGCGACGTCGCCTTCGAGCGCGACGGGGCGAGCGATGCGGTCCTCGCGGCCCTCATCCCGGCCTCGCGTGCGCGCGGCCTGTTCATCACCTGGTCGAACGTGCACATCCACTTCACGACGAGCTCGCCGGACAAGGGCGCCGCGCTGCTGTCCGCGGCCGGGGTCGAGGGCCAGGCGATCGCCACGATCGGCGACGCGCCCAACGACGCCGGCCTGTTCGTCGCCGGCCGCTTCGGCGCGACGATCGGGACGGCGGACGTCCTGCGCCAGCGGGCCGTCATGCCGGCGATGCCCGAGTTCGTGACCGAGGCCGCCGAGTCCGAGGGCTTCCTCGAGCTGGCGCGCCTGCTGCTCGGGGCGCAACCGTAGGGGCCGAGGGCGGCCCGCGGCGCGGCCGTCAGCCGTCGGCGCGCTTCAGCTCCTCGTAGTCGTCGGGACACTTCGCGAGGACCTCGTCGGCGACGAGCGTGGTGCCGTCGTCGCCGAGCCTGCCGGTGACGATGACCTCGCGCTGCTCGCTGAAGTCATCGGGCAACACGCCGTCGTACTCGACCCGGAGCGCGACGCCACGGCGGGCGATGCCGAAGCGGTGGGCGTTGGTCCCGGGCCTGCGCTCGATCGTGTCGCGACGCACGTAACCGTGGACTTTGACGCGACGTCCCCGGTGATCGGGCCCGAGCTCGTCGAGCTCGCGGTACTCGAGGACCGACGCGGCGACGAGGGGCGCGGTCGCGGGGATGGGTTCGGGCGTCGGTGTGCCCGCGGCAGCCGGCGGCGAACCGTCGCAGGCCCCCAGGACGATTGCGGCCAGGACGTGCAGCTTCACCACCGTCCGGAGCGTAGCGCACTCCCCGCCCAGCGACGCGCGCGCCCGATCGGTGGGCCTGATCACCGCTCGCCCCGGCGTCGAGCGTTCGGCCACGCGACCGCTTCACGAAACTTTGCACGGTGGACCAAACCCGTGCGCTCGCACCCGTGTCTCACGCGTGGCGAGCCCGCCCCGGCTTGCTACCATCGCCGCGCGCGCACGCCCGTCGACGGTTCCGACCCGCGCCCCCCGATCCTCGATGCGCCCTCCGTTCCCATCGCCGTTGCTCGCTTGGTTCCTCCCGCTCGCCGCCGCCCTGGCCCTGGCGCCCGCCTGCAGCGGCCCCTCGGGTGCCATGGCGAAGGACGCACCCGACGACGACGAGGCCGAGCGCGCCGTCGCGGTGGTGACGACGGCGGTCAAGTCGGGGTCGATCGACGCCGAGCTCTCCGCGGCATCGACGATCGAGGCCGAGCGCATGGTCACCGTGCACGCGGAGTCGACCGGTCGCCTCGTGGATCTCGCCTTCGAGGAGGGCGACGTCGTCGAGGCCGGGAAGGTCCTCGGCCGCATCCGATCGGATCTCCAGAGCAGCGGCCTCGATCGCGCGTCGACCTCGCTGGCCAAGGCCAAGGCCGACCTCGACACCGCCGAGGCCCTGTTCGCGCAGAAGGTCCTGTCCAAGCAGGAGCTGGAGTCGGCGCGCCTGGCCTACAAGACCGCGACCATCGACGTCTCGGATCGCAAGCGGGACGTCCGCAACACCAAGATCGTCGCGCCACTCGGCGGCACGATCACGGTGCGGGCCGCGAGCGAGGGCGGCTTCGTCACGAGCGGCGCCCAGATCGCGACCATCGTCGACTTCGGGTCCTTGGTCGCGCGGGTCTACGTGCCCGAGCGCGAGCTCGATCGCGTCGCGGTCGGTCGCCCGGCGGAGATCGTCGGCAAGGCCGCCCTGGGCCGCCACGGCACCGGCAAGGTCAGCCGCATCGCGCCGGTCGTCGACGCGACCACCGGCACCGTGAAGGTCACGATCTCGCTGCCGCGGGAGCTCGCGGGCCAGAAGGGCTTCCTGCCGGGCATGTACGCCGAAGTGACGCTGACCACCGAGTCGCGCATCGGCGCGACGTTGGTGCCCAAGCAGGCCCTGGTCCGCGACGACGACGAGGTGTTCGTGTTCGTCCTCGACGACACCGATCCCGCGGGGCTGCGTGCCCGTCGCACGCGGGTCCAGCTCGGCCTCGTCGATGACGTCCACGCCGAGATCCAGAGCGGCGTGACGGTCGGCGCCGAGATCGTCGAGTCGGGCCACGCGGGGCTCAAGGACGGCGCGCTGGTCGAGCGCGTCGACGCCACCGGCCAGCAGCTCGAACCGACGGCGGATACGGCCAAGGGCACCGCGGCGACGACCGCCAGCGTGGTGCGCAGCGACGGGGCGAAGGCCCGCGAGGGCGCATGAGCGACGGCGAGACCCCGCGCTCGTCGACGCCGGTCGCGGGCATCGACGTGGCGGCCCTCGCCCGCAAGATGGACTTCTACCGGGTCACGACCGCGCGCCCGGTGGCGGTGTTGATGGTGTTCGTGGCGGCGCTGGTGTTCGGCGCGTTCAGCATCCGCTTGCTGCCGCTGAACCTCATGCCGGACATCAGCTACCCCAAGCTGACGGTTCGCACCGAGTACCCCGGCGCGGCGCCGGCCGAGGTCGAGGACAACGTCTCGCGCCCGCTCGAGGAGCTGCTCGGCGTCGTCACCGGCCTCACCCGCATCGAGAGCATCTCGCGGGCCGGCGCCAGCGACGTCGTGCTCGAGTTCGCGTGGGACACCGACATGGACGAGGCGTCGCAGGACGTCCTCGAGAAGCTCGACGTCGCTCGGCCGAACCTCCCCGACGGCGTCGAGCAGCCGCTCATCCTGCGCTACGACCCGACGCTCGATCCGGTGCTCACGCTGTCGCTCACCGGCGAGGGCGAGCGCTACGCGGGTGAGGCCGGCCTCAAGCTGCTGCGCCGCATCGCCGATCGCGAGGTCCGGCGCCTGCTCGAGCCGGTCGAGGGCGTCGCCGCGGTCAAGGTCAAGGGCGGGCTCGAGGAGGAGATCCAGGTCGAGCTCGACGAGGGCCAGCTGCGCCGCACCGGCATCGGCGTCAAGACGATCACCGATCGCCTCGCCGCGGAGAACATCAACCTCGCCGGCGGGACGATGCGCGACGGTCGGACCCGCTACCTGGTCCGCACCGTCAACGAGTTCCGCGAACTCGAGGACATCCGCGAGATCGTCATCGTCCGCCGCAACGATCGCGACGTGCGCCTGGGCGATCTGGCCGTCGTGCGCTCCGGCTTCCGCGATCGGGACGTCGTCACCCGCGTCGACGGCCACGAGGCCGTCGAGATCGAGGTCTACAAGGAAGCCGACGCCAACATCGTCGACATGGCGGCGCGGGTCCGCGACCGCATCGACACCAAGCTCGCGCCGAAGCTCGAGGACGACTACGGCGCCGCGGTCACGATGGCGGCCGATCGCTCGCGGTTCATCCAGTCGAGCATCGACGAGGTCCGCGACACCGCGATCGTCGGCGGTGGGCTCGCCGTGCTGATCCTGTTCCTGTTCCTCCGCGATCTGCGGGCGACGCTGGTGGTCGGCATCTCGATCCCGGTCAGCGTCCTGATGACCTTCGCGCCGCTGAACCTGTTCGGCATCTCGCTCAACATCATGTCGCTGGGTGGCCTGGCGCTCGGCGTCGGCATGCTCGTCGACAACTCGATCGTCGTGCTCGAGTCGATCGATCGCTGCCGCCAGGAGGGGGACGACCTTGTGCGGGCGACCGTCCGCGGCACGGCCGAGGTCGGCGGCGCGGTCGTGGCCTCGACCCTGACGACCGTCGCGGTGTTCTTCCCGATGGTCTTCGTCGAGGGCATCGCCGGGCAGATGTTCGGCGACCTCGGCATGGCGGTCGTGTTCAGCCTGCTGGCGTCGCTCGCCGTCGCGCTGTTCCTCATCCCGATGCTCGCCTCGCGCCGGCGCCTGAACGAGATCGCGGTCGGGGCCGGGGTGGGGGACACCGCCGGGGTCCTGCGGGGCCTGGGCCGGTCGATGCGGACGTGGAACTGCGTGCGCGAGCTCGGCGAGGCACTGGGCCGCATCCGTCGCCGCCCGCTGACGGTCGTGTTCCTGCCGTACGCGCTGGTGCGTTTCGCGATCCACCTGGCGTTCGAGCTCTTCGGCAAGCTGCTGCTCGTCGTGGTCGTGCTCGGCACCGCGGCGGTCGCCGGGGTCGCCTTCGCCGTGCTGCGCGTCGCGATGCTGATCGCCCGGCCGGTGCTGTGGGCCTTCGGCCTCGGCATCACCGGCATCGAGCGAGGCTACCCGCGGGTCATCCGCTGGTGCCTGCGCAACCGGGCGATCATCTACGTCGGCTTCCTCGGCTCCATGGTCTTCATGGTGTGGGGCGCGGGTCGCCTCGACACCGAGCTGGTGCCGGAGCTGCACCAGGGCGAGTTCACCGTCGAGCTCGGGCTGCCGATCGGCACGCCCCTGCGCCAGACCGACGCCGAGGTCGAGCCGCTCGAGCGGGCGATGTCCGAGCGCGTGCCCAACCTGCGCTCGTTGACCGCGACCATCGGCAGCGAGCGCGACGCCACCGACTCCGACGAGCGCGGCGAGCACACCGCCCGCCTGAGGGTCGATCTCGACACCGGCACGCCGCCGACGATGTTCGAGGCCATGGTCCAGGGCGGCGCCACGGCCCAGGCGGAGCAGGTCGAGGCGGTCGCCCGCGACGCCGTGCGCGGCGTCCTGGACGGCGTTCCCGACGTGCGGGTGAACATCACCCGCCCGGCGCTGTTCTCGTTCAAGTCCCCGGTCGAGGTGGAGGTCCGTGGCCTCGACCTCGACGATCTGCGCCGCGCGACCGAGGCCGTCGCCGCCCGGCTCGCGACCATGGACGGGCTGCGCGACGTCGAGTCGTCGATCTACCCCGGCAGCCCCGAGGTCCACATCGTCTACGACCGCGACAAGCTCACCCGCGCGGGCCTCGACATCCGCACGGTGGCGGAGCTCGTCCGCGACAAGGTCCAGGGCAGCGAGTCGACGTCGCTGCGCCGCAGCGATCGCAAGGTCCCGATCCGCGTGCGCCTGTCGGGCATCCGCGAGGCCTCGGTCGACGAGCTGCGCGACCTCGTGGTCAACCCCGGCGGCACGCACCCGATCCCGCTGTCGGCGGTGGCGCAGATCGACGTCGGCCGCGGCCCCAACGAGATCCGCCGCGTCGGCCAGCAGCGCGTCGGCCTGGTGACGGCCAACGTCGAGGGCGCGGGCCTCGGGGCCATCAGCGATCGCATCGCCGCGGCGCTCGCCGAGCTACCGCTGCCCGCGGGCGTCGACACGGCGATCACCGGCCAGAGCCAGGAGTGGGAGACGTCCGCCGGCTCGCTGTGGCTCGCCCTCGGGCTGTCGATCTTCCTGGTCTACGTGATCATGGCGGCGCAGTTCGAGAGCCTGATCTACCCGTTCATCATCCTGTTCACGATCCCGCTCGCGCTGGTCGGGGTCATCGGCGCGCTGCTCGTCCTCGACCTGCCCCTGTCGATCGTCGTGTTCCTCGGCGCCATCTTGCTGGCGGGGATCGTGGTGAACAACGCGATCGTGCTGGTCGACTACGTGGGCCAGCTCAAGGAGCGCGGCCACAGCACCGAGGAGGCCCTCGAGATCGCCGGGGCCGTGCGCCTGCGGCCGATCCTCATGACCACGCTGACGACGGTGCTCGGCCTCATCCCGATGGCGCTGGGCCTCGGCGACGGCGCCGAGATCCGCATGCCCATGGCGATCACCGTCATCGCCGGCCTCTCGCTGTCGACGCTGCTCACGCTCGTCGTCATCCCGACGCTCTACGCCGGGGTCGATCGCTTCGCGTCCCGCCTGGGCGGGAAGGCCCCCGCCGATCGCCTGCGCGAGGAACTCACGCAGGTCCAACCCGAGCAGCTCGTCCCCGAGGGCGACGCCGATCTGAGCGACTAGAGCCATGATCCCGGGCTTCTCCGACAACGCCGTGGTCCGCATGTCGCTGCGGCGGCCCATCGCGATGATGATGGCGCTGTTCTCGGCGCTGGTGCTCGGGGCCATCGCCCTGGGGCGGATGCCGCTCGAGCTCATCCCGTCGGGGTTCTCGGCGCCGTTCCTGTCGGTGACGGTGCAGTACGGAGACGCGACCGCCCGCGACATCGAGGAGAAGATCACCCGCCCGCTCGAGACGGCGATCGCGACCACGCCGGGCATCGATCAGATCGTCAGCACCTCGACGGCAGGGTCGGCGCGGGTGATGCTGGTGTTCGAGAGCGACGTCGACATGGACGTCGCGTACCGCCAGGTCCGCGATCGCATCAACCGCGTCCGACCCGACCTGCCGAGCGACGTCAAGGACATCAAGATCCGCAAGGAATCGGGCGAGTCGATCCCGGTGGCGTTCTACGGCGTGCTCTGGGACGACGACATCGCCGATCCGATGGAGGTCATCGACGACCACCTCGTGCGGCCCATCGAGCGCATCGACGGCGTCGGCCTGGTGAACATGTGGGGCCGGACCGATCCGCAGGTCATGATCGACGTCGATCGGGCGCGGGCCGAGGCCGCGGGCATCAACATGGTGACGCTGGTCGGATCCCTGGGTCGGGCCAACTTCACGCTGGCCAGCGGCGCACTGGAGGACGGCGGTAAGACGCTGCTGCTGCGCTCGGTCGCGGCGTTCCAGACCCCCGAAGAAATCGCCGCGATCATGATCCGCGCCGACGGCCTGCGCGTCGGCGACATCGCGGAGGTCCGCCTCGGCCAGCCCGAGCGCACCCGCTACGACCGCTACAACGGCAAGCCCTCGGCGGTGCTGTTCGTGGTCAAGGAGTCGCAGGCGAACACCGTCGAGATCTCGGAGCGCATCAAGGAGGCGGTCGAGCGCGCCCGCGCCCACCCCGACCTCCAGGGCGTCGAGGTGGTCGAGGTGTTCATCCAGGGCGACATGATCCGCTACAGCCTGGATCAGGTGGTCAGCTCGGGGATCCAGGGCGGCTACCTGGCGCTCATCGTGCTCATCTTCTTCCTGCGCCGCGTCCGGCTGACGCTGGTGATCGCCGCGTCGATCCCGTTGTCGCTGTTCCTCGCGCTGCCGGTGATGTACTTCACCGGCCAGAGCATCAACCTCGTCTCGCTGGTCGGGCTGATGATCTGCGTCGGCCTGGTGGTCGACAACTCGGTGGTCGTCGCGGAGAACATCGCCCGGTTCCGTCGCCGCGGCATGGGGCCGTACGCCGCGGCGCTGCAGGGCGCCGGCGAGGTCGCGCTGGCGATGACGCTGGCGACGCTGACGACGGTCATCGTGTTCCTGCCGGCGTCGCTGCTGTCCGAGGGGCCGACGCAGTTCTTCATGGTCCGCATGGTCACGCCGGTGTGCGTGTCGCTGCTCGCGAGCCTGTTCGTCGCGCTGGTGCTCGTGCCGCTGGCCTCGGCCACGCTGCTGTCGGACGAGGGCACGGGCGGACCGCTGGCGCGCTGGCCGGCACTGATGCGCCTCGACCAGGCGTGGAAGCGGTGGATGGGCCGCGTCTACGACGCGACCATGGGCTGGGTGAACGAGGCCTACGGCCGACTGCTGCGCGTGGTGCTGCGCCGGCGCATGGACGTCATCGTGATGTCGCTGCTGGCCCTGGCGTCGACGGCGATCCCGTTCGCGAACGTGCGCTGCGCCTCGGGCGAACAGTTCGGCACGCGCCGCGTCGAGATCAAGTACACGATGCCGGCGGACACCACGCTGGACGAGGCCAACGCGTTCTTCCTCGAGCTCGAGGCCATCCTCGCCGCCGAGGGCGACCAGTGGCACGTCGCGGGCTACTGGTCCGGCTTCGACGAGTCCACCGGGACCATGTCGGTCTTCTTCGACAAGCCCAAGCCCGGCGATCCGCCGTTCGAGGAGTTCGCCAAGGAGCTCGCGGCCCGCCTGCCGACCAAGGCGGGGTGGCGCAAGACCTCGGCGTTCGGCGAGAGCGACGGCGCCCGCGACGACTCGTACCGGGTGTCGATCTACGGCGACGACCACGATCAGCTCGCGGCGACCCGCGAGCAGATCGAGGACGGCCTGCTGCAGATCGAGGGCGTGATCGGGGTGCGGGGCAACGGCGAGGAGCTGCGCCGCCGCGAGGAACTCGCGCTGTCGATCGACCGGGCGATGTCGGAGCGCTTCGGCGTCTCGGCCGACGGCCTGGCCAACACGGTGGCCTATGCGATCCGTGGCGCCCCGCTGCCCCGGTTCCACACCCCGGCGAAGGAACTGGACGTCCGGATCCGCTACCGCGCCGAGGACCGCAGCGACGTCGACGAGATCCTGGGCTGGACCGTGTCGACGCGACAGGGCGGTTCGGTGCCGATCTCGGTGCTCGCCGACAAGACCATCGCCCGCGGCGAGTCGTCGCTGCAGCGGGTCAACAAGCGGGTCGGCACCACCATCCGGCTCGAGCTCGCCAACGAGGACCGCGTCGCCACGGAGGCCCGCATCCGCAAGTACATCGACGCGTACCGTCTGCCCGAGGGGCTGTCGTTCGAGGCCGGCGGCGATCAGCAGGCGATCAACGACATGGCCCGCGACCTCATCGGCGCCATGGGCCTGGGCACGATCTTCATCCTGCTGGTGATGGGGTTCCTGTTCGAGTCGTTCGTGCTGCCGCTCGCGGTGCTGCCGTCGATTCCGCTGTCGTTCGTCGGGGTCTGGTGGTTCATGTACCTGTCGGGGTCGAACATCGATCCGCTGGCTGGCATCGGCATCGTGCTGCTGCTGGGCGTGGTCGTGAACAACGCGATCGTGCTCATCGATTTCGTCAACGTCGCGCGGCAACAGGGGCTGTCGCGCGAGGAGGCGATCGTCCAGGCCGGGCGGCTGCGGTTCCGCCCGATCATGATGACGTCGCTGACGACGATCGGCGGCCTGCTGCCCCTGGCGATGACCGCCCCGACGGGCGAGGGCATCGCGTACCAGGGCTTCGGCCAGGCGCTGCTCGGCGGGATGACGACGGCGACGATCCTGACGCTGGTCGTCGTGCCGGTGACGTACTGCTATTTGGATGACCTGCGCGAGGCCGCGGGCGTGTGGTGGCGGCGGATCATGCGGCTGGGGCGACGCGGGTAGGCGGCGTCGGGGCTGGGTCGAGCGCCGCGCTACGGCGCGACGTCGGCCCAGAGGATCGCGAGGTCGAGCTCGATCGCGTCGAACGGCTCGGCGCGCACGCGGGCGTCGTCGCGGAACCCTGCGCGGACGATCCATCCCTCGGGTCCGAGCCGCAATAGCTCGAGCGTGCGCGCGAGCGGATCGACGAGCCACACCCAAGCGACGCCCTCACGCGCGTAGATGCGGAGCTTGTCGGTGCGATCGAATTTCGCGGTCGACGGGCTCGTGACCTCGGCGACCCAGTCGGGTGCCAGCGTGAAGTAGGCCGCGCGCTCGATCACCGGCATCCGCTCGCGACGCCAGCCGGCGAGATCGGGGACGCAGATGTCATCGCCCAGGTGGAGCTCGGGCTCGTCGAGGAGGATCCAGCCTCCGGGCCCGCCGCGGCCCCGCTTGAAGGGCGGGCCGAGCTCTTCACCGAGCGCGCTCGCGGCGGCCGAATGCGCGGCTGCGGGGCGGGGCTGCAGGTGCAGCTCGCCATCGAGGACCTCGGCGATCATGTGGGCCGGCGCGGCGAGCACGTCGGCGTACGTCGCGGGACGGTGCGAGCGGGCGAGCACAGGCCCCATCGTAGCAGACGCCGCGCGCTCGGCGACGAGGTGCAACGATCCGCGTGCGCGGCGACCCTACGCGGCCTGGCTCTTCGGCGGCGCCGAGAACGATTGCCCCGAGCCCTTGAGCAGCGAGATCGTCGCCGAGAAGTAGCGATCGGCGAACGCCGTCACCGGCATCTCGACGATCTCGAACTCGACGGACGCCGTGAGGATACCGCGGGCGTACATGACGTCGTAGCGCTGGCCGGCGATCATCGACGGCAGCGAGATGTGGTCGATGTTGTACTCCGAGACGAGCAGCTGCTCCTTGAGGCAGCCGGCGAGCATGTTGCCGAGCTCCATCAGGGCGTCGATGTTCTCCTCGGTGACCTCGGTCTGCTTCTCGTCCGTCAGCTTCTCGGCGATGAAGAACATCGCGGACTTCGAGAGGTTCAGCGTCATGCCGCCGCTGTTGCGTCCGACCAGACCGACCATCACCGAGAGCTCGTGACGCGCCGAAGAGATGCGGCTGGCGCCGACCGGGACCGGTCGCAGGCCCGTCATCTCGAAGCCGCTCTCGGTCGCCATCACGATGGCGTTGACCAGTGTTTCTTCGATGTTGAGCTTCATCGCCTGGGTCGCTCGTGCGGCCTATCGATGGCCGGCGCAAGCGATCTGGGCAATTCGGCGCCGATCGACGCGATCGTGGCCCGCGCTGGGCCGCGCGTGCGGGCAAACTCGGCCGGATCAGCCCGCCGGGCCGCCGGCTTGGCTGAGCGCGAAGCCGGTCATGTCGCTGTAGGTGTAGGGGCCGACCAGGCCGGTGAACGTGTCGATCTGTCCGCTCGCCGGGTCCACGCGGTAGGCGTCGGCGGCGTAGGAGACCGCCCAGACGTTGCCCTCGAAGTCGATGCTGATGCCCTTGGCGTAGTTGGGCAGCGGGATGGTCTGCGACAGCGCGAGGGTCTCGGCGTCGATGCCGACCAGGTTGTAGGCGAAGTTGGCGTCGTAGCCACCGACCCAGAGGATGCCTGCGGCGTCGACCATGCAGCCGCCGCCCGAGGCGCCGGCGGTGGTGTTCGCGGCCCAGGTCTCGGTGACGGGATCGAAGCGGGCGAGCGCGCTCGAGCAGGTCCAGGGCCGGCCCTTGCTGTCGACGGTCATGCCGTAGCCCGACTGGTTCATCGGCCACACCGAGACGCTGAAGTCGCTCAGCTTCACGCGGACCAGCGATCCGAGGCCGAGCTGCGATCCCCAGAAGTTGCCCTCCGAGTCGACCGCGGCGCCGTAGATGCCGTAGTAGCTGGCCGCCACCCCGGGGATCGGGATCGTCTGCTCGACGACGCCGGTCTCGCCGTCGATGAGGATCACGTCGATCGACGCGTTGGCACCCGAGGTCCACAGCTTGGTGTTCTCGTAGCGGCAGGTCGCCTCGTCGAACTCGCCTTGGGTCCACGCGACCGGCCGCTGCGAGGCGTAGTTGAACGGGGTGAACCACGCGATGCAGCCGTCTTGCCAGGCCTTGATGTCGCCGCCGCCGGTGGACGTGTTCGCGGGGTCGGGGCAGTCCTCGGGCCGCGCGTAGATCTTGGTCACGCCGCTCGAGCGGTTGGCCACGGCCATGTCGCCGTTGAGGTTGACGGAGGTCCGCGACGGGCTGCCGATTCCGTCGGCGCGCACGATGTAGCGGCCCTCCTCGACCAGCGTCTGGGTGTTGATCTTCGACACCGTGCCTTCGGTGCTGTTCGCGACCCAGATGTACGAGAAGTCCGCGGTGCCGCCGCCGCCACCGCCCACGCCGCCGCAGGCGGTCGACACGTCGGGGAAGCGGATGTCGAACTTGAGCGGATCGACGCCGGTCTCGTCGGCGGTGGCCGAGCCCGCTGGGCCGTTGCCCTCGGCGCTCGCCGCCGTGCTGCCGTCGTCGGAGCCCGGGTCGGTGGTGATGCTCAGCACGCCGCCGCTGCCGGACTCTCCGTCAGCGCCGGTCCGATCGCCGTCGCCGCCACACGCCGCCAACAGGACGCACACTCCGGTGACACTGCGCATCGACGCCATGGGATCAGCGTACCGGACTTCGCGTGGATTCCCCCGGCGTCGAGCCGGGGTTGCACGCGAGCGATCGCGCGGGGGCTGGGGCCCACGGCGCGCGGCGTCGTGTCACCCGTCGGCGCGTCGCTCGAGCGCCGCGGTGTAGACCCGAGCGCGACGCTCGGCGAACAGGTCGAGCACCATCGCCGAGCTCGCCGCGACCAGGAATGCCAGCGCGACCCCAGTGGCCCCATCGCGCTTCACCGTCCACAGCACGACGAGGGACGCGGCGATGAGCACCGTCCACGTGCTCTTCAGCCACACCCAGTTCGCGTTGACCTTCTGCATGCGCGGCAACTCCTGCGCCAGGAGCTCGGGGGTCGCGAGGGCGAGGAGCCCCTCGAGCTGCGGCCCGGTCTTGATCGCGAGCACGCTGCCGCCGACGACGGCACCGAGGCCCAGCAACCCCAGCGGCACGACCAGGCCCCACATGAACGCGCCCGTGTGGGCGTGGTGGAGGTAGGCGGCGGCGCCGAGGATCACGACGCCGTAGATCGCCAGGATCGCCCCGGTGAGGCGCTCGGCGGCGAAGTAGGTCTGCAGGGCGTCGGCGTCCATCGCGGGTGAGGGTACCACCGCGGCGGTCAGCCGCTGGGCGTGCCCGCGGCCGTCAGCGCACCAGGATCTGGCGTACGAGCTTCGTGCGTCCACGCGCGATGGTGAGCGAGAAGCCTGAGGTGATGCGGTGCCCGAGGAACAGATCCACGGTCGCCTTTGCGATCTGGTCGAGGTCGTCCATCGCAACGCCATCGAGGGCGAGGATGACGTCGCCCGGCTCGATGCCGATCTGGGCGAGCACTCCCTTCTGGGAGCGCCGCGAGACGGCGAAGTACCCGTCGGACTGGCGGTAGAACGCGGTGTCATCGCAATCGGCGAGGGGATCACCGAAGTGCGCGGCGAGTTCTTCGACCAGCGCGCCGTCGACGATTGCATTGCCCCGGGCGTCGCGCGTGACGGCGCCAGAGGGATCCCAGTCCGCGCAGTCGTAGTCGAGCACGCCCGCATCGTCACCGCCCGTCGTGTCGGCGCCGCCGCCTCCGTCTCCGTCTCCGTCTCCGTCTCCGTCGACATCCGCGCTGTCGCCATCCGTGGTGTCCGCCGCGGGCACGTCCCCCCCACAGGCGCTCAGGGCCGCGGCGCACTGGACCCCCGGATCGTCGACCGCGGACGGAATACAGAGGAGACACTGGGGTACTCCCGCCTCGTCGAGCCCGGAGTAGCAGAGGCTCTCGCCGGGCTGGCACCAGCCACAGCCGACGGAACATGAGTCGCCTTGGAACTGGTACGAGCCGACATAGTCGGCCGAGCTCGAAACCTGGACGAGCCAGCCACCCGGACCGATGCCCACGCCGACGGCAGGATCGTCGACGAGCAGCATGTTCACGTCACCCTCCTCCCAGATCGCGACGAACTGCTCCGGTGGCATGCATTGGGACTGAAGCTCGACCGCCTTCTCGAGGCACTCGGCCTGGCCGGCCTGGCCGGTGGTGCCGAACCCGGGGTTCTCCGGCTCGTCGTCGGTGAGGTTACAGCCCGCTGGAATCGCCGATCCTCCGAGGAGGATGACCGCAAGCAATCTGTTGTGAGCGTCGATGAGAGACTTCATTCAACGGCGTCTGTTCCCCGACGTCGCGTAGCATCACCGAGAATCCGTGCGACCGCGTGGCCTCAGGGCGATAGCGTGACGGTCGCGTATCCCTGCGCGTCTGCATCGCGGCTGACGCGAACCCAGTGGCGCCCGGCCGTGAGGTAGGGCTGCGCGTTGCCACCCTCGGCGACACTCGCGGCCGCAGGCGACCACGGGGTGGTGCCGAAACAGTCGACACCGCAGGGGAACAGGTCGACGCGAGCGGAATCGTCGTCGCTACTGATCGTTAACTCGTGGCGCCCGTCGTGCTCGACCTCGAGGGCATATAGGCTCCAGGCCTTGCCCTCGCGGGGGCCGATGGCGTCGGCGTCCTCGCAACCGAGTTCGACCTCCACGCGCCAGGATGACTCGTCGTGCCACGGTGTCGTGGGGACGACCGCGCACTCGTACGTCGAGTCGCGCCACCGGGCGGGGGAGCAGGTGCCGGCGTCCTCGAACGCGGAGATCGTCTCGGCGAGACCGCGGCCGATGAGTTCTCGAAGCGCGGCGTCCAGAGCCTCCGGGTCATCCTGCCCACCCAACCGGTCGTACAAGTCGAGGTAGGTCTGGAGCCCGTGCTGTTCGGTGAGAAACCGAGAGAACTGGCCAGCGGTCTGGTATCCGGTGCCCGGGATTGGATCCTGTTCGAGCAGCGGGGCAAGCGGGGCTACAGACGCCGAGTACGGTTCCGCGATCGATCCGAACATCTCCGCTGCCCCCTCGAGCAGGAGCGGGGGGGGACGCGCCGCGAGCTCCAAGTGGACGATCTCGTGCTCGAGGGGGATGAGTGTCGAGTAGACGGCGACCTCGGATGAACTCGCGCAGCCGAAGTTGCCGGGGCGGCATGGCGCCTCCTGGAAGTCCTCTGGGGTGAGCCAGTAGTACGAGAAGAACGTCGACGTGCCGTGGGGCGACACTGTGGCGCGAAACGTGCTCAGCCAACGCTCGGTATACGAGAACGTCCCGCCGCATGCTCTCAGGCTGTCGCTCGCCCAGACCTCGAATTCAGGACCGGCGTAAGCGAGTTCGCCGAAGCTCGTTCCGGCAGATCCCTCGCATGCAGTCAGCGCAGCGAGGGCGAGAAGGACGGCACCCGTGGCGCGAATCATCTCGACCCCTCGGCTGAGCCCTCGGGACGCGCGTCGCACGGGATACACAACCCTAGCGCCCGCCTCGTGGCCTCGCAAGAGTGAGCGATCCGGTTGGGCGGACTCGGTGCATCCGTAGCAGGTCGACGTGTGGTCATGAGCCCCTCGGAGAATCAGCTCCGCGAGCCCGCGACCTGTCACAGGGGATCTCGCTCCGGCACTCGCCGCGTTCGAGCGCATCGAGTCGACAGCGTGCCTCGAGTCTTGCTCGGTAGAGGCGCGTTCGGACGGCCGCAGGATCGAGGCCGAGATACACCCCGATCTCCCCGGGGGTGTGCCCGTCCCAGTAGTGGAGGCGGAGAATCGCGGCAGCGGACTGCGAGAGAGACTGTAGGACCGTCGCGAGGCGGGCCGCTTCCTCCCCCGCCTCGGCGGTGGCCGAAGGATCGAGCGCCGCCATCACTCCCGGGGGCTGCAGCCGAAGCAACGCGAGGCGCGTCCTGCTGCTGTCGCGAAGGTGGCGGAGAAGGACGCGACGGGCAACGGCTGCCACGAACCTC
Source organism: Nannocystaceae bacterium (assembly GCA_044344875.1). Lineage (GTDB taxonomy): Bacteria > Myxococcota_A > Polyangia > Nannocystales > Nannocystaceae > Xiheibacterium. The sequence goes on from JBIJCC010000033.1 coordinate 26,612, forward strand.
GAGAAGCTCGCATCGCCGCGGAAGCGGGGGAGAGCGCTGATGACCGCCTCGAGGGTTTGCTGGGCGAGGTCCTCGGCGTCTGCGACGCAGCGGACGCGACGTCGGAAGTACCTGCGGAGCGAGTCGACGCGGTGCTCGAGGAGGAGGCGTACGGCCGAAGGATCGCCGGCTCGCGCGCGCTCGATCCACTCGGTGTCGTCGACAGGTAGTAGCGAACGCGCGCGTCGGTGCACGCCGGCGTGTCGGCTTGTTCAGGGGGCTGTTGCAGCCCGCCAGCACACGTCGCTCACCGCGGCGGTCAGCCGCTGGGCGTGCCCGCGGCCGACAACGCGAACCCAGTCATGTCGCTGTACGTGTAGGCGCCGACCAGCCCGCCGACGGTGTCGATCGTGCCGGTGTCGATGTCGACGCGGTACGCGTTGCTGCCCGCGAACGCGACGCCCCACACGTAGCCGGAGAAGTCGATGCTGATGCCGTGGACGTACTCGGGGATCGCGATCGTGTTGACGATCTGGACCGTCTCGGTGTCGATGCCGACGAGCGTCGCGCTGGGGTAGGCGCTGTGCCAGAGGATCCCGTCGGCGTCCTCCATGCAGCCGCCCAGCGCGCTGCCGCCGTTGAGCGGTGCGAGGTGGGTCCACGTCTCGGAGGTGGGATCGAAGCGCGACGCGCCGCCCGAGCCGCACAGCCACGCGCGACCGACCGAGTCGACGGCGAGGCCGTAGTGCACCTGACCCGTGACCGGCCAGGTCTCGTAGCTCAGGTCGTTCCGCATCACGCGGATGAGCGTGCTCGGCCCGTCCCAGTTGTGATCGACGGTCCAGAAGTTGCCGTCGCCGTCGACCGCACCGCCGTAGAGCTGAGCCCACCCGATGACGTTGGGGATCGTGACCATGTCCTCGACCACGCCGGTGTCACCGTCGATGAGCACGACGTCCGCGGTGCCGGCGTTGTTGCCGCCCGACGTCCACAGCTTCTCGTTCTGGTACGAGCAGGTGGCGTTGCTCCACACGCCCTGGGCCCACGCGAGCGGGCGCTGCGTCGAGTAGGCGAAGGATGTGTACCAGGCGACGCACTCCTCGGTGCCCCAGGGCAGCATGTCGGCGGCGCCGGTCGACGTCTGGATGCCGGGCATGCCGTTGCTCTCCTGGCACGCGTCGGTGTTGGCGTAGATCTTCACGACGCCGCCGCTGCGGTTGGCGACCGCGACGTTGCCGCTCAGCGAGACCGAGGTGCGCGACGGGTTGCCCGCGGAGTCGGGGCGCACGATGTAGCGACCCTCTTCGATGAGCGTCTCGGTGTTGATCTTCGAGACCGAGCCCTGGCCGCTGTTCGCGATCCAGATGTACGAGTGGGTGACGTCGCCGTCGCCCTCGGGGCAGTTGTTGCCGCCGTCGGGCACGCCGAGATCGAACTTCGGGGCGAGGCCGCTCTCGCCGCTGTCGGCGACGGTGGCCGAGCCCACGGTGCCCTCGGCCGAGGCACCGACCGTCGTCTCGGAGGCGCTCGCGTCGGCGCTACCCGAGTCGTCGACGCTGCCCGTGATCGAGATGCTGCCCTGGCTGGCGCTGGCCGAGCCGGTGCGACCTTCGCCACCGTCGGTGCCGCAGGCGAGGGTGAGCGATGCCAGCGTCCAGGCCACGGTGCGTCGGTTCGACATGTCGAGGGCTCCCCGTCGTGAGGTGCGCGTCGAGCTTCGGATCCCCCCCACGAGGTCCGACGCGGCGCGCGTCCGTTCATCTTTGCAATTTGTTCAGAGCCTGTCGAGGCGCGCCGCGAGGCGTATCCTCGACCGCGGTGTCCGATGCCCGCGAGGTCGAGCTGGCGCGACTCGAGTTCGCCTCGGGTGGACCGGTGCCGAGCCGCGCGCGCGGGCCCGACGTCGCGGTGCTCGGGGGCCTCTACCTCGTCCAGGGCATCGTCTGGGGGTTCGGGGGCCTTCTGCTGTTGCCGCGCCTCGCCGCCGCCGGGGTGCCGCTCGAGCAGCAGGCCGGGATCGTCGCGCTGGCCGGTGTGCCGTGGGTGTTCAAGCTCGCGTGGGGACCCGTCCTCGACGCCGCATGGGCCCGGCGGATCGGCGCCGGGCGCATCGCCGCGCTGGGTTCGGTCCTCGTCGCCGCGGCGCTGGCGACGATGGCGACGCTCGATCCCCCGCGCGCCCACGTCGGTGCGCTCGCGTGGACATGGCTGCTGCTCAACGTCGCGCTGAGCCTGCAGGACGTCGCCGCCGATGCCTTCGCGTTCGATCGGGTGCCGGCCGCGGCGCGCGGTCGGGCGGTCGCGGTGATGCTCGCGGGGCACCACCTCGGCGCCGAGGCCCTCGCGGGCGCGTGGGTCGGGGCGCTCGTCGCGGCGCGCGGGCTGTCCGCCGGCCTCGCGGTGCTCGCGGGGGCGGCCGCGCTCGTCGCCGCCGTGGTCGCGATCGTCGGCGCGCCGCGGGGCGAGGCGATGCCGCGATCGTCGGGCTCGGTCCGCGAGGCGGTACAGCTCCTCGTCCTCTCGCCGGGGGGCGCCGTGGTGATCGGCTTCGCGGCGCTGGTGTTCGCGGCCGACGTCGTCACCGCGGCGGTGAGCGGGCAGTGGTTCCTCGAGCTCGGGTGGACCCCGGAGGCGGTGGTCGAGCGCGTCGTCGTCGTGCTGCTCGTCGGAAACCTCGCCGGCTACGCGAGCGCGGCGTGGCTCGTCGATCGCATCGGTCACGCTCGCGTGCTGCTCGGCTCGGGGCTGGCGCTCGGGGCGGTGTGGATCGGCTTCGCCGCATGCCGTGGGCTGTGGTCCCACGTCGGGTTCGTGCAGGGCTTCATCGTGGTGCAGGCGTGGATCACCGCGTGGTTGTACGCGGCAACGCACGCGGTGCTGATGGACGCGACGGGATCCCGCATCCGCGCGACGCAGTTCGCGGTGCTCACCGCATGCTTGAACCTGCCGCGCCTCTGGGCGCCGGCGCTCGGCGCGTCGGCGGTCGCGGCCCTCGGCTTCGCGGGCACCTTCGCGGCGTGCGGCGTCTGGCAGGCCGCGCTCGCCGTCGTCGCGGCGTCCCTGGGCCTGGGGCGCGTGAGCGGGCAAGCTCGCGGCCACTGACCCGCGCGATGGTCGTCGCCTTCGATTCCTCGTCTGCGCTCGCTGCCTCGCCGCCCGGCTCGCCGGCCCACGCGCTGCTGCTCGCGCTCGGTCGCGGCCTGCACGAGTCGGGGTTCCCCGCGCCGATGCTCGAGCACGCGCTCGGCCGCGTCGCCGATCACCTCGGGGTCGAGGCCCAGTTCTTCTCGACGCCGACGTCAATCTTCTCCGCGTTCGGGGCGGGCACGGAGCAGCGGGTGCACCTCGCCCGTGTCGAGCCGGCCTCGGTGGATCTCGGACGGCTGGTCGAGCTGCAGTCGCTCATCGACGCGCTCTGTCAGGATTCCCTCGGCGCGGCCGCGGCGATCCGCGAGGTCGAGCGCATCGTCGGGGCCAAGCCGCCGTTCCGCAGCAGCGTGACGGTCGCGGCGTACGCCCTGTCGTCGGGGACGTTCGCGGCGTTCTTCGGCGGCGGCACCCACGAGCTCGTGGTGTCGGCGGCGATCGGCATGGTCACCGGCGCGCTCGCGGTGCTCGGGCGTCGCGTCGTCGCGCTCGCCCGCGTGTTCGAGCTGGCCGCGGCCGCCTGCGCCGCGCTGCTCGCCGTGATCGCGGCGCACGTGTGGCCGCCGCTGTCGGTGTTCACGACGACGCTCGCCGGCCTCATCATCCTCATCCCGGGCTTCACGCTGACGATCGCCCTGACCGAGCTCGCGACGCGTCACCTCGCGTCGGGCACCGCGCGGTTGGCCGGGGCGATGGTGACGTTCTTGACCATTGGCTTCGGCGTCGCCCTCGGCAGCCGCGTGGGCGAGGCCATGCTCGGCGCGGTGGTGCCCGGTGAGGCGACGGGCACCGTCGACGGGGTCACCGAGCTGGTCGCGCTCGTGCTCGCGCCGGCGTCGATGGTGGTCCTGCTGCGCGCGCCGCCGCGCGAGCTGCCGTGGCTCGTCGTCACCGGCATGCTCGGCTACTTCGGCGCGCGCCTCGGGGCCGCGTGGCTGTCCCCGCAGCTGGGCATGTTCGTCGGAGCGCTGGCGCTCGGTGCCGCGAGCAACGCGTATGCATGGCTGCGGCGCCGGCCGGGCAGCACCGTGCTGGTGCCGGGGATCCTCATGCTCGTGCCGGGCTCCATGGGCTATCGCGGACTCAGCGAGATGATGGCGCGCGAGGTCCTGCCGGGGATCGCGACCGCGGTCGAGATGGTGCTCGTCGCGGTGTCGCTGGTCGCGGGCCTGCTCGCGGCGAACGTGGTCTCGCCCCCGGCCGGGGCGCGGCCGGGCCGCCGTCGGCCCGCGGATCCGCCCAAGGCGTCCTAGCTGCGGGTCGGAAGGAGGTTCCGCAGCCGGTGAGGGTGGCCACGTCGCCCTCTGGCGTGACGCCGCGTCGCGCGGCCGCCATGCCTCACTTGATTTACATACTGATGGTATGTAAGCTCCAGGCATGGACACTCCCTCGACCCCGTCCCCGCGCATCACAGGCTGGTTTCCCGTGCTCGTGTCGAGCGACGTCGACGGTTCTCGTCGGTTCTACGAGCGCCATTTCGGCCTCGTCGCGCGCTGCGAGTCCGATTGGTACGTGCAGCTCGGTCACCCGACGAACCCGTCGTTCGAGATCGGCGTGATGACGATGCAACATGCGTCGCTGCCAGCCGCCGCGCAGACGCCCGCGGCCGGCGTGCTGCTCAGCTTCGAAGTCGCCGACGCGACGGCCGAGTACGCCCGGCTCACCGACCTCGGCGTCGAGCTCGTCCACGGCCTACGCGACGAGGCGTGGGGCCAGCGTCACTTCATCATCCGCGGCCCCGACGGTGTGTTCGTCGACGTCATCGAGGCCATCGCCCCCACCGAGGAGTATGCGGCGGCGTACGAGGGAGCAAAGCCATGACCGGCTTGCTCGGCCTGCGCAACCTCGGTCCGACACTGTGCCGGAAGCTCGCGGAGGTCGGTATCCACGATGCCGAGGAACTCGCGTGCATCGGGCCGGCGCGGGCGTACATCCGTCTGGTCTCCGCCGCGGGGCGGCGCCTACCGGTGTGCTACTACCTGTACTCCCTCCAGGGCGCACTGCGCGGCGAGGACTGGCGATGGCTGAGCGATCGAGAGAAGGGTCGGCTGCGAAGGGAAGCGGGCGTGGTGCAGCGCGGCCGCGCCGCGCCGCACCGCTGACCAACGACGAGTGGTCCGCGGCGACGATAGATGGCCTGGTTCGCCTCGCACGCCGCGAGTTCGCGATGCACGGCTATGGCGGAGCCTCCGTCGATCGCATCGCCGCCGCGGCGAAGCTCACCAAGGGCGCGGTCTACTATCATTTCCACAGCAAGGCGGGCCTCTTCGAGGCGGTGCTGCGCCAGGTGCAGCGCGATCTCTCGGCGCGGATCGAGGCGAGCGCCGGGCGACGTCGGGAGCCCCTCGCGGCCGTGCACGCCGGCTGTGAGGCGTTCCTCGAGTTGGCCATCGACGATGAACTGCGGCAGATCGTCCTGACGGACGGTCCGGCCGTGCTCGGTTGGTCGAAGTGGCGGGCCATCGATGCCGAGCATGGGCTTGGTTCGCTGAAGGAGGGCCTGCGAGTCTGTCACGCGGCCGGGGCGCTCGCGGTCGCGGCTGCCGACGTCGATGTCCTCGCGCACTGGTTGTCCGGTGCGATGAACGAGGCGGTGTTCATGATCGCCGAGGCGACCGATCGGACCCGTGCGCTCACCGAGGCCAAGCGCGCGCTGTCCACGTTGCTCTCCGGCCTGACGGAACCCCCGCCCGAATCTGCCCCGCCCGGGCCGCGGGCCGGCCGCCGTCGGCCCGCGGTTCCGCCGAAGGCGCCCTAGCGGGGCCGCGACCGGGCGCGCGAGGGCGCGACGGGGTGCGCCGCGGCGCACTGGGCCGCAAAGCGGCGCATACTCGGGGCGATGCTCGTGAAGCTCCTGGCCTATGCCCTCGTCGCCACCGCGATCACGCGGCTGGTCCTCGGCGCGAGGTGGAAGGGGCTGTCGCAGTGGTTCCATCGCCTCGTCGACCTGGCGCTGGTGTCCCTGGCGATCGCGCTGGTGCTCAACCTGGTGCTCCTCGCCCTGCGTCGCGGGTGACGAGGTCTTTGCGCCACGGGGACGCCGTCGCCGTGGCTTTCCTCCAGCCGGCGGGGTTGCGGCGGAATGGAACCTTGGCGACGCTGCGTTGACCTTCGCCTGATGTCGACGCGACTCGAGCGTGCCGTGGTGTCGTGTGCGTGGGCCCTCGCGGTGATCCCCGCCTGCGGTCGCGCGGCCGAGGCGATCGGCCTCCGGGACCCGCCGCCGCCGGCGTCCACGCCCGAGGAGCCGAGCGAGGATGCCCGCGCCCTCGCGATAGCGGTTGGCTCGATGGTGCCCGACAAGACCACCGACCCCGAGCCGTCGAGCCCCGTGGCGGTGCCCGCGGCGGTCTCCGTGCCCTCGCCGATCGACGAGCTCGAGCTGTGGGACGTCGGCGTCGAGTGGACGCCGGGCGCGGCGTACTACTACGGCATGGGCGATCCGCCCGAGTTCCTCACGGTCACCGGCAAGGCGCGCGCGCGCCGGCCGGTGGGGTCGAAGGCCGAGATCACGATCAAGGCCACCTGCGACGACGGGCCCGACGCGGTGACGGACACCGATCTGGCCCGGATCGACGACGGCACCGGCCCGCTGCCCACCGAGCTCACCGAGTTCCGCGTCGGCGCGCAGCTCTTCCTCAAGACCATCGTCGCCGATCCGACCGCGTGTCGCATCGTCGTCGCCATGCGTGACAAGGCGGCGACGCCGACGCTGCGCGGCTCGATCAGCCTGTGTTGGACCAAGGGCAACCGGACGCCGGCACCGTGCCCGGCGCCGCCGACGAACGCCCCACCGACGTGGTCGACCCGCGACGTACAGTTCCTCCCCAGCACCGAGCTCGGCTTCGGCCTGGTCGCCGGCACCGCGCCCGCGCCCGACCGCCTCGGCGTGCGCTCGACGTGTCACGTCGGCGACAAGCACTTCGTCGAGTTCCAGTACCTCGACGGCCGGCTCGGCGCGCTCGAGCCCGGGGATGTGCAGTCGTTCCGCCAGCCGCTGCAGTCGGCGTACGAGTACATGCGCTACGCCGAGTGCGACATCGAGCTGCAGGCGGTCCAGTTCGACGTCGAGGCGCAGAAGCTCCTGGGCGTCGAGGCCATCTCGCAGCACTGCATGCGGCCGACGGGGATGCGCGCCGGTCGCTGCGTCCACGGGACGATCGAGCCGGCCGCGGTCGACCCGAGCAGCGCGCCGATCGAGGCGAAGCTGCAGAACGCGAACTTCTCCAGCTACGGCGGCTGGTACGCCGGTTACGCGATGGCCGACCTCACCGTGCGCGCGCCGCTGAACAAGGACGCGAAGGTCGAGTTCGTCGCGACGTGTGGCAAGCGCGTCGATCGCATGGCGGTGTACTTCATGACCCCGCTCGAGCTGGTGTACCCGGGGCAGAGCATCCGCGTCCAGGGCTCCGTCAACGGCCGTGGGCGCACCAAGCCGCAGTCGTGCACCACCGAGTTCGTGCTCCACACCAAGGACGAGCTCGGGGTCGAGAAGCAGTGGTCGCTCGACAAGCAGTGCTACACCCGCGAGGGCGCGAACACGCCGTGTCCGGGGGCGAAGGCCGCGGCGACGCCCAGCGGGCTCGGCATGTCCGGCATCGGCGGGCTCTGGGGCCGCGGGCACTGACGCCCGCCGCCGCGCGCTCGCGCGTTCAGGCCGGCTCTTCGCTGATCTGCCAGCGGTCGAACACCGCCGGTGCGGTGTCGATCTCGACGAGGAACCGGCTCGGGCGCATGAGCGTCGCCGGGCCGTCGCGGCCGTGCTCGATCGTCGGGTAGCAGAGGTAAAGCTCGTCGGCGGCGCGCGTGACCGCGACGTAGAACAGCCGGCGCTCCTCCTCGAGATCCGCGGGGATCCGCATCGACTGCGCGGTGGGGAAGCGCCCGTCGACCAGCCACAGCACGAACGCGATCGGCCACTCGAGGCCCTTGGCCTGGTGGATCGTCGACAGCACGAGCTTGTCGTCGGGCGCCTCGGCGCCCATCACGTTCTCGGCGGCGAGCCCCTCGAACAGCGCGAGGTCGGCGAGGAACTCCTGCGCGTTGGCGTAGCGCTCGGCGTAGGCGGCGAGGTGCTCGATGTCCTCCTTGCGCACCGACGCGTTGGTGAACGAGCGATCCGCATACTCGGCGTAGTGCGACTCGACCACGCGGCGCAGCGCGTCGCCCGGGGCCACGCCGGCGGTCCCATCGAGGAGCGAGAACAGCGTGCTCAGGCGGGTGAGCGCATCGGCGGCCCGGCCCTTGGCGGTGCCGGCGAGCTGCTGCAGGCGCGCCGCGACCTCGGCCGAGCCCGACAGCGCCGCGAGGCTCGTCGCGTAGTTCTCGGCCGTCTGCGCGCCGATGCCCGGCCACTGCTTGAGCAACCGGACCCAGGCCATCGCGTCGCGGGGGTTGTCGTGCGCGCGGAGGTACGCGACGACGTCCTTGATGTGCGCCTGCTCGAAGAACCGCACGCCGCTGCGCACCGCGTAGGGGATCTGCCGGCGTGTGAGCTCGACCTGCAGCTCGAGGCTGTGGCTGTGGTTGCGGTACAGCACCGCCATCTTCGACAGCGGGAGGTTCTGCTCGTGGTGCAGCTCGAGCACCCGCTGCGCGACGAACTCGGCCTGCTGGTAGACGTCGCGCAGCGGCAGCACCGCGGGGCGCATGCCGGGGCCGCGCAACGCCTGGAGCTCCTTGGCGTGGCCGTGGACGTTGCGGGCGATCGATCGGTTCGCGAGCTCGAGGATCTCGGGCGTGCTGCGGTAGTTGATCGTCAGCTTGAGCACCCGCGTGCCCTCGTGGCGCCGCGCGAACCCGGCGATCTGCTCGAAGTCGGCGCCGCGGAACGAGTAGATCGACTGCGCGTCGTCGCCGACGCACGTGAGGCTCCCGCAGCGCGCGGCCATCAGGTCGCAGAGCGTGCCCTGCAAGGCGCTGGTGTCCTGGTACTCGTCGCACAGCACGTGGTCGAACGCGGCCTGCAGCTCGGCGGCGACGCCCGCGTGCTCGGGCGCGGTGAGCAGTGTGTGCCAGTGGACGAGCAGGTCGTCGAAGTCGACGACGTTCATCGCCTGCTTGCGATCGGCATAGCGGGCGCACACGTCGAGGATCGCCGGCAGCTGCGGGGCGAGCTGCGGCGCGCGGGCACCGATGAGCTCGGGCAGCGGCGTGCCGGTGCCCTGGGCGAGGCCGATGAACGCGTGCAGCACCTTGGGCTCGGGGAACCGCCGGGCCGAGAGGGCCTTCAGGCCCAGCTGCGCGATGACCCCGGCGAGGATGGCGCGCGCGTCCTCGCCGTCGAGGATCCCGAAGTCGCTGCCCAGGCCAAGGTGCTCGCCGTGGCGGCGCAGCAGCCGATTGCCCACGTGGTGGAACGTGCCGGCCCAGCACCGCGCCATGTCGATCGCCAGCAGGCCTTCGACGCGCGCGACCATCTCGCGGGCGGCGCGGTTGGTGAACGTGCACAGCAGGATCCGATCGGGCGCGCAGCCCGACGCGACCAGCTTCGCGACGCGGTACGTGAGCGTGCGGGTCTTGCCGGTGCCGGCGCCCGCGATGACGAGCAACGAGCCGGGCTCGGCCTCGACCACCGCGCGCTGCTCGGGGTTGAGGTCCTTGGCCGCGTCGAAGCCGGGGTGACGCGGACGCTCGGTCTTGATGACGTACTTCACGGGGGAGTCGGTCGGCGCCGCGTCACTTCAGGTGCGCCGCGAAGAAATTCCGCATGCGCTCCTCCATGTACACGCGATCCGCCTCGGCGCGCGGCATGTGCCGCTCGCCGGGGAACAGCTGCACCTCGTAGGGCTTGCGCGCCTTCACCAGCGCGTCGATGAGCCGCGCGCTGTGGCGGAAGTGGACGTTCTCGTCGATGAGCCCGTGGACGATCATCAGGTGGCCCTGCAGCTTGTCGACGTGGGTCATCACGCTGCTGTTGAGGTAGCCCTCGGGGTTGTTCGCGGGGGTGCCCATGTAGCGCTCGGTGTAGTGGGTGTCGTAGCCGTCCCACGACGAGACCATCGTGCCGGCGACGGCGGCCTTGAAGGTCTCGGGCGCGCGCACGAGGGCCATCGCCGCCATGTAGCCGCCGTAGCTCCAGCCGTAGATGCCGACGCGCTTCGGATCGGCGAGGCCCTGGGCGACCAGCCAGTTCACGCCGTCGACCTGATCCTGGACCTCTAGGTTGCCGAGGTCGCGGGCGATGGCGCCCTCGAAGGCGAGGCCGCGCCGCGCCGAGCCGCGGTTGTCGAGCTTGAAGACGAGGTAGCCGAGGCCGCGCAGGTATTGGGCGCGCATGTCGACGGTCATGTCCCAGCCGTTGGTGACGCGCTGGGCGTGCGGGCCGCCGTACACGCTGACGATCACCGGCCACGGGCCCGGGCCAGCCTCGGGCCCCGGGCGATAGATCGCGCCGTGGAGCGTGACGCCGTCGCGCGAGGGCAGGGTGACGAGCTCCGGGGGCTGCAGCGCGAGCGCGGCGACGCGCGGATCGGCGGGCACCGGCACGCGGTGGCGAAATGATCCATCGTCGACCGCGCGCACCGACACCGAGTACGGCGCGGCCATCGAGCTGTGCGTGTCGACGAACACGTTGAACGCGGGATCCATCACGACGCCGTGCATGCCGGGCTCGGTGGTCATGCGCGTGATCTCGCCGCCCGCCAGCGGCACGCGGTAGAGGTGCTGCTCGGTCGGGCCGTCCTTGGTGCCGGTGAAGTAGACGACGCCGCGGCCCTCGTCGACGCCGACGAGGCTGTCCACGATCCACTCGCCGGAGGTCAGCGGTCGGATCACGCGGCCGCCGGCGTCGACGAGGTAGAGATGCCGGAACCCCGTGCGCTCCGAGGCCCACACGAAGGCGCCGGCCTGTTCGCCCACGCCCTTCTCGAGCGGCTCGAAGATGTTGTGGAGGTTGATCCACACGTCGCTGAGCTCCTCGAGCACGACCGTCGGTGCGCCGGTCTGCAGATCGAAGCGGACCAGCTGCAGGCGGGTCTGGGCGCGGTTCTCGAGCTGGGCGAGGAGGTTGCCGTCCGGTGTCCAGTGCACGCGGGCGAGGTAGATCTCGGGCTCGCCGTCCATGCGCAGGTCCATCCACGTGGTCGCGCCGCCGTCGCGCGCGATCACGCCGAGCTTCACCTTCGCGTTCGCGGCCCCGGCGAAAGGATAGCGGTGGTCCTCCCACGTCGGCGTGGCCGCGGCCTCGTGCGTGATCCGCCAGATCGGGATCTCGGTCTCGTCGACCTCCTCGTAGGCGAGGGCGTCGCCGGCGTGGTTCCACCAGAAGCCGTGGTGGCGATCCATCTCCTCCTGGGCGATGTACTCGGCGAGGCCGTGGGTGCGGCCGGTGCCGCGGGCGCCCGAGGTGAGCTGCACCGGCGCGCCGCCGCCGGTCTCGGCCGACACGACGTAGAGCTCGTCGTCTTTCACGAACGCGACGTGCTTGCCGTCGCGGGTGATCTGCGGATCGATGCACGGGTGATCGCCGCCCTCGGCGACGCGCCGCGGCGTGCCGTGCAATCCGTCCTGCACCCAGACGTCGCCGCGCACCGGTACCAGCACGCGGTTGGCCTCCTTCGCCCACGCGTAGCTCGTCACGCCGAGGCCGCGCTCGCGCGTGCGCTCGCGGCGGAGCTTCTCCTCGGCGGAGAGGTTCTCCTCGGTGGCGCCGCCGCCCTCGGGCGCGAACATCAGCTTGCGCTCGCCGCTGCTCGGGTCGTGGGCGTAGAGCTGGCGCGTGAGCGTGCCCTCCTCGCTCCACAGATAGGTGAGCATCTTGCTCGTCGGATCGGGCCGCACCGCGGACGGCAGCCGCGCCATGCCCGGCAGCGGGTAGCGGGCGACCTCCTCGATCGGGAACGAACCTCGGGGGATCTTGGTCGCGTCGCTCATCGGTGCCTCCTGGGTTGGGGGATCGCCCGCTGCGCCCGTCGCGGGGGCGGGCGCCTGGCACCCGAGCAGGGCAACGGCGGCGACGAACGGGAGCCACGGGAGACGCATGGCCGCGATGATAGGCGGCCGGAGTGCGGCGCAACAGACGTCCGCCGCGCGCGCGCGCCGTCGGGCCGGGGGCATTGCAGCGGCGCGGGAAATCGGGGAGCGTCCGGACGCCCATGCCTACGCTTGTCGAGAAGCTCACCGGTGCCGAGGTCCGTCCCCAGGTCGTTGCGGCCTGCGTCGCGCTCGTCGATCGCGAGGTCGACGGCAAGGGCGGCCTGTCCGGGATGGCGATCAAGGCCGGCTACAAGGTGATCAAGGCGATCAAGCCCGGGTTCGTGCAGCAGGTCGTCGACGCGCTGCTGCCGGATTTCGCCGCGGCGATGGAGCCCATGTACACGCGTGAGGGCGGGGCCGGTCCCGATGCATTCGCGAAATACCTGCAGAGCCACAACGACGAGGTCGCCGACGCGCTGTTGTCGGTGACCGACGCCCGCGCCGAGCGGGCGAAGAACGCGACGATCCGCAAGACCTACGAGCGCCTGCGCGGCGGTGCCCGCGAGAACGTCAGCGCCGCCGTGCCGAACCTGGTCGCGACGCTGCGCCCGTTCCTGTGAGCGGCGACGGGGCGCCGCGCGACGCCGCCGTGGCCGGTGCCGTGACCGTCGGCGATGTCGCGCGGGCGTGGTGGCCGCTGTGCGCGTCCTGGCTGTTGATGGCCGCGGAGCAGCCCGCGATCGCGGCCGTGGTCGCGCGGCTGGACGACGCGCAGACGCAGCTCGCGGCCTGGGGGGTGGTGTTCGCGTTCGCGTTGGTGATCGAGGCGCCGGTCATCATGATGCTCGCGGCGTCGACCGAGCTGGTGCGCGATCGGGCGAGCCACCGCGCGCTGCGGAGGATCGCCCACCGGACGGGCGCGACGTTGTCGGTGATCCACCTGGGGTTGGCGGCAACGCCGGCGTTCGACTGGGTGGTCGGCGGGGCGCTCGGCGTGCCGGAGCCGGTGCTCGAGCCGGCGCGTTGGGGGCTGTTGATCGCGACGCCGTGGAGCTGGGCGATCGTGTGGCGGCGGTTCAACCAGGGGATCCTGATCCGCTTCGGGTACGCCCGCGCGGTGGGGTTCGGTACCTCGCTGCGCCTGGGCGGCAACGCGGCGGTGCTCGGGCTGGGCGCGTGGCTCGGGATCCCCGGGACGATGCTCGCGGCGCTGGCGTTGGTGAGCGGCGCAGGGATCGAGGCGGTCTGGATCGCCCTGCGCGTGCGACGGGTCGTCGCCGAGCGCCTCGTGCACGTGGATCCCGATCGGCTGCCGTTGGAGGGGCGCGCGTTCCGGGCGTTCTACGTGCCGCTCGCGGTGACGCAGGTGGTGACGCTCGCGGTGCAGCCGCTGGGGACGGCCGCGGTCGCGCGGCTGCCCGAGGTGCTCGCGTCGATGGCGACGTGGCCCGTGGTCAACGCGCTGTCGTTCGTGCTCGCGGCGCCGGGCTTGGCGCTGAACGAGGTCGTGGTCGCGCTGTGGGATCGGCCCGGCGGGCCCGCGGCGCTGTGGCGGTTCACCGGGTGGTTGGCGGCCGTGACCTCGGGGATGGCGGCGCTGCTCGTGGTGTCACCGTTGGGGGCGCTGTGGTTCGGCGAGGTCGGCGGGTTGCCTGGGGAGCTGGTCGCGCTCGCGGGGACGGCGTTGTTCGTGGTGGTGCCGGCCCCGGCGTCGCGCGTGCTGCAGAGCTGGTACCAGGGGCGGCTGGTCGCGCAGCGTCGGACGACGGTGGTGAGCGCGGGGGTGGTGGTGTTCGCGATCGTGACCGCGGTCGGGATCGGGATCGCGATGGTGCTGCCGGTGCCCGGGTTGATCTCGGTGCTGGCCGCGTTCATGGCGGGGCGCGTGGCGCAGACGGGGTATCTGGGGTGGCGGTGTGCGCGGTGACGGGGCGCGCCGCCTAACGCTGCGCCCCGGCGATGAGCGCCATCATCTCCGGGTAGTGGTACACCGCCGCCGTCTCCGGGTGCCGCTTCGCGGTCGCAATCATCGCCTTCGCAATCTCCTCCACGCGGATCGAGCGGTACTTCGCGGGCGTGACGAATGAGAACAGCGGCAGCGTCTTCTCGAGCAGCCACGGGGTGTGCTGCGAGCCGATGATCATCGCCGGCCGGAACACGCTCACGATCGCCGGGCCGCTCGCGCGCACGGCCGCCTCGGCCTCGCCCTTCACCCGGTTGTACCGCGCCATGCCGGCGGCGCCGCTGCCGGTGGTCTTCGCGGTCGGGTCCGCCGCCGCGGCGCTCATGAACGCGAGGTGCTGCACCTTGCCCGACTCGCGCAGCGCCCGGGCGAACGCTTCGTTCAGCGCCACATCGACGGCGCGATGCTCGTCGAGGGTGAGCTTCGCCGTGCCGGAGCCGACGCCGAGGACGCTGAAGCCCTCGAGCTCGCCCTCGACGTCGCGCACCGCCGCGAGTGTCGCGGCGGAGAGCGAGGCCGGCTGCATGTCGGGCACGAGCGTCTCGACCAGTCGCCGATCCGCGGCGCGGGCCATCGCGACGGCTTCGGGCACCGATCGCCGCGAGAGTGTGACGACGGCGCCGAAGCCATCGTCGTGGAGGAGCTCGCGGAGCAGCGCGAGGCCGACCGAGCCGGAGCCGCCGAGGACGATCGCCGTGCGCGTGCTGGACATGGGTGCCGCGATGATACGCGCGGGCTCCGGGGTTCACTCGCCGCGGACGACCGAAACAGTGTCGCCCGCGGGCAGTGAACGCCTCATGCGCCGAATCTGTCCGGGTTTTCGGTCATCCGCGGCGAATGAACTCGACCGCGCCCGATCACCGCGGGCGCGGGACCGGGGCGTAGACGGTGAGGACCAGCCGAGCCCCGAGGTTCGCGATCCTCCCCGCCGTCGCCGGTGCGATGGCGTACTCGGCCGCGTGGGGCAACCGCCCCGCCTGCACGCCCACGTTGAAGTCGCGGACCGTCGCCGCCCGCCACGCCCGCTTCGCGCGGGCCGGAAGGCCCTCGATCACGGCCGCGATCGCCCGCAGCGCGGCGTCGGGCGTCGCGTGCTGCCGACGGCTCTCGTAGCGCGCCGCGCGGCGGCGGCCCGCGGTGTCGCGGTGCAGCACCAGCAGTCGGCGATCGAGGGCCTCGGCGAGCTCGTCGATCACCGCGGCCGCACCCGCGACGTCGAGGTCCAGGTTGAGGAAGTGCGTGGGCGCGGCGCGACGTCGGGGCTCGGCGGACACCACGACCAGCGTACCTTCGAGGGTCGACACAGCGGGTCGCGCGGTGCGGGACGTGGGCACGCGCGGTGCGGGAAAGCGGTACTCGGGACTGCGGGAAAGTGGTACTCGGAGGTGCGGGAAAACGGTACTCACCCCCCGGGTCGCGACCTGCGAAACGGCGCCAGGATGCCCGCCACACCGCGCCTGAGCCACTTTGACCCTGCGGCCCTGCGCTGCCCGTTCGGTCCGGCGCGGCGATGCCGGCCACCCCGCCTGCTACCCTCACGTTCCGATGAGCAGCGCCACGATCCGCAGCGTCCAGATCGATCGCGTCGGCGGCCCCGAGGTCATGCGCCTGCACCACGTCGAGCTCCCGCCGCCCGGCCCCGGTCAAGCCCGCGTGCGCCACGACGCGATCGGCGTCAACTTCATCGACACCTACCAGCGCAGCGGCCTCTATCCGCTGCCGCTGCCCACTGGCCTCGGTCAGGAGGCGGCAGGCGTCGTCGAGGCGACCGGCGATGGCGTCACCGCGGTCGCGCCCGGCGATCGCGTCGCGTACGCCGGCGGCGCGCCGGGGTCCTACGCCGAGGCGCGCAACCTCCCCGCCGATCGCCTCGTGCCGCTGCCCGCCGGCATCGCGGCCGAGACCGCCGCGGCGACCCTGCTGAAGGGCATGACGGTCGAGTACCTCGTGCAGCGCACGTTCCCCGTCGCGCCGGGCATGACGGTGCTGTGGCACGCGGCCGCCGGCGGCGTCGGGCTGCTCGCCTGCCAGTGGCTGCGCGCGCTGGGCGTCACCGTGATCGGCACCGTCGGCAGCGAGGCCAAGGCCGAGCTGGCGCGCGAGCACGGCTGCACGCACACGATCCTCTACGACCGCGAGGACGTCGCCGCGCGCACCCGCGAGCTCACGGGCGGCGCGGGCGTGCCGGTCGTCTTCGACTCGGTCGGCCGCTCGACCTTCACCGGCAGCCTCGACGCGCTCGCGCCCCGCGGGATGCTCGTCAGCTTCGGCAACGCCTCGGGCAAGCCCGACCCCTTCGACCTGCAGCTGCTCGCGCAGCGCGGCTCGCTGTACGTCACGCGGCCGACGTTGAACGCATACACGGCGACGCGCGCCGACCTGCTCGCGAGCGCGGCGGCGGTGTTCGATCGACTCGCGTCCGGGGTGCTCGCGGCCGCGACCCCGCGTCGCTTCGCGCTCGAGGACGTCGTCGAGGCCCACCGCGCCCTCGAGTCGCGGGGCACGACGGGCTCGACGATCCTGGTGCCGTGACGCGCGGGCCCGGGCCTACGCGCGCTCGGCCATCACGGTGCTGCTCGGTTGTCCGACCAGGCTCCGCAGCATCGGCGCGATGATGTCGCGCCACGCGTCGTCGACCGCCTCGGTCAGCGCGTGCGAGTCCAGCCGTCCGTGGGCGGCGAGCATCGCCCGGGCCCGCTTCGCGGCCGGCGACGGACCATCGGAGGCGAGCTGCGGCGGCGCGTCGAGGAGCTGCAGCAGCGCGACGCCGACCGGGGCGCCGCCGTGCGAGAGGGCCCACGCGACCGTGCGCCAGGCGAGCGCGGCGTGGCGCGACTCGTCCTCGGCGATGATCCGCAGGGTGGCGCGCACGGCCTCGTCGGTCGCACCCGTCAGCGAGCGCTCGGCGACGAGCGCCGCGATCGTCTCGCCGACGCAGCCCTCGAGGAAGGTCTCGACGGCCAAGAGCGGCAGCTCGCGCGCGCGGGGCCCGAGCGGGGGCAGGGGGCCGGGGCCGAGCGTGCGACCCGAGTACGCGCTCGCCAACGTGAAGCAGCGCTTGGCGTGGTCGACCTCGTCCTGGCCGGCGCGCATGCAGCCGTCGACGAGCTCGGGCGGGGCGCCGCAGGCCATCAGCTCGATCGCGGCGCGGGCGAAGGACGCGACGCTGGCGTGCTCGCGCAGCGCGTCGTCGAGCCACGCGCGGGCGAGCAGGCTGCGGGCCTCGTCGGTGAGGCCGTCGAGCACGGGGCACACGTCGGCGTCGATCCAGGCCGACAGCGCGCGGGGCTCGGCGACGACGCTGTCGGTGCCGTCGAGCAGCGGGCGGCCGCTGCAGTACTCGAACCAGTGGTAGCAGCAGGCGTCGCCGGTGCCGTCGGCGCGCCACTTCTTGGTGCGGCCCTCGTTGAACGCGCCCTGCATCTGGCGCTTGTCGGACAGGCCCTCGTACGCCGGGCCCTTGATCGGGCTCGGATCATGGGCGCCGACGATGCGGCTCGGGCACTCCATGATCGGCGGGGTCGCGTCGCCCTTGGGCGCGACAGCGGTCGCGGTCGCGATCGTGCCGCACCAGTTGCCCGACGGGCACGTCTCCTCCTCGGGGTTGTAGCCGTCGACGTAGGGCGGATCGCCGGGCACCGGGAGGTAGCGCGGATCGGTGCCCGGCTCCGGCGGCGGCTGGCCGTGGCTCGGGTTCGGGGAGCGCGGCTCGATCGTGTCGTCGCCGACCGGGCCGCTCGGCTTCGGTCCGGCGTCGGCCTTCGCGTCGGCCTTCGCGAGCTTGGGGTCGCGCTTGGCGAGCATCGCCTTCTTGTCGTCCGCGTCCCTGGGGCCCTTGCCGTCGGCGCCCTTGCCGTCGCGGGACTTCTTCGCGTCCGCTCTCTTCGCGTCGGCCTTCTTGGCATCGGACGTCTTTCCGTCCGCCTTCGCGGCGCCGGGCTCGGAGCCCGAGCACCCGAGCGCCAGGGCGAGCGCCGGCAGGCACGCGAGCGAGAGGAGCCGTTGGCGGAGGGCGAGGCTGTCGCGCATGCGGGCACCCTAGCAGTGGCGCAACGCGATTCGCAACGGCAGCGTTCGCGCGATCCCAGCCGCGGTGGTCGGAGGCGCGGCCGCGGTGTGGCGGGCGCGCCGGCCCGCCTTGCTCACGCCACGACCGGCAGCCGCCGCGCGGGGGCGGCCGTCGCCGCGCGGCCCGCCAGCTCGGGACGCCCCGAGCCGCACACCCGCGGCACCAGGCCGAGCTCGTCGAGCATCCGCAGGTCGTCGTCGACGCTGCGGTTGGGCGTCGTGAGGAAGTCGCCGACCATCATCCCCGACGCGCCGGCGCTGAACATCATCGGCAGCAGCTGTCCGAGGTGCGTGCGCCCGGCGGCGATGAAGATGTTCTGCCGCGGCAGGAACAGGCGGTACGCCGCGATGATGCGCAGCATCTCCAGGGGGGCGAGCGGCTCGACCTTCGCCAGCGCGGTCCCGTCGATGCTGACGAGGAAGTTGAGCGGCACCTCGTCGACGTCGAGCTCGCGCAGGGTCTGGGCCATCTCGACCCGGTGGATCGGCTTCTCACCCATGCCGAAGATGCCGCCGACGCAGGTGCGCAGGCCCTTGGCCTGGGCCCGACGGATCGTGTCGATGCGATCGTCGTAGGTGTGCGTCGTCACGATCTCCGAGAAGTAGCTGCGGCCGGTCTCGAGGTTGTGGTTGAACTCGGTGAGTCCGGCATCGATGAGCCGGTCGAAGCCCGCGTCCGACACGAACCCGAGCGACGCATGGGCCTCGGTGTGCCCGGCCGCCCGAACGGCGCGGAGGCCGGCGACGATGTGATCGAGCCCGAATCCGTCGTCCTCGAGCCCGCGCGTCGCGGTCACGAGGCCGAGCGCCGAGGCGTGCCGCGTCGCGGCCTGCTCACTCGCGCGGACCATCTGATCGATCGGCGTGAACTTCGACGGCTTCACGTGGGTGTCGAAGTGCTTCGACTGCGCACAGAACCCGCAGTCCTCGGGGCAGCCGCCCTCCTTCGCGTTGATGATCGAGCACAGGTGCACCTCGTGCCCGAACCGCGCCCGGCGCACGCGATCGGCGGCGGCCATGAGTTCCCAGACGTCGACGCGTGTGTCACCGGAGCCCGGCGCGGACCCACCTTCGAGGTAGGCGAGTAGTCCGTTCGGATCGAGGGCGGTCAGATCGCCGGCGAGGATGGCGTCGGCGATGGCGGCGGGCCCAGACATTTGGACAGGCGCGGACATGCGGCGAACATACACCCGCGCGGTCCGGACCCAAACGGATCCGAAACGGTGATAGCCTCTGCCGCCCCAACGCGAGGACCGAGTGAGTCGCGACACAGCCCTCAAGACCGACACCTCTCCGCCGTCATCCGGCGCCGGCCCCGACCTCGACCACCTGCGGCATCTGTACACCCAGATGCTGCGGATCCGCCGGTTCGAGGAGGCCGCTGCCCGCGCGTACACCCAAGGGAAGATCAGCGGGTTCCTCCACCTCTACATCGGGCAGGAGGCGATCGCGGTCGCGACCGCCGACCTGATGGAGCCCGGGGATCGCGTCGTCACGACCTACCGCGACCACGGCTTCGCGATCGCGCTGGGCTGCGACTCCGGCGCGTGCATGGCCGAGCTCTTCGGCAAGGCCACGGGCCTGGTCGGCGGCGTCGGCGGCTCGATGCACTTCTTCGCCAAGGACAAGGGCCTGTGGGGCGGCTACGCGATCGTCGGCAGCCACGTCCCGGTCGCGGCCGGCCACGCGTTCGCCAGCAAGTAC
Source organism: Nannocystaceae bacterium (assembly GCA_044344875.1). GTDB lineage: Bacteria > Myxococcota_A > Polyangia > Nannocystales > Nannocystaceae > Xiheibacterium. The sequence continues at coordinate 46,389 of JBIJCC010000033.1, forward strand.
AACCAAGACGGCCGCGTCACGCTGTGCTTCCTGGGCGAGGGCGCGATGCACATCGGCGCGACGGCGGAGGGCATGAACCTCGCCGGCCTGTGGCGCCTGCCGATCGTGTTCGTCATCGAGAACAACATGTACGCGATGGGCACGCCGCTGAGCCGGCAGAGCCCGGTCGATGATCTCACCTCACGCGCGCCGGGCTGGGCGCTGGCGTCGGACCGCTTCGTGGTGAACGACGTACTCGAGACCCGAACGCGCCTCGCCGAGGCCGTCGCGCACGCGCGCAACGAGAACCGGCCCGCGCTCGTCGAGTTGCTCACGTATCGCTTCCGCGGCCACAGCATGTCGGACCCGGGCAAGTACCGCACCAAGGACGAGGTCGACGAGTGGCGCAGCCGCGATCCGCTGCACCGCAGCGAGCAGCAGCTCCGCGACAGCGGCGTCTCCGAGGACGCGCTCACGGCCATCGACGACGGCATCGTCGCCGAGATGGACGCAGCGACGCAGTTCGCGGACGAGTCGCCCTTGCCGGATCCGGCCCACCGCTTCCGCCACAACCTGATCGAGGACGTCTGAACCATGGCGACGCTGCAGATCCGTGAGGCGCTCCGCGCGGCCATCGACGAAGAGATGGCCCGCGACGAGCGCGTGTTCGTGATGGGGGAAGAGGTCGGCCACTACGACGGGGCCTACAAGGTCACCGAGGGGCTACTGAAGAAGTACGGCGAGCGGCGCGTGGTCGACACGCCGATCGCCGAGGCGGGGTTCGCCGGCATCGGCGTCGGGGCGGCGATGTGCGGCCTGCGACCGATCATCGAGTTCATGACCTTCAACTTCTCCGCGGTGGCGTTCGATCAGATCCTGAACAACGCCGCCAAGCTCCACCAGCTGACCGGCGGGCAGTTCACGCTGCCGATGGTGTTCCGCGGGCCCAACGGCGCGGCGCACATGCTGAGCTCGACGCACAGCCAGGCGTTCGAGAGCTTCTACTGCGGGTTCCCGGGGGTGAAGGTCGTCTCGGTCGCCACGCCGTACGACGCGAAGGGCCTGCTCAAGACGGCCATCCGCGACGACAACCCCATCATCTTCTTCGAGAGCGAGATCATGTACGCCAACCGCGGGGAGGTCCCCGACGAGGAGTACCTGATCCCGATCGGCAAGGCCGACATCAAGCGGCCCCTCACCGGCACCGGCATCGGCGTCACGGTGATCACGTGGGGGCAGGGGCTGTCGGTCGCGCTCGCGGCCGCCGAGCTCGCCGCGCCCGAGGGGCTCGACTGCGAGGTCATCGATCTCCGCTCGCTGCGGCCGCTCGACGACGAAGCTGTCCTCGCCAGCGTGCGCAAGACCAACCGCGTCGTGCTCGTCTACCACGGCTGGCCCTACGGGGGCACCGGCGCCGAGGTCAGCGACCGGATCCAGCGGCTGGCCTTCGATCACCTCGACGCGCCCGTGCTGCGCGTCTGCTACGAGGACGTCAACATGCCCTACGCCGAGAACCTCGAGCAGCTGGTGCTGCCGAGCCCGGCCAAGGCCCTCGAAGCGTTCCGCGAAGTCGCCTACCGCAAGGTCTAGAAATCGAACATGGCTACGATCGTCCAGCTCCCCCGCCTCAGCGACACCATGGAGGAGGGCGTGATTGCCAAGTGGCACATCAAGCTCGGTGACAAGGTGAAGCGTGGCCAGCTCATCGCCGAGATCGAGACCGACAAGGCGACGATGGAGTTCGAGTCCTTCGACGCCGGCGTCGTGCTCGAGCTCACCGCGGCCGAGGGACAGACGCTGCCGATCGGCGCCCCGATCGCGGTGTTCGGCAAGGAGGGCGAGGATCCGAAGTCGGCCAAGCCGAGCGCGGCGGCTCCGGTGGCGACTCCGGCGGCCGCTCCTGCCGCCGCCGCGCCTGCCGCCGCCGCTCCGGCTGCGCCCGCGGCCACCGCCGTCGCGCCGGTCGCGGCGGCTCCGGTCACCGAGGCACCCGCCGCGGCCGACAATGATCGCATCGCCGCGTCACCGCTCGCCCGCCGCCTCGCCCGCGAGCAGGGCCTCACCCTCTCGCAGATCCCCGGCTCGGGCCCCCACGGTCGCATCGTCAAGACCGACGTCGAGCGTGCGGCCGCGGGTGCCACCGCGCGGCCGTCTGCAGCGGCGCCAGCCTCGGCGGGCGACACGGTGCTCGAGCTGTCGCAGATGCGCAAGGCGATCGCGCGGCGCATGTCCCAGGCCAACGCCGAGATCCCGCACTTCTACCTGACGATCGCGATCGACATGGGCCGCGTCGCCGCCGTACGTGACGAGCTCGCCGCCGCGGAGATCAAGGTCTCGTTCAACGACTTCGTGATCCTCGGTTGTGCCAAGGCGCTGCGCATCCACCCCGAGGTCAACGCGTACTGGAACGGGCAGACCATCGTGCGCCGCGGCGACGTGCACATCGGCATTGCCGTGGCCCTCGACGAGGGCCTCGTGGTCCCGGTCGTGCGCCACGCCGACGCGCTCTCGCTGTCGAAGATCGCCGAGACCGCCCGCGACCTCGGCGGCCGCGCCCGCGCCAAGACGCTCGACGTCGCGTCGCTTTCGGGCTCGACGTTCACCATCTCCAACCTCGGCATGTTCGGCATCGAGGCGTTCGCCGCGGTCGTGAACCCGGGCGAAGGGGCCATCCTCGCGGTCGGCGGCATCGCGGACGAGGCCGTCGTCGTCGACGGCGTGCTCGCGATCGGCAAGCGCATGCGCGTGACCCTGTCCTGCGACCACCGCGTGATGGACGGCGCCGGTGGGGCCCGCTTCCTCGCGACGCTGCGCGGGCTGCTCGAGCACCCCGTGCGCCTGCTGGCGTGACGCGGCGCGGTGAGGGTTGGCCGGCGCCGGGCCGGCCGCGGAACGCGGGCGTGCTACGCTGGGGCGTCGTGCTCGATGACACTTCGGACTCCGCGCGGGCGTACCTCGACGCTCGCCTCCGTACGTGGACGCCAGCGCAGCGGCTCGCGCGGGTCTTCGGCCTCACCGAGGTGACTCATGCTCTCGCGCTCGCCGATCTGCGGCGCGGCCACCCCGAGGCTTCGGACGAAGACCTCCGACTCGCCCTCGCCGAACGACTCTGGCCGCCCGAGCTCTTCGCCGCCTTCGTCGCGTGGCGCCGCGCGCGAGCCGGAGCGACCGCGGGGCGGACCGAGTTGATCGATCAGCCCCCGGCCGACGTCCGTGTTCCCTAGAACCGGTTCCAGAGGTACTGGTTCGTGACCTCGTGGTGGAACTGCACCTCGGCGCGCTTGATCAGCGAGCCCAGGGCCTTGGGGCAGCGCTCCGCCGACGCGAGCTTCACCTCGGCGAAGCGGCTCTGCACGGACTCACCGAGCAGGTCGGTGATCGTCTTGCTGCCCTTGAACAGCCGCAGCGCGTCGTGGATGTTGTCGGGCAGGAAGCGCGTGCGCGAGCGCTTGTTCGGATCCGGATCCGACTGCGGGCCCTCGAGGCCGGTGCGCAGCAGGGCGTAGACCGCCATGTATGGGTTGGCGTCGGGCGCGACCGAGCGGACCTCGATGCGGGCCGATCGCTCGTTGCCCAGCGGGATGCGGACCATCGAGCCGCGGTCGCTGGCCGAGGCCTTGATCTGGTTGGGCGCCTCGTAGTGCGGGTCGAGCCGGCGATAGGCGTTCACGCTGGCGTTGAGCACGAGGCACAGGTCGCTGGCGTTGTTGAGCAGGCGGTCGATGAAGTCCCAGCCCGGCGCGGACAGGCCGCTGTCGCCGTCCTTGTCCCAGAACAGGTTCTTGCCGCCCTGCGACAGCGAGATGTTGGTGTGCATGCCGCTGCCGTTGATGCCGGTGACCGGCTTGGGCAGGAAGCACGCGGTCATGCCGAGGTTCTGCGCGACCTGACGGCAGAGCAGCTTGTACAGCAGCACCTGGTCGGCGGCGATGCACGCCTCGCTGTAGCTGTAGTTCATCTCGAACTGCGACGGCGCGACCTCGGGGTGGTCCTTCTCGTTGGCGAAACCCATCGCGCGCTGGGCCTCGGCCGCGGCGTCGATGAAGCGGCGGAGGTCGTCCCCCGGCAGCGAGTGGTAGTAGCCGCCGGTCGAGATGAACTCGAACTGGTTGGTCTCGGGGTAGTGCTGCTCGGCGTCGCGGCCGCGGAACAGGAAGCCCTCGATCTCCATCGCCACGTTGGCGATCATCTGCTGCTTGGCGAACAGCTCGGAGGTGAACTGCTTGAGCCGCGAGCGCAGATCCGCGGCGTACGGCGACCCGTCCTGCCCGAGGACGTCGGCGAACACCAGGACCTTGCCGGGCCCGAACACGTCGGCGGGCATCCACCAGAACGCGGGCCAGTCGATCGACAGCCGCAGGTCCGACTCGTGCTGCGCCGAGAACCCGCGGATCGACGAGCCGTCGAAGGTGAGGTTGTCGGCCGAGCGCAGCAGGAACTTCTTGTCGTAGTCGAGCATGTGCAGCCGGCCCTCGAGGTCGGCGAAGCACACGGTCACGGCCTTGATCCGCTTCTCGTCGCTCAGGTATTTGACCCGCTGCTCCCGGACCACGTCCACCGGCGTGCGCTCCAGGCGCTGCCGCTTGGCCTCCAGGTTCATCTCCTCGAGCTGCTCGTAGCGGATCTCGAGGAAGTCGCGGAGGCTGGTACGGTCGGTGAGTCCTTCGGTCGGAGGCATGGACGCTATATGGTCCCTCGACTAACCTTGTGGCAAGCGAATTAATGCTAGCGCAGCCAGTTTTTATCCGACCCGGGGCCGTGTTGGGCCGGCCGTGCCGCCGTCAGGCCCAGTAGAGGATGCCGCCGGTGACGGCCAGGTACACCGCACAGATCGCCAGGAACAGGGGGTCGCGGAGCATCTCCTCGGTCGGGCTCTCGGCCTCGTGCCGCGTCGTCGTCAGGTGGATGAACCGGGCGATCCCCAGCAGCGGGAAGGGCACGGTCCAGATCAGCGCGTCGGTGCCGAACGTCGCGACCGTGCTCGCGCTCTGCGTGTACAGGCCGTAGACGATGACGACGAGGCCCGCCAGCACGAACATGATCACGCGCAGGCTCGACAGCCGGTAGCTCGCGAGCGCGGCGCGCTGCTGATCGGCCTGGGCGCTGGCGGCGAGCTCGTGGGCTCGCTTGCCGAAGCCGAGGAACATCGCGAGCAGGAATGTGCAGGCCAGCACCCAGTGCGAGGCGGTCACGCCGGTGGCGAACGCCCCGGCGAGCACCCTCAGGATGAAGAACGTCGCGATCGACAGCACGTCGAGATACGCGATCTTCTTGAGGCGGAAGCTGTACGCGATGTTGAGCACGAAGTATGTGCTCAGCACCGCGGCGTACTGCGGTGACAACAGGAACGCCGCGGTGGCGCACACCGGCACCGCGATGATGAGGAACGTCCGCGCGACGCCGACGGGCAGCGCACCCGAGGCGATCGGGCGGCTGCGCTTCTGCGGGTGCAGACGATCCTGCGGCGCATCGACGATGTCGTTGAGGACGTAGACGCACCCGGAGATGAGGCAGAACAGCGCGACACCGATGGCCGTCCGCGCCAATGCGACGCCATCGAACAGCCGCAATGCAAAGAACAGCGGAACGGCGACGAACACGTTCTTGACCCACTGGCGCGGCCGCAGGGTCTTGATCAGCGCAACGATCACGGTAGCCCTGGGACTATGGCATGGGGCCGCCCTCGGCGCACGGGGGGCGGGCTCGGTCGGACCGCGGAGGCGCCGGCGCCCCCAACAATCGCGCGCGGGGCGTGGGCACGGCGGCCACCCGCAACTCGGCCCGGTCGAGGGTCGCCGCCGCCGTCGCTTTCGCGTATGCCTTGGCGGGTGCAGACGCTCTGGGTCTACGCCGCGCCCGCCGAGGGCGAGGCGATCGCCGCGGCGATCGGCCCACAGCGCAGCCTCGCGGTGGGCGTCGGCAAGGCGGCGGCGGCCCACGCCCTGACGGTCGCGCTGGTCCAGGGTGGGGTCGGTCGGGTCGTCTCCGTCGGCGTCTGCGGGGTCCATCGCGCGGCGGGCCTCGCGGTCGGACAGTCCTGCGTCGTGGGCGACGAGCGGTTCGTCGACGAGGGCGTCGCCACCCCCGGCGGGTTCCTCGATCTGCGCGCGCTCGGCCTCGGCCCAGCGGGTCCCCTGCGCGCGGACGCGGACGCGGTCCGTGGCGCGGCGGCGATCCTCGGGGCACCGGTGCTCGGCGGTGGCACCGTCTCGACGTGCTCGGGCACCGACGGCCTGGCGCTCGAGCGTGTGAGCCGTCATCCGGACGCGCAGATCGAGACGATGGAGGGCGCCGCGATCGCGTTGTGCTGCGCGCGGCTCGGGGTGCCGTGGGTCGGCGTCCGAACGATCAGCAACTTCACCGGCGATCGCGAGCGGGCCGGCTGGGACCTCCCGGCCGCGCTCGCCGAGCTCGGCCGGGCGTGTGGGCGGCTGCACGCCGCAGGGTGGTGACGATCATGGCGCTGACTCTGGGCTTCTCGAGCTGTCCCAACGACACCTTCATGTTCGACGCGCTCGTGCACGGGCGGCTACCCGGCGCGCCGGCGGTGGTGCCGACGATCGAGGACATCGAGGCGCTCAACGAGCGGGCGTGCGGTGCGGTGGCCTCGGCGCGCCTCGATGTGACCAAGCTGAGCGTGGGCGCGCTGCCAGAGGCCCTGGGTCGCTACGCGGTGCTGACGACCGGCGCGGCGCTCGGGCGCGGCTGCGGCCCGCTGGTCGTGCGACGCCGCGATCGCGACGACCTCGGCTCGACCGCGGCGCTCGGCGGTCGGCGGGTCGCGGTGCCGGGCCTGCGCACCACCGCCTGGCGGCTCCTGCAGGCGTTCGCGCCGGGCTGCGAGCCGATCGCGATGCGGTTCGATCGCGTGATGGCGGCGGTCGCCGCGGGCGAGGTCGACGCGGGGCTGGTGATCCACGAGGGCCGCTTCACGTACCGCGATCACGACCTGCACTGCGTCGCCGATCTCGGCGAGCTGTGGGAGGCCGACACGCGCCTGCCCGTGCCGCTCGGGGTCATCACCGCGCGGCGAGACCTCGCGGGCGAGGACGCCGGCGCGATCGAGGCGGCGATCGGCGAGTCGGTTCGCTTCGCGTTCGGACACCCGGACGTCAGCCGCCCGTGGGTCCGTGAGCTGGCCGCCGAGCTGGGCGACGACGTCATCGCCCAGCACATCGCGCTGTACGTCAACGCGAGCAGCCTTGGCCTCGACGACGAGTGCCGCCGGGCGATCACGACGCTGCTGACCCGCTGCGGGTGCGCCGACTCGCCGTGGCGCTGAGACCCGTGCCGCCTCAGCCGCGGGGCAGCGCGCGGCTGTCGGCGTCGAGGACGATCCAGAACTCGGGCCAGCGCGGGATCTCGACCAGCGTCGCGACGACCTCGTCGAAGTTGTGCGGGTACGTGCGCTTCACGTAGCGGATGATCGCATCGGCGCTGGGCGACTCGACGAAGTGGGGCTCGAGCGGGGGGAACTCGTAGCGGTACTTCTTCATTGGAGCGGTGTCCCGAGGGCGATCGCGGGTTCACACCGACGAGGGGTCCCACAGCACCTCGGCCTCGCCGAAGGTGTGGGTCATCGAGCGTCCGAGCACGAAGAGGTAGTCCGAGAGGCGGTTGACGTAGTGCAGCGCCGCCGGCCGTACGTGCTCGGCCCGCGACAGGGCGACCAGCTCGCGCTCCGCCCGTCGGCACACGGTGCGGCCGAGGTGGCACACGGCGGCCGCTGGCCCGCCGCCGGGGAGGATGAAGCTGCGCAGAGGCTCGAGCGCGTCGTTGTGCCCATCGATCTCGTGCTCGAGGCGCTCGACGTGACGGTCGTGGACCGCGAGCTTCGGCGTCTCGCCTTCGGCCATGGGCGTCGCCAGCTCGGCGCCGAGGTTGAAGAGCTCCTGCTGCACGCGGCCGAGCTCCGCGTCGACGCGATCACAGAACGCCGGATGCTTCGGGACCACTCGGGCGACCTCGACGCGCAGCATGCCGAGCACGCAATTGAGCTCGTCGATGTCGCCGTAGCTGCGGATGCGCTGGTGGTCCTTGCCGACGCGGTCGCCCGTCGCGAGCATCGTGCCGCCGTCGTCGCCGGATCGTGTGTAGACCTTGGAGATGTAGACCACGCGGGCGCCACCCTAGTCCGGCGCTGTCGCGCGATCCAGGGGATCGTCGAGCGCCGGGCTCCGGGCGTCAGGGCGTGGGCGTGGGCGGGGCGTCGTCGGCCGGCGGCGGTGCAGCCGGAGTCGCGGCGCTCGCCGGGGCGGGCGCTTCGAGCGGCGCGGGCTCGCTGGGCAACGCGTCGCTGACGGCGGTCGGCTCGACCGTGGGCCCCTCGGCCGGGGCGGGTGCCGCCATGGCGATCGGAGTGCGCGTCGCCGCGGCCCGTCGCCCGGTGCGGTGTCGCGGCGCGGCGCTCCGCGGCGGGTCGATCGGCGCCTCGACCGGGTCGAGTGCATCCACCGTGGGCTCGCTCGCTACGCGGATGATGACGGGCGGCTCGTCGACCGGAGCGCGCGGGGTCGAGGCCTCGGTCGGCTCGGGCTTGCGGGTCGGTTTCGGCTCGGGCAGTGCGACGTCGGGCTCGGGCGGTGCGACGTCGGGCTCGGGCGACGCGACGATCGTGGCGGGCGCGACGGCTGACGTGTGCGCGGCCGTCATGCGCACCTCGGCGTCCGGGCCCACCGTCATCGCCGCGGCTGCGGCCGCGCCCGCGAGTCCCAGCGCGCCGATCCACGCGGCCCAGCGCGATCGATCCGCGCGGCGCGGTACCACGGCCTCGCGCATCGCGGCGGCGTGCATCGGAATGGTCTCGTCGCCGACCTCGAACTGCGCCGTGACCTCGCGCTCGATTGCCCGCGCGCCGATCTGCAGCGCCCGATCGACGCTCGGCACCGGCGACGCCTCGGGTTGCCGTGCCGGCTTGCCCGCGCCATGCCCGGCGTCGGCGCCATGGTCCGCGTCGGCGCCGAAGAGCTCGTCGATCGAGATGACCATCGAGATCTCGGAACGCGGCCTCGACCCGCCGGCGAGCTCGCCGGCGATGCGCTCGACCGCCGTGGCCGCGCCGGTGTCGAGGCGCAACGCGAAGAGTCGTTGCTCGGGTCGACGGTGGCGCCCGAATGCGGTCTTCAACGCGCGCATGCGGGCGGCGTCGAGGTGCTCGCTGCGCAGGACCACGAACAACGCGCATCCGACGTCCGCGAGCGCGTCGAGGAGCGGCGCGTCGTCGGACTCGACGCCCGTCACGATCTCGGGGGCAAGGCCGCGCTCCCGCGCGGCATGCACCCACTGCACGAGCGCGAGGTCATCCTCCTCGGCACACAGCAGCACGAAGGCTCGGGACGAGGACACATCGGAGGTTCAGAGCAGTGTTCGTGCCAAGGACATCGGACCGACAAACCGTAGTTCTGGTCACACGGGCCGTTCGATCGCCACGTCGACGCGGGGGCCGTCGCGCCCCAATCGGCCCAGGACCATGCGACAGCGCCGTGCACCCACATCGAGTGCACGGCGTGCCGCGGCGTCGCGAACGTCAGCCCCCGAGGGCGCGGACCATCGTCTGGCCGATGTCCGACGGCGTGTCCGCGATGTGGACCCCCGCCTCGCGCAGCGCTGTCAACTTGGCCGACGCCGTGCCCTTGCCACCCGAGATGATCGCGCCGGCGTGGCCCATGCGCTTGCCGGCGGGCGCGGTGGTGCCTGCGATGAAGCCGACGACCGGCTTGCGGACGTGGGCCTTGATGTACGCGGCGCCGTCCTCCTCGGCGCTGCCACCGATCTCGCCGATCATGACGATGCCCTCGGTGTCGCCGTCTGCGTTGAACAGCTCGAGGCAGTCGACGAAGTTGGTGCCGTTGACCGGATCACCACCGATGCCGATCGCAGTCGTCTGTCCGAGGCCCAGCGTGGTCAGCTGGTGGACCGCCTCGTACGTCAGCGTGCCGGAGCGCGAGACCACGCCGATCTTGCCGGGCCGGTGGATGTAGCCGGGCATGATGCCGATGCGGCACTGCTCGGGCGTGATGATGCCCGGGCAGTTGGGTCCGATGAGCCGGGTGTTGCGGCCCGCCAGCGCGCGCTTGACCGCGATCATGTCGGCGACGGGGATGCCCTCGGTGATGCAGACGACCAGCGCGATGCCGGCGTCCGCCGCCTCGAGGATCGCGTCGGCTGCCAAAGGCGGCGGCACGAAGATCACCGAGGCGTTCGCGCCCTGCTGCTTCACGGCGTCGGCGACGGTGTCGTACACCGGCACGCCCTTGCCGTACTTCGGCAGCACGACCTCGCCGCCCTTGCCCGGCGTGACGCCGGCGACGACCGAGGTGCCATAGGCGAGCGATTGCTCGGCGTGGAACATGCCGGTCTTGCCGGTGATGCCCTGCACGACCAGACGGGTGTTGCGGTTGACCAGCACGCTCATTTCGCCAACTCCACGATCTTGCTCGCCGCGTCGCGGAGCGACGAGGCTGTGGTCACGCGCAAACCGCTCTCGTCGAGCATCTTCTTGCCCAGCTCGACGTTGGTGCCCTCGAGGCGGACGACGAGCGGGACCTTCAGCCCGACCTCCTTGATCGCCACGATGACGCCCTCGGCGATCGTGTCGCACTTCATGATGCCGCCGAAGATGTTCACCAGGATGCCCTTGCAGTGCGGATCCTTGGTGATGATCTTGAACGCGGCGGTGACCTTCTCGGCCGTCGCGCCACCGCCGACGTCGAGGAAGTTCGCCGGCTCGGCGCCGAAGTACTTGATGATGTCCATGGTCGCCATCGCCAGGCCGGCGCCGTTGACCATGCACCCGATGGTGCCGTCGAGCTTGATGTAGCTGAGGTCGTAGTTCTTCGCCTCGAGCTCGGAGGCGTCCTCCTCCGAGGGATCGCGCAGCGCCTCGACGTCCGGGTGCCGATACAACGCGTTGTCGTCGAACGTGACCTTCGCGTCGAGCGCCAGCACGTCGCCGGCCTTGGTCACGACGAGCGGGTTGACCTCGAGCATCGCGCAGTCGAGTCGATCGTAGGCGACCGCGAGCTTGCGCAGGAACACGACCATCTTCTTGGCCGCATCACCGGCGAGGCCCATGCCGTAGGCGAGGTTGCGGGCCTGGTACGGCTGCAGCCCGACCGCGGGGTCGATGGTCTCGCGGAGGATCTTCTCGGGGTGAGCCGCGGCGACCTCCTCGATCTCCATGCCGCCCTCGGTCGAGGCCATCACGGTGTTGCGGCCGGTCGCCCGGTCGAGCGTGATCGCCAGGTAGAGCTCGCGGGCGATGTCCATGCCCTGCTCGACGAGCAGTCGCTGGACGCGCTTGCCCTCGGGCCCGGTCTGGATCGTGACCAGCGTGCTGCCGAGCATCTTCGACGCGACGTCGCGGGCCGCGTCGGCGCCGCGCACGACCTTCACGCCGCCGAGATCGGGGTGCTCGACGAAGCGGCCCTTGCCGCGGCCGCCGGCGTGGATCTGCGACTTGACGACGACGACCTCGGTCCCGGTCTGACCGATGAGCTCCGCCGCGGCCGTCTGGGCCTCGGCCGGCGAGAATGCGACGCGCGAGAGCGGCACGGGCACGCCCTCTTTGCGCAGCAGCTCCTTGCCTTGGTACTCGTGGATCTTCATCGGCTCACTTCTTCCCGTAGGGCAGCAGCGCCACGACGTCGCGAACCGCCTGGGCCGAGACCTCGAGCATGGCCTTCTCCTTCTCGCCGAGCTTCATCTCGAGGACCTTCTCGACGCCGCCCTTGCCGATCACGCACGGGACGCCGATGTAGAGGTCGTTGTAGCCGTACTCGCCCTTCAGGTACGCGGCGCACGGCAGCACGCGCTTCTTGTCGCGGACGATCGACTCGACCATCGCGATGCTCGAGGCGGCCGGGGCGTAGTAGCCGGAGTAGCCGAGCAGGCCGACGATTTCGCCGCCGCCGTTGCGCGTGCGGGTGATGATCGCGTCGATCTTGTCCTGCGGGAGCAGCTCGGTGAGCGGGATGCCGCCGACCGAGGTGTGGCTCGGCACCGGCACCATGGTGTCGCCGTGGCCGCCGAGCACCATGCCGTGGATGTCCTCGACGCTGACGCCCAGCGCCTCGGCGATGAAGAACTTGTAGCGCGCGGTGTCGAGGACGCCGGCCATGCCGATCACGCGCTCGGTCGGAAAGCCCGACTCGGCGAGCATCACGTGGCACATCGCGTCGAGCGGGTTCGACACGCAGATGAGCACGGCCTCGGGCGAGCGCTTGGCGATCTCGCGGGTGACCTCGCCGACGATCTGGCGGTTGATCTCGACCAGTTCGTCGCGGCTGGTGAACTTGCCGGTGACCGGGTCCTTCTTGCGCGGCACGCCGGCGGTGATGACCACCACGTCGCTGCCCTCGGTCGGGCCGTAGTCGTTGGCGCCGGTGATCTTGCAGTCGAAGTCGAAGACCGGCGAGGCCTCGGCGAGATCGAGCGCCTTGCCCTGGGGCAGACCTTCCTTGATGTCGACGAGCACGACGTCACCGAGGTGCTTCTGCACGGCCCAGTGCGCGCACGTGGCTCCGACGTTTCCAGCTCCGACGATGGTGATCTTGTTGCGACGTGGCATGTGTCTCCTTGGGTGGCGCTGCGAGCTCGGGACGAGCGTCCAGGGCGCGAGTGGGCGGGCGCGGAATCGGATGGCGCCGGCGGATTGGCGCGGCCGATATAACACGGGCCGACGGGGGTGTGCGGGCCGCCCCGGTCGTGACGGCCGGGGGCGCGAGGGGCCCGGGGGCGCCCGCAGGACGCCCGGTGCCGCCCTGCGCGACGACGATGTGGACCGCCGGGCGCGCACGGCGAGCACATCGGTGTCGATGCTGGCCGCCAACGATGCGCGACTTCATGTAAGACGTTGCCCGTGCTCGACGATCGCAGCCCGGCGACGTGGCTCGGCAAGCTCGCCGCCGTCTGGGGCGTGCTCGGGGTCATCGCGCTGCTCGGCCAGGCGCTCGTACGGCTCGGTCCCCGCGCGCTCGAGGCCGTACGCATGCCCCTCGACGCGGTGCAGTGGGTGGTGCTCGTCGCGTGGGTCGCGTTCATGGCCCACGCGGAGGGCTTGCGCGGCTTCCATCAGCGCTTCTCGCCCCGCGTCGTCTCGCGCGCCGCGACGCTGCTGCGACCGGCGCATCCGTGGCACGGGCTCGTCGCGCCGGTGTACTGCATGTCGCTCGTGCACGCGAGTCGCCGCGGACTCATCGTCGCGTGGTGCGTGTCGCTCGGGATCGTCGGGCTCATCTCCGTCGTGTCGACGATGGCGCAGCCGTGGCGCGGCATCGTCGACGCGGGCGTGGTCGTGGGCCTCGGGATCGGCACCGCCAGCATCGTGTGGCATGCGGTGCGGGCGATGGCAGGGACGCCACCGCCCGTGGGGGCTGACCTGCCCGATCGCTAGCGCGCCGCGGTGAGGCGGCTCCACGCGAAGCCGCCGCAACCGCTCGCGGCCGGATCGGCCGGATCGGCGTCGGGGGCCGCCGCGGCGGCTTCGGCCGACGCCTCACCGAACGCGCTCTGGCAGTAGTACAGGACGTCGTCGCCGTCGTACGTCCACTCGAACTTGGACCACGTCATGTCGCCGTCGTCCTCGGCGATGACGACGCGCTCGGCGTTGTCGTAGCTCGCGATCGTGTAGGGGTACACGTCGGGATCGTAGGTCTGGATCCACGCATCGTCGGTGATCTCGTGGACGCCGCCGAAGTCGTCGGCCCACGTCCCGTCGATCGCGAGGGCGTCACCCGCGGTGGTGTCGCCCGCCGTCGTGTCACCGTCGGTCGTGTCGCTGCCCTCGGTCGCGGCGCTCGAGCTGGATCCGTCGACGCCGTCGTCGCTCGAGGTGCCCGGGGCACCCGAGGATTCCGCAGCGCTCGGATCGGTCGCGCCTTCGGTGGAATCGGTCGCGGTGGTCGGGTCGGTGCTCGAGGTCGTGCCCGCGAGCGTCGTCTCGTCGCCGCCGTCGTCGCCGCCGCAGGCGACGCCCTGGCCGAGCACGGCCGTGAACAGGAACAGGGAGGTGGCGCGGTGGCCACCGAACGTCGAGGTCATCATCATGGGGCTGGCTCCTCGCCCGTCGCGCGCGGGCGGTCCGTCGTCGTCCCCAGGCACCGATGGCCGTCGATCCGAAGCATTTCGGATTTCCGCCAACCATCCGCGTGGTCGGGGGACGCATGCATCCGTCCCCCTCGCGAGGTGGGGGCGCGGAGCCATCGGCAGGTCTTCGGACTATGGCAGGCTGCCTACTGGTCGCGGCTTCCCAGGGGGACCCCAGTGCCTCTTCGATGCGACGGTCGTTCCTGCTCACCGCTGCGGGACAGTCGCGGATTCTCACCGCGTTCCCTGTTGCCCCATCGCCGCGCGTTTCGACGGCGTGACGATGGACCGATGGCGGTCCGGAGCATGCCCGCCGGCGCGCCGTTGAGTCAAGGCGGTTCGTCGAGCTGGTTCGTCAAGCTGGTTCGTCGGTGTTGCTCGTGCACTCGGCGAGGCCGAGCGCCGTCTGCAGCTCGCAGTTGCGCAGCGTGAGCTCCTCGGAGAGCGGCGTCGCCGTCACGGGATCGTCGGCGATCACCGCGTCGATGTACGCGTCGAACGTCGCGAGGTAGGCCGCGAGATCGAAGCCCTCGAGCGCCTCGACCATCGCGGGGCCGATCACCTTCGCGTAGGTGCGACCTTCGTACGCGCCCTTGACCCCTTCGGCGCTCGCGAACAGGCCGTCCACGATCGCCTGGTCGGTATACGTCCGCGTGCGCTTCACCCACGCGATGTCGAGCTGACGCGAGATCTCGGCCACGTCGATGTCGCCGGGCGCGCCGAGGAGCGCGGCCTCGATGATCGCGATTCCGGGCGTGTTGCGGCCGGCGAGGCGATCCTCGACGAGCTGGAAGTAGCCCCACGCGCGGTGGGCCGCGCGCGGATCGTCGTCGGCGGCGGCGGCCGCGGCGTACTTCTCGATGAGTCGGTCGTAGCCGCGGAACATCCCCTTGGCGATGAGCTGCGCGGCGGGCTTGACCGCGAAGGGGTCGGTGCCGAACGCGAGCTCGTCGTTCTCGACGCCGCCGTGGCCCCACTCGAAGCCCTCCTGGATCTCGGCGGCGATCGAGTCGAGTTCGGTGCCCCCGAGATCGGCCTCGTCGGCGTGGGCCGCCAGCGCGCCGCTGTAGTAGCAGTACGCCTCGTCCCACGCGGCATAGTGGAGGGCAGGGGAGACGTCCGCGTTCGGCGTCGAGTCCGCGACGCGGGTGATGCGATCGCGGACGACCAGGGACATCACGAGGTCGACGCGGGTCTCGATGTCGACGAGTCGCTCCGCCGTCGGGCCCTCGAGCAGGGCCTCGGTGATGAACGCGTCGTCGACGAGCACCGCGTCCTCGACGCGACCGAGCTCGGCGCCGGCGCTGCGCACGAACGCCTGTAGCGCGGTGCCCGAGCCGTCCTCGCCGAAGTAGGCGAGCTCGACGACGGTCGGGTCGGGATCCGCGGCGGCGTTCTCGGCGACGATCGTCGCGTACTGCACGAGCGCGGCGTCGCAATCGGGATGCGGCGTCGCGCCGAGCGCGGGGCGGTCGCCCCCGGTGCCGTCGGTGCCGCTGTCGTCGACGGGGCCGAGGGTGGTGTCCGCCTCCGAGGTCGTGCCGGGGTCGGTGCTGGTCGGTGCGGGGCCGGTCTCGGAGGTCGGCAGCGCGGCGGTCGTGTCCCCCTCGCCGCCGCTGGACGACCCGTCGGCCGACGCGGCAGGGCTGCCCTCGGAGGCGCAGGCGGGGACGAGCGACAGCAACAGGGCCAGGCGGCTCAGCTTCATCATGATGAAAACGATTATCAGAATCACGGTGCGCGCGCAAGACTGGCAGCGCCCGGTGGCTTGACCACGGGCCCAGACCGTGTCAAATGTCCATCGCTGAAATGAAAACAGTTTTCAAAATCGCCATGGCCTGGGTGCTGCCCGGGTGCATCGATCTCGGGGCGGCGCCGCTCGGGGAATCGAGCGGCGGCAGCGAAGGGGACGACGCGACGGACGGCTCCGCGTCGTCGGCCAACCCGACGGCGCCGGCGACCGACGGGCCGTGTGCGGACTGCGGAGACGATGGACACGGGCTCTCGGGCGACCTCTTCGTGTTCGTCAACGGGCGACTCACCAGCGCCGACGCCCTGTACCAGAGCAACATCCCCGCGGCGACGGACGGGCACTACATCGGCTCGGCGATCTATCTCTACGATCCCGACGCGACGTGCGACGACGGCACCGACGATTGTCGCCTCGCCCTGCTGGGCAACGCCCGCTTCGGCGACGGGCTCGGCGAGACGTCGGTCGGCGACGGCTCGCTGAAGAAGATGAGCCTTCGCGAGCTGGCGTGGTCGCCCACGCAGGGGTTGTGGGGCATCACCTACGACGTCGCGAACGACGAGTGGGGCATCGCGTCGATCGACGTGCCCGATTGGCACGCCGTGGGCCAGGATATCGGCGTCGAGCGCTACGCGCTCCTGCCGGGCGATCCGCAGAGTCCCGGCACCGACCCGTGCTACTGGCAGGAGGTCGTCAGCGGGCTCGGCTTCCTCGGGGACGATCTGTTGCTGGGGGTGCGCGGCGTCGGCGGGGTCGGCATCGCCAACGATGGCATGCTGTACCGCATCGACCTCGGGGTCATCCGCGATCGCGGCTGGTGCGTCTACGAGAACGACCCCTCGCAGGATCCGAAGTACTACGCCTGCGACGTGCTGTGCCAGCCCTGGGCGGACTTCGGGCCCGCGATCGGCGTCGCGGGGGACATCGCCGCGGACACTGACGGAGCCGCCGCGCTCGCGGTCGTGCGCGCCGAGGACGAGATGATCATGCCGCTCGATCGGCAAGAACTGTGGACGGCGGCACCGCCAGTCGAGGGGACGAGCACACCGACGACCACCGGGCTCTACGCCCAGCCGGTGCCCCCGGGGCTCGATCTCGAGGGCCTCGCCCGCGTCGATGGTGCGCTGTACGGCATCGACGTCACCGCCCAGGTGTGGCGCCTCGACGAGGCCACGGGCGAGGTCGCCGTGCACGAGGCCCTCGCGGCGCGCTTCGACGACGCCGAGCAGGCGCTGCGGATCCGCGGCGCGACCCACGTCGTGATCGAACCCTAGGCGATGGCGAGGGCGCGTGCGCTCGTGGTGGTGGGGATCCTCTGCGCCGGCGGCTCGAGCCGCGCGCAGGCGGAGCCCTCGTCGCGCCCGTACGTCGGCGTCAGCGCGACGCCGCACGACGGACCCGTCGAGGTGGTCGCGCCGCCGCCGGAGCCACCGCGGCCCGAGCCGGCCGTGGTCCCGCCCGAGGCCGCGCCGCTCGAGGCCCCCACGCGTCGCGCCGAGGTGCCGCGGCCCGATGTCCGCGTCGTCCGCGTCGACACCGATGCCTTGGGCGGCAGCACCCGCGCCGAGGCCTTCGCCCACGCCGGCGCGCGCACGGTCGTGTCGGTGCGGCGCGCGATGGAGCGCGGGGCGAGCAGCGTCGGTGAGGCGCTCGATCGGGTGCCGGGCGTGCGTGCGCTCGACGGCATCGCCGGCACCGCGGGGCCCACACGCCTCAACGTCGCGGTCCGTGGCGCGAGCCCTCGACTCTCCGAGGACGCCACCGTGCTGCTCGACGAGGTGCCGATCGCGATGGCGCCGTACAGCCAGCCCGAGCTGTCGCTGTTCCCGATCTCGCTGTTCTCGATCGATCGGATCGACGCGGTCCGCAGCGGCGCGACCACGCGGTTCGGACCGACCACGGTCGGCGGCGTGTTCAACCTGGTGTCGAAGCCGATCCCGACCGCGCCCGAGATCCGCGTGGCCTCGCGCGTGGATCAGTGGGGCTCGTTCCAGGGCGCCGCGGCCTTCGGCACCACGGTCGGCAAGTTCGGGGTCTGGGCCGAGTACGCGCCGCAGGCCGGCCGCGGCTTCCGGGATCACAGCAGCTTCCGTGTCCACGGCGCGATGCTGAAACTCGCGTACGCCATCGGGCCGCGGATGGACCTGGCGTCGACCACCCACGGCTACGTCGAGGGCACCGAGCTGCCCGGCGGCCTGACGCGCGCGCAGTACGAGGCCGATCCGACCAAGAGCTTCCGACCCGACGATCGCTTCGATGGCTGGCGCGTCGGCGAGGCGCTGAAGTTCAAGTTCCGCCCCCGCGAGGACCACGAGATCGCGGTGATCGCCTGGTACAACCGCTCGTATCGCCGCACGCGGTTCCGGCCGAACGCGGACGTCGGCGTGGTCGAGCTGCCGCGCGACTACCACGTCGTCGGGGTCGAGCCGCGGTACGCGGTCGCGCTGCGCCACCGCAGCGGCGCGTATCACATGCTCGGTGTCGGCGTGCGCGGAGTGTTCGAGCAGGCCCATCTGCTGCGCTTCAACGACCCCGACGTGCTGCCGCGCGAGACGATCTTCGATCAGGACACGCGCCTCGGGGCCTTGGCCGCGTTCGCCGAGGACGAGCTCTACCTCGCCGACGAGACCGTCGTGCTGCGCGCGGGCATCCGCGGCGAGCTCGCGCGGATGTCGGGGCGAGACAACCTCGAGGCGAGGATCGATCCGCAGGGCTCGCTGCTGGCCCGCACATACGCCCAGCCCCTGCCGTCGGCGTCCATCCGCTACGACCCCATCGACGAGCTCGGGGTCTTCCTCGGGTACTCCCGTTCGTTCAAGGCGCCGACCATTCAGGCCGTCACCCTCAACGAGGTCGCCGAGCGGGAGACCCTCGATGCGGTCGTCGCGGACTCGGTCGAGGCCGGCGTCAAGATGGCCGAGGTCGTCGGTCTGTACGGCGAGGCCACGGGGTGGTTCCGCCACTATCGCAATCTGCTCGACGAGGGCGAGACGTCGCTCGACCGCATCGGCAACTGGGTCGGCGGCGGCACGGAGCTCGAGCTCGAGTGGGAGCCCGGTGAGCTGTGGCAACCGCTGATCGGCGCCAACGTCTACGGCGGCTACGCCTTCACCCACAGCCGCATCTACGATTCCAACTCCTTCAACGGCAAACGTGTGCCGTGGTTCCCCCGCCACGAGGCGTGGGGCGGGATGGCCTACTCGTTCCCCTGGCGCTGCAGCTTCTTCGCGGCGCTGCCCGGGCCCGACGACTGCCGCGCGCTGCAGATCGGCGCCGACGTCACCTACTCGGGCTCGCAGTACTCGTACTTCGACAACGATCGCACCCTGGGGCCGCCCAACGGCGCGACCGGGCTCATCCCCAGCTACATGCTCGTCGACGTGTACCTCAAGTTCCGCACGCTGCTGCCCAAGGCGTGGGCGGTGAACCTGTCGCTCGGCGTGAAGAACGTCTTGAACAAGCCGTGGTTCTACCGCACCGACGATCTGAACCGCGGGATCCTGCCGCAGCGGCCGCGCACGTTCTTCATCGGCATCGACATCGCGTACACGTTCTTCGACGCGGCCGAGCGCGCGCGGGCGCGGCAGAAGCGTCGGGCCGAGCGCCGGGGGCAGGGATGAGGCTCCGCGGCCTGCTGCTCGTGTGGCACCGGCGCACCGGCATGGTGGTCGCGCTGCTGCTCGTGCTCTCGGCGGTGACCGGCGCGGTGCTGCTGTTCCGCGACGGGCTCAAGCGTCCACCGCCCGAGGTCGCGGCGCTCGAGGACCCCGTCGCGCTCGAGGTCATCGTCGCCGCCGGAGTCGCGGCCGGCGACGGATCCCCTGCGACTGATCTCGGCCTGCCGCAGTCTCCGACGGATCCGTATGTCGTGTGGCTCGATGACGACGCCGAGACCGAGGTCTACCTCGACGCGCACGCGAACGTCGTCGAGACCCGGTCGGGCGTCGAGGGCGTGACGCGGTGGATCTTCCAGCTTCACACCGGGCAGGCGATCGGCGCCGCGGGCACGTGGCTGTCGTTGCTCACCGCGATCGGCCTCGTCGGCCTCGCGCTGTCCGGCACGTCGGTGGCGCTGGCCCGCGCGCGGCGGCGCGGCGTCAAGGCGAAGGTCGGCGACGATCGGGCAGGGGCGTGAAGCGGGCGCCGCGATCGTGGTGCACCTGCCACGGGCCGAGGATCGCCGAGACGTCCTCGACGAAGGCCTCGGTGTCGAGCTCTTCGATCACGTGGGCGCCTTTGCGCTCGCCGACGCGGTTCCAGCCGGCGATGACGCCCGCGGCGACCTGCAGCAGGGTCGCGTTGGTTCCGTACGTGGCCGCCTGCGCGCAGTCGGTGTCGTAGCCGCACCACAGCTCGCCGAAGCGGCGGCTGCACAGCAGCACACCGACGAGGTCGCGGCCGCGGACGTTCGGCGTGTGCGGTGGCCACATGCGTACGACCGGCGCCTCGGGGCGCGGGCTGGCCTCGAGCCAGCGGTGGGCCCGCGGCGGGAGCTCGACCACGTACGCGACCTCGGCCTGCGGGTGACGCCACGACAGCGTCACGACCTCGTCGTGGGGCACCAGCGCGCCGTCGATCACCGCGTCGCCGCAGCGCACCCGGTAGCGGGCCTGCCACGGTGCGTGGTCGGCGTGGCGCGTCCGTGCGCGCTCGATCCACGGTGCGGGCCCGGTGAGCAGCTCGGTGAGGCAGTGCCGCGGGCTCCACGACGACGCGAAGCCCTCCCCGGGCACGTCGCAGTCGGTGGTGTCTCGCTCCGTGATGTAGATGGCGCCGATCTCGAGGGCGTCGAGGCCGACGACGCTGCAGCGGCGCGCGAACTCGGCGAGGGCGACGTCGACCAGCGCGTTGACGCAGCCGGGGTTCATGCCGGCCGCCAGCACGTGGGAGCCGCCCGCGGCGGCCGGCCGTCGACCCGGCGCGAGCTGCCACGCGTCGTCGAGCAGGTCGTCGCGTGGGGTGTCGTCCCAGCGCTCGAGGCTCGTGCCGAGGCTGTCGATGCCGAGCTCGCCGCACACCGACAGGCTCGCCCGCCAGTCGAGGCCGGCGACGTCGACGAGCTCGTCGGCACGAGTGGCGACGAGGACCTCGCGGAGTTGCTCGGCGCTGCCGATGGTCGTCGCCGGCAGGACCTCGACGTCGCCGGTCGGCGCGGTGCCCGGCGCGGACTCGGCGTCGAGCAACACCAGCGTCCGTCGCTCGGCGAGCGCGCGTCCGATCGGGTGCCGCTCGAGCAGCGCGAGCACGGCCTGCCCCACACCGCCGCGCCAGCCCACCACCAAGCTGCGGCGCCGTGGTGTAGGTTCCATCCGCGGCAGTCATACCCGTTGCCGCCGGGTCCGTCGAGCGGACCGGCAGGCCGCACCCGAGGCGTCATGACCATCATCCTGCAAGAACCATGGGGCGAAGGCTTCAGCATCCTGTGCCGGCTCGATCGCGTGCACGTGTGGAAGCAGACCGCGTACCAGGACCTCCTCATCGCGGACACCACGACGTACGGCCGCAGCCTGTTCCTCGACGAACTCATCCAGTCGACGGAGGCCGACGAGGCGCTGTACCACGAGCCGTTCGTGCACCCCGCGCTCGTGATCCAGGGCGCGCCCCGCGACGTGCTCGTCGGCGGCGCCGGCGAGGGCGCGACGCTCCGCGAGATCCTGCGGCACCCGAGCATCCGGCGCGTCGTCGCGGTCGATCTCGACGCCGAAGTGGTCGAGGCGTGCAAGGTCCACCTGCCGCAGTGGAGCGCGGGCGCCTTCGACGATCCGCGGGTCGAGCTCCGCATCGAGTCGATCCAGGAGACGCTGTCGAAGACCGCCGACGCCAGCTACGACGCGGTGCTCCTCGACATCACCGATCCCGTCGAGGACGGCCCCGCGGTCGAGCTGTTCACGACCAGCTTCTTCGCCGAGGTGTCCCGCGTGCTGCGCGACGGTGGGATCGTCGCGCTGCAGTCCGGCGAGATCGACCCGTACGACCTGCAGATGGCCCGCACGGTGCGTTCGACGCTGCTCGAGGTCTTCGGCTGGGTGAAGTTCATGCACCTGCACGTCCCGTCGTTCCACGGCATCTGGAGCGTGGCGCTGGCGGCCAAGGCCCCGCTCGATCACGATCCGCCCGACCTCGCCGCGCGCGTCGCCGGGATCGCGGGCCTCAAGGTCTACACGCCGGTGGCCCACCGCGCGCTGCTCGAGCTGCCGCCGTACCTGCAGGCGGAGCTCGAGAAGCCCGGCCGCGTGATCACGGGCGCCGACGCCGACCGGCACGTCAGCTTCCGTCGGACGCCGACATGAGCCCGAGCCGCACCAACCTGCTGCTCGCCGCGGCGGCCGAGCGACTCGGCGTCCGCTGCGAGCCGCTGGGGCAGGAGCCGAGCGACTGGTTGCGGCGGCTCGTCGGGCCGACGGGGAGCGTCGTCGTCAGCAAGACGCGCTCGCCGTTCCTCACCCAGGTCGCGCAGACGTTGGCCAACCACAAGCGCATCGCCCGTGAACTCATCGCGACCCGCGACGTCGCGGTGGTGCCGTCGCTGTTGGTCGACGAGTCGGTGCCCGTCGACGGCGACGCGGTGCGGGCGTTCCTCGCCACGTGGGGACGCGTTGCGGTGAAGCCGAACTCCGGCAACCGCGCGCGGGGGGTCGCCGCGGGGCTCACGGATGCCGCGCTGGTGGCCGGTGCGCTCGAGCGCGCGCGCGACCTCGACGCCGACGAGGAGGCGCTGCTCGAGCCCCACGTCGACGGCACCAACCTG
Source organism: Nannocystaceae bacterium (assembly GCA_044344875.1). Classification (GTDB taxonomy): domain Bacteria; phylum Myxococcota_A; class Polyangia; order Nannocystales; family Nannocystaceae; genus Xiheibacterium. The sequence continues at coordinate 68,951 of JBIJCC010000033.1, forward strand.
CGCATCGCGGTGATCGGCGGCCGCTTCGCGGCGGCGGCGGAGATCCGCCGGCCGAGCCTGCACGGCGGCGACCCGAGGCCCGTGGCGCAGTGGGTCGCGGAGCTGAACGCCGATCCGCGCCGCGGCACGTGGCGCCAACCGACCCTGTCGCCCCTCGATCAGATCGAGCTCGAGGACGACGACGTCCTGGTGGCGCTCGCGGCCCACGGTCTCGATCCGGACGCGCGCGTGCCGGCGGGCGCGAGCTTCGAGCTGCTCGGCGAGGAGGCCGAGACGATCGACGTGACCGACGAGGTCCATCCGACCTGGGCCGACGCGGCCGTGCGGGCGTGCCTCGAGCTCGGCGTCGACGTGGGGGGCGTCGACTTCCGCGGCACGCGGGCGCAGTTCGCCGACGCGGCACCGACCACCTGGGTCCCCGGCGGCCCCGCGCTGCTCGAGGTGAACGTCTCGCCGGCGCTGCACCTGCACGCGCTGCCGAGCGTCGGCGCGGTGCGGCCGGTGTTCGAGGACTTCGTCGCGTACTGCCTGCAGCTGCCCGGCGCACCGCCGCCGTGCGCCGAGGTCCACGCGGGCCGATCGTAGCGCTACGACTCGCGCCGGCGCCGGTGGGCGAACAGCGGGTTGTCCAGCAGCACGTAGCTGTACTCCGAGCTGCGGTCGGCGATGCGCATGCGCAGCAGGGCCTTGCCGCGGACCCGCGGCGCGAACAGGTGCGTGCGGTCGGCCTCGCACGCGGCATGGAGCGACGGCTCGCCGGTCCACGCGTCGAGGCAGTCCTCGACGACGCCCGCGACGCGGGCCCAGCCGCGGCGCTCGTCGTAGCCGAAGGCGTCGACGAGGACGCGCAGCACGCCGGCGAGGTGGGCGTGGACGACGGCGTGGACCCACTTGTCCGCCGCCTCGTCGCCGTCGTCCGTGACGATGAACGACGCCGGATCGAGATCGACGTGGTGACCGGCGGCGGCGAGACGCGCGCGATGCAGGCGGATGCCGCCGAGGTCGCGCACGAGGAAGCCCGCCGGCCGGCCCCGATCGACGCGGACGACGGTGTTCTGCATGTGCCCCTCGAGCGCGATGCCGTGGGCGACCCACAGCCGCAGCATCGGCGGCACGAGCTGCGCGAGGTAGTCGGCGAACATCGCGTCCGCGCGGGTCGGCCCGTCGCCGGGGTAGCCGGCCACGAGTCGGTGCACGAACGGCACGCCGTCGGCGTCGGGCTCGCCGAGCGCCGCGCACACGATGCAGGTCGCGTCGAGTCCGGTCGCGTCGCGGACGATCACACCCAGCTGGCGGGCGTGCTCGCCGGCGAAGTCGGGGGCCAGTCCCGCCGCCGCGACCTCCCGCATCAGGAGGAGCGCCCCGGCGGCGTGGGGGTCCTCGCGCTGCACCTGCTCGACGAGCGCCGACACGAGCGTCGCGTTGGCGACGCTCATCGGCGACACGGTCCGCTTGGCGCTCGTGGTGAGCACGTCGAGGGCGAGCTTGAGGTGCACGCCCTGTCCGTCCAGCGCGACCGTGCGCAGCGAAGCCAGCGAGCGGCCGACGATGCGCGGCGCGTCGACGCGGCGCAGGGTGTCGCGCAGCGCCGGCGCGAGGCGCCGCCACTGCGCCTCGAGCATGGGCAGCCGCACCGTGGGCCCGCGCGCGTCGAAGCCGACGCGCGCGAGGGCCTCGAGGTCACCGAACCGGCGGATCCGTCGCGCGTCGAGCTCGACCGTGACGAGGGCCGCGCGCGCGCACAGCTCGGGGGCGAGCCGCACGTTGTCGGCCCAGCCGAGGCCGAGCCGGGTCTTCACCATCGGGTGCCACGGGTGTCCGAGCGTGATGAAGTGCTCGGGGTCCCACGCGCGCGGATCCTCGGCCGCGAAGCGCAGGCGTCGGTGCGGCGCGCCCAGCAGGGCGTGGGCGAGGCGGTCGCAGCCGTCGACGAGCTCGGCGGCGATCCGGGCGGTCGTGACGGCGTCGCATGAAAGCGCGGCGGCGAGGCGGCGCCACAGCGTCGCGGTGTCGTCGAGCCACGCGGTGTCGCCGGCGACGAGGTCGGGGGCGTGCAATGCCAGCGCGAAGCGGCGGCGCAGCGGCAGTCGACCGAGCGCGGGCACCTCGAGCGCATCGCCGTCGATGCGAGACTCGACGAGCTCCTCCCGTGCGGCGGCGAGGGCGAGCCGCGCCGAAATCTCGCGGTTGGCGGCGCGCCACAGCGCCGGGGCATCGACGTCGCCCAGCTTCCAGCGCGCCGCGAGGGCGAGCAGACGCCGAGCGCACCGGCGTCCGGCGTCGGACAACGGGATCAACCCCCGGTCAGCTCGAAGCCGACGAGGCAGCGCACGTCCTTGACCTCGCCCTGCTTGAAGCGGGGCACGATCAGGGTGCGCTGACGGTTGTGGAAGGCCTGCTGCAGGGCGGCGATCTCGATCTCGCCGAGCTTCGACGCCGGGCACATCGTGCCGCCCCACGAGTAGACCTCGAGCTTGTTGCTGCCGTGGCGCACGGAGATGCTGCCGTGGGAGCTCGCGAAGTCGTCGCTGCCGGTCGCGTTGATCGACACGCGCACGATCCGACCCTGCGTCCCCAGATCATCGGCGCTCGCGGACGCGGGCGCGAGCGCGGCCGCGACCGCGACGGCGGCCACCAGGGTCGCCCAGACGCGTGCGCGCGTGCGTGCGCGTGGGGGTGTCGACCGGGGGGCCGATTCGAACGACGGACGGTACGTGGAGCGGTCCAACTGCGTGTTCACCGGGGTTGATCTTCGCACCAACGCCGGAGCGTGTCAGGCGCGACCGCGGCTTTTTTGCGGGCCGACCGGCCAGGTTGCTAGCCTGGTGCGAACCATGCCGCACCTGGGTCCACTGTCGCTCCGCGCGGGTCATCGAGCGCTCGTCGTCGCGATGCTCGCGGCGGGTTGTCTCGAGGTGGGTTGTGCCCACGGGACCACGGTGACCGCCGAGCCGGTGTCCCAGGACGAGTTGGCGGCCCTACGCCGCGACAACGCGACGCTGCGGCGACACGTCGCCGAGCTCGAGGACCGCGTCGTGCGACTGGAGAGCGACGCGGGACACCTGGGCGCAGACGCCCGCGGCCTGCCGGTCGTGCGGCTGCAGCCCCCGCGGGCCAAGGCCCGGCCGGACATGCCCGAGGCGGACACGCAGGACGAGCCGGAGCCGAGGCACCGCGGTCGACCCGGGCGCACGCTCGGCGACCTGCCGAACTCGGCGGGCCCGGCCGAGGGCTGGTCCGACGACGACGCGGGCCTCGCCGAGTCCGGTGGCAACGCGGGCAGCCCAGGCTCGTATCGGCTCGTCGGCGATCGACTGGTGCAGCTCACGAAGCAGAACGCGCCCACGCGGCCCGATCGACCGGCCCGCGACGCCGCCGGCAACGCGATCCTCACCGAGTACGAGACTGCGATGGCGCTGTACAAGGCCGGCGAGATCGCCGGCGCGGAGCGGGCCTTCGATCTGTTCGCGAAGGCCCACGCGCAGCACGACTACGCCGACAACGCGCTCTACTGGAAGGGCGAGGCGGCGTACGATCAGCAGCACTTCGACGACGCGCTGTCCGCCTTCACCGAGGTCGTCGAGCGCTACGGCGGCGGCAACAAGGCCCCCGACGCGCTGCTCAAGATCGGCCTGTGCTACGGTCGTCTGGGCGACTCTGCCAATGCGCGCGATGTCCTGACCGGGCTCGTGGACGCCTATCCCGACGCCCGCGCTGCCGAACTCGCGCGGGCGCGGCTCGCCGAACACGAGGGTTGACCCCGATGCCACGCACCGCACTCGCACTGCTCCCGACGACCCGAGCTACCGCTGTGGCCCTCGCGTTGGCGCTGTGGCCGGCCGCTGCGCACGCGGCCCCGGCCGACGACTCCGACGCGCCGTCGGACCCCTCGGGGAACTCGTACTCGCCACGTCCCGGGGTCGACTCCGCCAATGCGCGGCGCGCCGCGGCGATCGACGCGGCGTTCGGGACGCCACCGGCGACCTCGCGCCAGGATCCGGGCTCCAGCGACGATCCGGGCTACTCCTCACGTCGCTCGGGCGGCACTTCGGATCAGAGCTACGGCTCGACCGCGCGCTCGCTGGGATCCAACGGCGAGGCGATCGAGGGCCTCGAGATCTACGATCGACCCATCGATGAGGACGAGGCCGGGTACGCCGATCAGGTGCCCGATGTCCACGTGGTCCAGCGCGGCGACACGCTGTGGGACATCTCGAGCTACTACCTCCGTGACGCGCACGGCTGGCCGCGGCTGTGGTCGTGGAACGAGCACGTCACCAACGCGCACTGGATCTTCCCCGGCGATCGCATCCGCCTCTACGACCCGCGCTTCGGTCCGCGCGGCGACGACGTCCCCGACTTCCGCTACTCGAAGACGAAGGTCCCTGACGGATCGGGCTTCGAGACGCTCTTGCTCAACCAGTTCGCGTTCGTTGACGTCGCCGAGTTCGACACGTCGATGAAGGTGGTCGGCGGCGGCGAGGCCAACGTGATGATGTCGACGCTCGACACGGTGTACATGAAGTACGACCGCGCGCGTCCGCCCGTGCCGGGCGAGCGCCTGGTGGTCTACGCGCCGCAGGAGAAGGTCTACGAGGTCCGCACGGCGAAGGACGGCTCGGTCAAGGAGACCAAGAACGTCATCGGCTACATCGTGCAGATCATGGGCGAGGTGGAGGTCGAGTCGATCGCCCGCAAGACCGCCGAGGGGACGATCGCGACGGCGCACAATCCGATCGAGCGCGGCTACCGAGTCGGGCCGCTGCGCCGGCAGTTCCGCCGCATCGACGAGGTGCCGGCCGAGCAGTCGGCCGCGGGCGTCGTCGTCGCGACGCTCAACGATACGAGCCCGTTTCCGCTGAAGGGCGCCCGAGCGCGCAAGAGCCTGCTGGGCGACTATGTGATGGTCGGCGAGACCCAGTTCATGGTCGTCAACATCGGCAGCGCGTCCGGCCTGCAGGTCGGCAACGTGCTGGAGGTCGTCCGCAAGGGCGACGAGTTCACCAAGAAGCGGGTGTTCCACATCCCGTACGAGGACGGCTGGCCGCGCCGCGTGATCGGGGCCGCGGTCGTCCTGCAGACGCAGAACGGCACGGCGTTGCTGGCGACCACATACTCGCGCCGCGAGATCGAGCGCGGGGACCACGTGGAGCTCCGCGGGCCGGAGCTGTTGCGATCCGAGCGCTCCGAGGCCGACGCGCTGCGGCACGGCACGAACGGCCGTCCGACACAGACCGGGGGCACCGGGACGGTGCGTGCCGGGGCTGGCACCGGCACGGGCACGACCGCCGCGGGCAGCACCGCGGGGACGACGGCCCCGGGGACCACGGCCCCGGCCACCGAGGATCTCGACTGGCTGTACTACGGCTCGAACGACTGACGCGCGGCGCTGCAACGCGCGGCGCGGAGCGCCGACCGCCGGCGGCGTGGTGCTTCAGCGCTCGATCGATGTCCGCGAGCTCGGTGCCCCGCGCTCGCGCGTGCTGACCCTGTGGGGACACGCTCCGCCGCGGCCACGCCTGGCGATCGTCGGTGCCCGCGCGGCGCTCCACCGCCTCGGGGACCTGGCCGCGATCGCGATGCCGATCGTCGCGGCCCAGGGTCGATCAATCCTCTCGGGCGGGGCGCTCGGCATCGACGCCGCGGTGCATCGCGCCGCGCTCGCGGCCGGCGTGGCCCAGCTCGCGGTGCTTCCATCTGGTCCGGACCGACCCTATCCGCCGGTGCACGCCGGGCTGTTCGCGGCCATCGCCGCCGCGCCGGACAGCGGTGTCCTGTTCGCGCAGCCCGACGGCACGCGCCCGCATCGGGCGATGTTCGTCAGCCGCAACGCGCTGACGGTCGCGCTCGCCGACGCGTGCCTCGTGCTGCAGGCCGACGCGCGCTCGGGGAGCGAGGCCACGGGTCGACTGGCGCTGCGGCGTCGGCAGCCGGTCGCGGTGGTGATGGGCTCGCCCGGCTGCGACGCGCTGGTGGGGCTCGGTGCGCGGGGGCTGCCCGCGGCGCCCGAGGCCTTTGCGGAGGCGCTCGCGATGTGGTTGCGGGGGGAGGCGATCGTCGCGACGTGGCCCGCGGGGCTCGAGCCGCTGCGCGTCGCGATCGCGGCGCACGGCCGCGGCGGCGCGACGCTCGATCAGCTCGGCGGCCCGCGGGCCGCGTGGTCGCTGTTCGAGGCGGCGGCGCTGGGCCTCGTGGTCGAGTGCGCGCCGGGCCGCTGGGGCCTCGTGTAGCCCGGCCTTGCTACGCCTCGCCGAGCTCGGTGAGGAACTCGCCGACCTCGGACGAGTCGGGGGCCTCGTGCTTGGCCTTGCGCGCCCAGAGCACGGCGCGCTGACGATCACCGCGGCGGTGGGCGATCTTCGCCTGGCGAAGGAACGCCGAGGTCCGCGAGATCGGGCACGGTCCGTCGATGAGGGTGATCGTCCGCAACACCCGGACCGCGAGGCCCCACTGCTCGAGCGCTTCGGCGAGGTCGGCGAGCTCCGAGGCGATGTCGCCGCTGTTCTTGTCGTGACCGAACGCCGCCTGCAGCTCGGCGAGCTGCTCGTCGTGGGCCCCGCGGGCCCCGGCCACCCGGGCGCGCCGGTGGTGCAGCGCCGCGAGCTCGTGGGGCTTGCGGTTCTTCCCGTCGCCGTACGCCGACTCGAGCACGCGGCTGGCGGCGTCGATCTCGTCGAGCACGAGGTAGGTGTCCGACAACAGGAGCGCCGCGCCGAGATCGTCGGGCCGCGCCTCGAGCAGGGCCTGGATGAGGGGCAGCGCCGCCTCCGTGTCGCCCTGGCCGACGAAGAGCTCCGAGGCGCGGCGCTGCAGCGCGACGCGGGCCTCCGGGTCCTCGGTCTCCTCTGCCTCGGCGGCGAGCAGCCGGGCGAGCTCGCGCTCGGCGCCGATCTGCTCGTAGACCTCGCGCAGCGCCTCGCGGATCGCGATGTTGCCCGGCTGCTTGCGCCGGGCGTGCTCGAGGCCGGCCTTCGCGTCCTCGGGTCGACCCAGCTGACGGCATGCGTCGGCGAGCCGCATCGCGGCCAGGGTCTGCGCCTCGCCCTGCTCGATCGCGACGAGGCGACCGCACGACTTGACGACCGCGTCCCAGCGCTCGTCGAGCGTGTCGAGCTCGACCAGTAGCTGCAGCGCGGCGCTGTCCTTGCGATCGCGTTCGATCCACTCGCCGAGCGCGGCGCGGGCCTCGTCGCGGCGATCCTGTGTGGTGAGCACCTCGACCAGACGCAGGGTTGCCGCGCGCTCGATCTCCGCGTTGCCCGCCTCCCGCGCCGCATCGCGCTGCTTCTGCAGACCGGCGACGAGGGCCGGCGCGACCTCGGCGGCGTCGATCGCCAGCGCGCCCTCGAGATCGGCGATGGCGAGGTCGTGGGCTCCTGCGTCGATCCGCAGCTGCGCGCGGGCCGTGAGGAGCATGAGTCGATCGCGGTCGTCGAGCTCGGCGTCGAGCAGGGCGCCGAGCACCGCGATCGCCCGATCGAGCTGCCCGTTGGCCACCAACACCCCGGACAGCTCGAGCCCGAGTTCGGCGTCGGCCGGGGCTGCACGGTGGGCCTGCTCGAGCAGCGCGCACGCGGCCTCGGGATCGGCGAGCAGCTCGCGGTGCAACGTCGCGGCCTGACGCAGGATCGCGACCCGAGCGCTCGCGTCGGACTCGCCCTCCGCCGCCCTGGCGAGCAGCTCCGCGGTGCCTCGATGGTCGCCGCGCGCGGCGTAGGCCTGCTCGAGCCGCACGCGGGTGGGCACGTCGCCGGGACTGCGGCGGTAGGCCTGCACGAGCACGCGCAGCTCGGCCTCCTGGTCGCCGCGCGCCGCGTGGGCCTCGGCCAGCTCGCGGGCGAGCCCTGCGGCGACGTCGGTCGGCTCGAGGTCGACGAGCCGCTCGATGATCTGCGCGCGCGCGTCGAAGTCGTCGGTCGGGATCCACTCGCGCGCCGCGTAGAGCAGGTCGCGGTTGGCGGGCGCCCGCAGCAACGCGTTGCTGACGATGTCGACGGCGTCCTCGGGGCTGCGCGGGTGCACGCGTCGCGCGAGCACCAACGCGGCCGCGGCGATCTCGTCGGCGACGCCGCGGGCCTCGGCGGCCAAGAGCTGCTCGCGCAGCAGCGAGAGCACCTCGTCGCCGCGACCGCTGCGCTCGAGGATGTCCATCAACAGCGAGCGTGCGCCGGCGTGCTCTGGGTCCTCGCGCAGGATGTCCTGGAGCACCGCGCTCGCCCGCGGATCCTCCGCGTCGAGCAGCGCGGCGACCAGCTCCATGCGCATGGCGTTGCGTTCGCCGGCGTCGGCGAGCGAGTCGAGGGTCTCGTCGACCAGGCGGTGCAATCGGTCGGTGTCCCCGGTCTGGCGGTAGAGCTTGGCCAAGGGCTCCCACGCGCCGCGAAGCGCCGGGTCGCGCTCGAGGAGGGCCTCGAACACGCGCACCGTCGTCGCCTCGTCCGCGGCCTCGGCCGCGATACGCTGGGCGAGCGACAGCAGCTCGGCGGCGGGCATGCTCGCCGAGGCTTCGATCAGCCACTGTGCGGCGCCGGGCCACTCGCGGCGATCGGCGTGCCCGTTGGCCAGGCCGACGAGCGCCCAGCTCACCTGGCTCGCGCCGTCGAGCATCGAGCTGCCGAGTTCGACGGCGCGCATCATCAACGCGGTCGCGCGGTCGGTCTCGGCGCGCGAGGCCGCCAGCTCGGCGGCCTCGCGGACATCGGCGAGCGTGGCCTCCGGCAGCAACGCGCGGCGCTCGAGGGCGGTGAGCAGCGCGGCGTCGTCGTTCGACTTGCGGGCCGTCTGTTCGAACAGCGCAAGCAGGTCGGCGCGCGGCAACCCGCGCTCCGGATCGGTCGCGCGCAGCAGGATCCGCGTCGCCCGCTCGGGGCGCGGGTCGACGCCGAGCGCGTCCTGCAGCGCGGCGAGCCCGGCGTCCTGCGCGTCGGGGTCGGCGAGCTGGACCTCGGCCATGCGATACAGCGCGTCGGCGCGGGTCTCGGCCGCGTCCTCCCCCAGCGAGGCGAGCCGCGCGAGGATCCGCATCTGCTCCTCGTTGTCGCCGCGGGCGGCGGCCACGCGCGCGAGTGCCCGCCACACGTCGACCTCGCGGACGCCGGTGGCCTCGGCCTGTGCGAGCAGCACGGCGGCGCGCTCGACGTCGCCCTGGTCCTTCTCGAGCACCTCCGCGAGGCGCAACAGCAGCTCGCAGCGCACGTGCACATCGGAGGTGCGGCGGGCCTTCTCGAGCTGTTGCTCGAGCTCTTCGCCGTAGCGATGGATCTGGTGCTCGGCCGTCGCGATCTCGCGGGCGAGGGCGTGGACGGGCGGACTGCCGGGATCGGCGGCCACCGCCGCGAGGATCTGCTCGAGCGCGCGGGCGCCCTCGCCGGCCTTCGCGTGGAGCCGCGCGAGCTCGGCGAGGACCTCGGCGCGGCGTCGTCGGTTGTCGACGTGGTGCAGCCGCGCCTCCAACACGCGGCGCAGCAGCTCGTCCTCACCGCGCTCGGCGAGGACCTTCTGCAGGCCGGGGGCCTGACTGTCGTCCTGGGCGAGGGCCTCGAGCGCCGACTCGATGAGCTCCTGGGCCTGGGTGGTCTGGCCGCGCTCGTTGGCGATCGACGCCAGCTCGACGAGCACCTGCGCCGCACCGATCGCGGGCCCCCCCGGCTCGGCGGCGTCGCTGCGCCGCGCGACGATGAGCAGCGCGCGGTACGACCGCTCGGCCCGCTCGAGCTGACCGTTCTCGCGGGCGGTCTGCGCGAGCATCTGCATGATCGCGGGGTTGCCCGCATCCATGCCCGCGGCCAGCTCGAGGTCGTCGAGCGCGGCTGCGCTGTCGCCCTGGGCGTGGAGAACCTTGGCGAGCATGAGGTGGGCGGTCGCGCGCTCGCTCGATCGACGGCGGCCGTAGTCCGCGATCACCTCGCCGAGCACCTTCGCGGCCTCGTCGAGTCGGCCCGCGACGCGCAGGCCGTCGCCGAGCCGCGCGCGCAGGCCCCGATCGGCCTCGCCCAGCGCGATGGCCCGCTCGAGCACGGGCACCGCCTTGTCGGGGGCCCCGAGGCGGTCGCCATAGATCTCGGCGGCCTCGCGGGCATACGCGAGCACGGCCGCCGGGTCGCCCGCGACCTCGGCCGCGGTGACCAGCGCGCGCGCCAGCGGCTCCCACTGCTCGCGGGTTCGGTACAGGCGCAGCAGCAGCTTGCGGACCTCGCCGTTCTTCGGCGAGTCCTCGAAGGCGGCCTCGAGCGTGGCGATCGCCTCGAGCTCGTGGTCGGCCTGGAGCTGGGCCCGCGCGAGGCGGAGCAGCACCGGCACGCGCGCGCCGGCCTCCGTCGTGTTCAGTCGCTGCTGCAGCCACGTCGCCGCGGCGAGCGGCTCGTTGCGTGCCAGGTGCAGCCGCGCCAGGGTGTCGAGCGCGTCGTTGTCCGGGACGAGCTCGACCTGGTGCGTGAGCGCGGCGATGGCCCGATCGGAATCGGTGAGGCGATCGGCCGCGATGCCGGCCGCCATCGCCCACAGCTCGGCGGCGCGGGCCCTCGCGCCCGCGTCCCCCGTCGCCAGGGCGAGGGCCTGCTGCTCGACGATGTCGCACAGCTGCCCGTGACGTCCCTTGTCCTCGAGGATGGCGGACAGGGCGGTCACCGAGGGTCCGTGACCGGGCTGCTCGGCGAGGTTGCGCTGCAGCGCCTCGACGCGTCCGCCGCGGCGCTCGAGCTCGCCGACCAGGCGCGAGACCTCGAGTCGCAGCGCGAGGCGCCGCGCGGTGTCGGACTCGAGCTCGAGCTCCCGCGTGCGCAGGTGGACGAGCTCGAGGATTCGGCCCTCGCGCTCGCAGAGCGCCGCGATCTCGGTGACCAGGGCGACGTCGTCGGGGCGCTCGGCCAGGATCTCGCGGAGCTTGTCGATCGCCAGCGCGGTCTGCCCGAGCTCCGCGGCGATCCTGGCTGCGCGCAGGCGGAGCTCGAGGACGTCGGCGCGCGGCAGGGGCAGGGCGGCCGTGCGCAGCAGGGCCTCCATCGAGGTGCGTGCGCCGGGCCCGGTGGTGCCCGCGTCCTCGAGGATCCGCTCGAGGGCCCAACGCACCGCGTCCGCGGCCGCGTCCGATCCGGGGCCGGTGTGGAGCAGGTGCGCCGCCTTGCTGTGCAACGCCGCGACCAGCTCGCGGGCGCGCGGCGTGTCGACGCCGTCGGCGCAGGCGAGCTCGGCCGCGCCGCGCAGGTGCTCGATGCTCCCGCTGCTCGCGCGGTCGAGGGCGACGAGGGTGTCGATGACGGCGGGATCGTTGGTGCCGCGCTGGAGCTCGGCGAGCAACGTCAGCGCACCGACGTGATCGGGCGCCCGAGCGACGGCGCGGGCCGCCGAAGCGGCCGCAGCGGCGTCGTCCGAGCACTCGTCGCGGTACCACCGGGCGCAGAGCAGGTCCAGGTCGCGCGCCAGGTGGAGATCGCCTGCGGGCGCGGCGAGCAGCGCGGCCTCGAAGGCGGCGACGAACTCCGCCCACTCGTCGAGTGCGGACACGGCGTTGCGCAGCGATCCGATCGCCTCCTCGTCGATCGACTCGCGGCGGTGGCAGATCGCGACCGCACCGGTCGCCGCGTCGGGCCAGCGCCCGGCCATCGCGGCCGCGCGGACCACCGCGCGCTGGACGTCGATCGCCCCGGGCTCGTGGGCCGCGGCGGCGGCATAGGCCGCGGCGGCGCCGACCGGATCGCGAAGCTGGTGCTCGCGGATGCGGCCCTCGGCGAGGTGCAGGTGTGCGGCGCGGGCCGGATGCGCGGCGACGGCCGTGGCCGTGCGGTAGGCGTCGGCGACGACGTCCCACTGCTCGGTGGCCGTTCCCAGGCGCATGAGCTCGTGCTCGAGTCCGGTGTCGGTGGGATCGAGGGTGAACGCGTGGGCGATCGCCTCGAGCGCGGGCTGGGGCTCGCCCGCCGAGAGTTCGTGCAGGCTCGCCGCCTCGCGCAGCACCGCGATCGCCTCGCGCGGATCGGCGGTGCGACGGATCCGGGCGTCGACCAGCCCGATGAGCCCCTGCCAGTCGTCGGTGCGGCGCATCGCGGTCGCGAGCGCCTCGCCGGCGATCCGGGCCGCTTCAGGATCGTCGATCAACGTGCGCAGGCCCGCCTGGGCTGCACGCGCGGCCGGGTCGATCGCGAGCGCGTCGGCGTACGCCGTGGCGGCACCCTTCGGATCGCCGAGCGCCGTCCGGCGCACGTCGCCGAGGCGCACGAGCAGCAGGCACGCACGATCGCGGATCGACGCCGCGGTGGTCTGCGCAAGCTCGCCACGCTCGTCGGCGCGGGCGACCCGGAGCAGGAGCCCGTCGAGGGCGTCGACGGTCTCGGGCTCGTCCCCGAACTCGCGCCGGATGGTGCTCCACGTCGTGAGCGCCCCTTCGATGTCGCCGAGCTTGTCGGCGAGCAGGTACGCGCGACGCACCAGGTCCGCGCGGCGTTGCTGCGCGAGCCCGGTTGCGCCGGCGCGTTGCTCGAGCGTCGCGGCGAGCGCGGCGTCGCGACCGGATCGCTCGAGCGCTGCGATCGTGGCGTCGAGGGCGTCTCGATCGGCGGGATCGTCGGCGAGGCGACGGGCGTACGCCGCCAAGGCGCGGTCCGGATCGCCGAGGGCATCGGCGAGGCGGCCGGCCTCGCCGAGCACCGCGCGGCGGAGCGACGCGGAGTGCTCGAGGTCGGCGAGGCGCTCGAGCACCGCGAGGCGTTCCGCGTCGCGACCCGCCCGCGCGAGCAGCTCGGCGAGCTGATGGGCGGCCGACAGCGCGAGGGATCGATCGGCCTCGCCCTCGGTGACCACCGCTGCGAGCAGCTCGGCGGCGCGCGCCGGATCGTTCTCGCGCTGGGCGAAGACCTGCGCAGCCTCGTAGCGCAGGGCCATACGCTGGGCCCCCTCGGCGTTGTCGGCACCGGCGACCAGCGCGTCCGCGAACGCCCGGTGCAGGCCGGCGCCATCCGCCAGCTGACGCAGTTGCTTGCGCGCGTCGATGTCGCCCGGCTCGAGCTGCAGCAGCGTGGCGTAGTGCACGATGGCCTCCGCGCTGCGACCGGCGATCGCCAGGCGGGCTCCGACCTCGCGGTGGAGCCCGAGGCGCTCGGGCCCCTCGGCGAAGCCGAGCGCGCTCAGGATCGCCGCGACGACGGCGTCGGGCCGCTCTAGGGCGTCGTAGCTGATGCGCAGCAGCGACAGCGCGCCGAGCCGCACGGCCACCGGCGCGCTCCCCAGGGCGAGGATGCGCTCGAGCTGTCGACAGCCCTCCGCATGGCCAGGCGACTCGTCGACCAGCGCGCGCAGCTCGTCGAGCGCGGGACCCGGCGCATCGAGGTGATCGATGAACGTGGTCGCGATGCGGATCCGCGTCGCGCGGGCCTCGGCAGTCGGCAGGTCGAGCACGCGACCCTGCCACATCTCGATCAGGTCCTCCCACCGGCGCTGGCGCTCGAGCAGGCGCTCGATGCCGGCGACGAGCCCGGCGTTGTTCGGATCCAGCTCGAGCTGGAGCTGCATGTAGTCGACGGCGCGGCCCGGTGCCCCGGCGAAGTCCTTGGCCAGGTGCGCCGCCTCGTCGAGCAGCTGCTTGCGGCGCCCGGCGTCGCTGCTGTGGGACAGCGCGTGGTCGTACACGTCCAGCAGCGCGTCCCAGCGCTCGGCGACGGTGAGCACGACGACGTAGCGCTCGAAGGCCCAGTGGGCCTCGGCGTCGAGCTCGATGATCCGCGCGAGCAAGGAACTCATCGTGTCGGGGTCGTCGCCGAACCACTCCTCGTGGAAGCGCGCGGCACGTCGCGCGAGCTCTTGACGCACCGGGCGCGAGAGGTGCCCCTCGAGCACCTCGCGATACACCGCGGCGAGATCGTCGGGGCGCTGCAGGGCGTCCGCGAGCTCCTCCGCCTGCGTCCACGTCTCCGGCTTCTCGGGCGCTGCGCGGCAGGCCGCCAACACCCCGGCGAACGACTCCTCGCGACGTCCCTGATCCCCTGCGCGTCCCGCCCCGCTCGCCATCTGTGCTCCTTGCCGTGCGACCGCCGACAACGGGCGGGCCACGGGGACGGCACTATACCAACAGCGCGCTTGCACCGCGGCCCCCGACGCGCATGCGCGTCGGGCCGCGGCACGTCGCCGGCTGTCGGAGGGACGCGGCGACTAACGGGCGGGGCTGGGGGCGCCCGCCAACAGGCCCGCGGTGTACGCGAGCATCTCGGGCGTGTCGACGTCCTGCCAAAACCCGTTGCCGATGTCGAGGGTCGCCATCTTGCCGAGGGCCGCCAATCGTGCGACGCCCTGGGACAGCGACGCGTCGCCGCGGCTGGCGAACTCGGCGTCGAGGGCGTCGAGTAGGCCGGTCGTGCAGACGAACACGCCGATGTCGATGCAGTCGTAGTCGGTGATCTGCTTGCCGATGTCGCGCAAACGGTCGCCGTCGGTGCGGACCTTGGTCGCGTCGGGCAGATCGAAGATCTCGGTCACGCGGCGGTCGATCAGCAGCGTCGCGCCGCCGGGTTCGGGCGTGTGCGCCCGCGCGAGCGCCATGACCTCGTCGCCGATCACGTGGTCCGCCATCGCGACCACGAACTCGCCGCCCAGGCGCGGGCGCGCCGACAGCAGCGACACGCCGTTGGCCAGGTCGAACCGCGGGTTGTCGACGAACACGACCGGGGCGCCGAGGTCGGGCCCGGCCGCGATCGCCCGGCGCAGCTCGTCGCCGCGGTAGCCGACCACGACCACGAGCTCCTCGCAGCCGGCCTGGAGCAGGCCCCGCAGGGCTCGGAAGATCATCGGCTGCCCGGCGACCTCGACGAGCGGCTTGATCGGCTCGACGTCGTTGCCGCGCAGCCGCGAGCCGAAGCCCGCCGCGAGGACGACCCCGCGGCGGATGTCACCATGGGCACCGGGCGTCGCCACTAGAACTCCGCGAAGTTCTCGGACAGGTGCGTGATGGGCTCTTCACCCGCGAGCACGCGCAGCGTGTTCTTGAGGCGGAAGTGCTGGATGAAGAGGTCGTGCTCGGCGACGTGGCCGCCGGCGACGTGCGGGCTCTTGAAGAAGAACGACAGCCACTCCTGCACGCCCGACCGACCGGCGCGCCTCGACAGGTCGAGCAGCAGCGCGAGGTCGAGGACCAGCGGGGCGGCGAGGATCGAGTCGCGGCACAGGAAATCGACCTTGATCTGCATCGGGTACCCGAGCCACCCGAAGATGTCGATGTTGTCCCAACCCTCCTTCGCGTCGCCGCGGGGCGGGTAATAGTTGATGCGGACCTTGTGGTAGAGGTCCTTGTAGAGGTCCGGGTAGAGGTGCGGCTCGAGGATGCTGTCGAGCACGCCCGACTTGGTGACCTCCTTGGCGCGGAAGCTGTCCGGATCGTCGAGGATCTCGCCGTCGCGGTTGCCGAGGATGTTGGTCGAGAACCAGCCGGCGATGCCGAGCATGCGCGCCTTGAAGCCCGGCGCGAGCATGGTCTTCATCAGGGTCTGGCCGGTCTTGAAGTCCTTGCCGCACAGCGGCACGCCGTGCTCGACGGCGAGGCGCTCGAAGGCCGGGAAGTCCGCCGAGAGGTTCGGCGCGCCGTTGGCGTACGGGACGCCCTCCTTGATCGCGGCGTAGGCGTAGAGCTGCGACGGCGAGATGCCCGGATCGTTGGCGAGCATGCCGGCCTCGAAGGCCTCGATGCTCTGGTGGCAGGCGGCCGGCGTCAGGTGGATCTCGGTCGAGCCACACCACACCATCACCGCCCGCGACGCGCCCTCGCGGACGATCGAGTCGCGGATGTCCTGGCGCAGGGCCTCGGCGAGCTCCTTCTTGTTCTTGGACTTCTTGACGTTGGGGCCGTCGAGGCGCTTGACGTACTCGCGGTCGAAGGCGGCCGGCATCGGCTTGATGCCGTGGAGGAAGTCGGCGAGCGGGTCGAGGTGGTCGCGGCTCAGGACCTCGGCGCGGCGGGCGGCCTCGAAGGCGTCGTCGGCGATGGGGTCCCAGCCGGCGAAGCCGAGATCCGAGAGCGGGGCGAGGTCGAGGAGCTCGCGGATCAGCGGCTGGCGGTTGTCGGAGCGACGACCGAGGCGGATGGTCTGCAGCTGCGTGATCGAGCCGAATGGCTTGGCCAGGCCGCGCCGGACGGACTCGACGCCGGCGATGAAGGTGGTCGCGACGGCGCCCATGCCGGGCGTGAGCACCAACAACTTGCCTTCGTGCGGGCTTGGTTTGCGAACGTCGATCATGTCTGCCTCGGGTCGAATCCGTGGCCTGCCACCCGACAGGGGTCCAGGGCAGCCACGGTCCTGTTAGTCGCGGCAGACTCGCTTTGGTCGCAAGCGGTGTCAACCAGGGTGCATTTGGTCGATCCGGGCCCGAATCCCTCGGCGGCGCCCCCCCGAACGGGTGGCTTCGGGCGGGGTGTTCGGCCGTGGCGCGTGCCGCGGGCGCACCCCGTGGGCTCACGTGCGCGCAGTGCCTCGGGTCACATCGGTCACGAACGCCGCGACGGCGTCGGCCAGCTCGTCGAGCACCGCGTCGCCGGTACGCCCGGAGCGCTTCAACACCGCGAAGCCGTGGTCCGCGTGCTCGACCACGTGGAGCCGCGCCGCCGGTGGCAGCACCGTGCGCAGCAGCTCGATGCTGCCGAGCTCGTCGCGGGTGCCGTGTACGAAGAGCGACGGCAGGCGCAGTCGCGGCAGGTGCTCTGCCCGCTCGGTCGAGACCGCGCCGCGCGGGTGCAGCGGGAACCCGAGGAGGATCACGCCGCGGACCCCGGGCAGCTCGGTGTCGGCGGCCAGCCACGTCGCCATGCGCCCACCCATCGACTTGCCCGCGACGAACAGCGGCAGCGTCGGCCACATTGCGCGCGCGTGCGCGACGACGGCCCCGATCGTGGTCACGAGCGTCGGCTTGGGATCGATCCGACGACGCGCGGCCTCGGTGTACGGGAACTGATGGCGCACGCACGTGAGCCCACGCGCGGCGAAGCGCGCCGCCACCTCGCGCATGAACACGTGGTGCATGTCGGCGCCCGCGCCGTGGGCCAGCGTGACGACGGCGGTGGGCGACGCGGCCGCGTCGACGGCGAGGGAGAGGTCACCGGCAGGCGTCGACACGGTCGAGGTGGTCATCGGGCCTCCAGCTTGGCGAGCAGCTTGGTGAGCACGGCCTGCAGGTCCGGCCGCAGCGCGAGGATCTCGTGCATGGGGTCGCCGACACTGGCGAGACGCGCCGGCACGGTCGCGAGGTTGAAGTCGTGCTGGTCGAGTCCCTCGTGCAGCTCGTCCCAGCGCAGCGGCGTCGAGACCGGCGCGCGCGGCAGCGGCCGCAGCGAGAGCGGGCCCACGAGCAGCCGCCCGTGGCCGTTCTGCCCGAAGTCGACGTAGACCCGCCCGCGCCGCGACGGGATGTGGCGCTCCACCGTCGCGATGTCCGGCATCTGCGTGCTGATGAGCTGGGCGAGGATCTCGGCGAGCTGACGGCACTGATCGAAGGTGCACTGCCGCCCCATGGGCATCAACACGTGCAGGCCGGTCGAGCCGCTGGTCTTGAGGAACGCCGGCAGCCCGATCTCGTCGCACAGCTCGCGGATGCGGAACGCGATGCGGACCACGTGGGGAAACGGGGCGCCCTTGGGATCCAGATCGAGGATGCACCAGTCGGGGTGCTGCAGGTCGGCGAGCCGACTGCCCCACACGTGCAACGGAATCGTCGCGAGGTTGGCGACGTACGCGATGGCGTCCACGTCGTCGCACACGAAGTACTCGATCTCGCGCTCGGCGTGCTCGCTCCACATGGTCTTGGTGCGGATCCACGGCGGCACGTAGGGCGGGGCGTTCTTCTGGAAGAACGACTTGCCGGCGATGCCGTCGGGGTAGCGCGTGAGCACCAGCGGTCGGTCCCGCAGGTAGTGCAGGAGCCACGGCGAGACCTCGCGGTAGAAGCCGACGAGGTCGCGCTTGCGGTAGCCGTCGTCGGGCCAGAACGGCTTGTCGGGGTTGCTGATGACGACGCTGCGCGCGATCGGATCGGTGTCGGGCGCCGGTGGATCCTCGATGCCCTCGTCGTCGTCGGCCGTGGCGGCGGCCGTCGCCGCGGTCCAGCCGGCGTGCACCTGGGCCGCGAGCGTGCAGTCGGCCGGCGTCTTGTCGTCGCGGACGCGCAGGAACACCGGGTGACGCAGCATGCCGTCGTCGGTGACGTGCTTGAAGCGGACCTCGACGACGAGCGCCGGCTCGACCCACACGATCCCCGGACCGCGCTCGGTCTCGGCGATCACCGCTGGCGCCGCGCGCTGGCCGAGTCGATCCAGCCGGCCCCGCAGCTCGCGGAGCATCTCGTCGGTGAATCCGGTGCCGACGCGGCCCACGTACACGAGCCCGTCGGTGCCCATCGCCGCGAGCTGGAGCGCGCCCAGGTGCGGGCGCGTGCCCTCGGGCAGTGTATAGCCCACGACGACGAGATCGGCGGTGTGCTCGACGCGGATCTTCAGCCATGCGGCCGAGCGCCCGCCGACGTACGGACTGTCGACGCGCTTGGCCATCACGCCCTCGAGCCCGAGCGCCTCGATCTGCCGCCACAGGCCCAGGCCGTCGGTCTCGACGTGGTCGGCGTAGCGCACCGCGCCCGCCGACGGCAGCACCGCGAGGAGCAGCCGCTTGCGCTCGGCGAGCGGGAGCCCGCGCAGGTCGAAGTCCTCGAAGCCGAGCAGGTCGAACGCGTACAGCACGACCGGGTGGTCGCGCATCGCGGTCTCGACGTCGCGCGCGCGCAGGAGCAGCGCCCGCTTCTGCAGTCGCGAGAAATTGGGTCGGGCGTCGTCGTCGAGCACGACCACCTCGCCGTCGATGACGAGCCCGGCGTAGGGCAGGGCCGACAGCGTGCGCGTGAGCTCGGGGAACGCGGCGGTCGCATCGATGCCGCTGCGGTAGCGCAGCGCGCCGCGGTGCTCTGCGGCGCTGGCGACGACGCGGTAGCCGTCGTACTTGAGCTCGAAGATCCAGCCGTCGCGCGAGAACGGCGTCGGCTCGGTCTGGGCCAGCATCGGCGTCACGGCGCCGGGGTCGACCGTGCGTCGCGGCACGCCGAGCTCGACGAGGCGCGCGCGCACGCCCGCCGCGCGATCGAAGCCCGCCATCACCTGCTCGATCGTGAGGCCGGAGAGCACCGACGTCTCGTCGGGCGTCGGCATCCCGGCGAGGACCGAGCCGCCGTCGGGCTTCTTGATGAGCAGCCACTGCTTGCCGTCGGGCTCCGCGGTGCGGACCAGCGTCCAGACCCCGCGCAGCTTGTGCCCGTGCAGCTCGAACAGCAGCTTGCCGTCGCGGTAGCCCTCGTCCATCGGGATGTGGGCGACGTAGACGCCGCGATCCCAGACGATCATCGGACCGGCGCCATAGTTGCCGTCGGGGATGATGCCCTCGAAGTCGACGTACTCGATCGGATGGTCCTCGGTCTCGACCGCCATGCGTCGATCCGCGGGGTCGAGCGAGACGCCGCGGGGCACCGCCCACGAGCGCAGCACGCCGCCGATCTCGAGCCGTAGGTCCCAGTGGAGCCGACGCGCGGCGTGCTTCTGGATCACGAACAGGCGCCCGCTGCCCTCGCGCACAGCGCCCGGCGCGCTGCCGAAGGGCTCCGCGGTCCGGTCGGCCGATCGCTTGGCGCGGTAGGTATCGAGGCCACCGGCGCCCGCGTCGGGACCGGCGCCTCGCCGTGCGCCGCGGCGGTGTCGAGAGTTGCGCGAAGGTGGCACGCCGGTCTCGCTGCGACAGCCGGCCCACGATACCATCGCGGCCATGGCGTTTGCGCGTGCGATCTCGTCGGGCACCATCGCATTCGGCCTGGTCTCGATCCCGGTCAAGTTGTTCCCGTCGGTGTCGCCGTCGGACGCGATCCAGTTCAACAACCTCCACCGCGAGTGCGGCACCCGCCTCAAGTACCAGTTCCACTGCCCCAAGCACGACGTCCTCGTCCGCCGCGACGAGATGATCAAGGGCTACGAGTTCGCCAAGGGCCAGTTCGTCACCTTCACCGAGGAAGAACTCGACGCGGTGTGGGAGCAGGCCACCGGGGCGATCGACATCGTCGAGTTCGTGCCGGTGGGCGAGGTCGATCCGATCTACTACGAGAAGGCCTACTACATGGCGCCCGAGGAGGGCGCCGCGCGGGCCTACCAGCTGCTCGCGGCGGCCCTGCGCGCCACGGGCCTGTGCGCCCTGGCGAAGTACGCCGCGCGGGGCAAGCAGTACCTCGTGCTCATCCGCGCCGTGAAGCTCGGACTGGTGATGCAGCAGCTGCACTACCCCGCCGAAGTGCGGCCGATGACCGAGGTCGGCATCGAGGCCACCGACGTCCGCGACGGTGAACTCGATCTCGCGATCAAGTTGATCGAACAGAGCCGCACCCGCACGTTTCGCCCCGAGCAGTACTCCGACGAGGTGCGCGCGCGCATCGAGGCGCTGATCCAGCGCAAGGTCGAGGGCGAGGACATCACGCGCACGCCGATGGCGAGCCCCAAGGCGCAGGTGATCGATCTCATGGCGGCCCTCAAGCAGAGCCTCGGAGGCGCGCCTGCGCAGCCGGCCGAGGCCGGTGCCGCGGCCGACGTCCCCGCCGATGGCCGGTCGAACGACGGCACGGCGGCCGGCGGCTAGCCGGCGTCGCGGCCGCCCTGCTACTGTGCCGCCACCATGGAGCCGACGGATCTCGAGCTGCTGGCGTCGTGGCGCGACGGCGACACCAAGGCCGGCAATGCGCTCTTCGATCGCTATTTCGACGCGCTGTTTCGGTTCTTCCGCAACAAGGTGCAGGAGGGCGCCGAGGACCTCGTGCAGCAGACGTTCTTGGCACTGGTCCAGAGCCGCGATCGATTCCGCGGTGACTCCAGCTTCCGCACGTATCTGTTCACGGCGGCGCGCAGCAAGCTCTACAATTACCTCGAGCGGCGCGGCGGAACGTGTCAACGACTTTGAGACAGGGGAGAAGGGAATTCTAAGTAGCGATGCAGGCAGGTGCGGCTGCCTCAGCGAGGGCGACGGCCTCGGTG
>JBIJCC010000124.1:0-30977 GCA_044344875.1 Nannocystaceae bacterium
TGGGCGCGCCTGCGTCAGCATTTCGCGCCGGATCTCTCACGCCCGCGCGACATCGGCGGGTCGCCGGGCGGACCGAAAGGCATCTCCCCGGTCGCGACAATCGGGGCTTTCACCACGGCCTGCTAGCTCGGTTCGTCTCGCGGACATTGCAGACACGTATCGTCGACACGCTGGGTCAGACCACGTCGGACGCATACCTCGTGGAGGTCTTCGACGCCGGCTCGACTCGACGACGCCTGGAATTCGCGGCGGACGCGGGCTGGATCGTGCAGCACGGTGAACCCATCGTCGGCGAGCCGGATCCCCTGGAGTCCCCCGACGAAGACGCGCCAGACGACCCAGATCTGGCGCGATTCGACGACAAGGCCGTTTCCCGCTACGTGAAAACGACATTTGGCATCGAGTGGTGGTCGCCGCCCGCATCCGGATCCTCCGTGACCCTCGTAGGACGATAGACGATAGACGACCCACTACGGCGACACGAACGCGACGTGGTTTCCGTCCGCGTCGAACACGTCGGTGCCACCGTGGGCGTCCAAGAACACGTACTCGCCGATGGTCGAGAGCCACTCGTACCCTTGCGTCGGGAACGAGCAGCCGGCGCTGAACATCTGCTCGGTACCATCCACACAGCCGATCTCCGCGACCGTCGCCTTGCGGTGCCACAGCGGCGCGCCGTCGCGATCGAGGGCGAACACCTCGTCGCCGACGCGGTGGTGGATGCGGGTGCGGGTGCGGTGGACCTCCCGCACCACGGATTCCTGCTCGTGGCTGGGTCTCACCCTGATCCGCTCGAACACCTCGGCAGGCACGACGCGCAGCGTCGAGGTGGCGCCGTGCCGCGGCATGTCGATCGACCACGCGTCCTTCGTGCCGAGGGCGTGCACTGCCGTGTGGAGATCCCAGCAGTGGAGCTGCAGATCGAACGCCTCGTCGGGCCGCCGGCCGATCGCGATCGTCCGCTCGAACTCGTCGACGACCTCGCCGGTCGTCCTCGACAACGACACCACGCGGACGCGGCGGCGATCGTGGGCGGCGACCGTGAGTTCGTCGCCACACCAGCTCGTCCAACGGACGATCTCGGGGACGAACCCGTCGCGGGCGAGGCGGCGCTCCCAGCGGGCATCGAGGGTCGACGATCGGATCGTGATCTGCCCGTCGTCGAGCAAGCGCATGTCGATCCCGGGGGCCTCGGTGGCGGGCTCGGCCGTGGTCATCGTGCAGCCGAATCGACAGCGATGATCGAACTCGACGCCAGGTGGCGATCGGTCCCACACGAACGGGTGCTGCGAGCTGCCGAGGCCGTAGGTCTGATTGCACCCGGGCCAGAACCTCGGCAGGTAGCGCGTGTCCTCGGTGCCGACGTCGACGGGCGGGGGTTCGTCCACGACGTCGGGCTCCGCGACCGGTTCCCCGGCCGGCTCCCCGGTCGGGGCGCACGCACAGGCCAAGAGCACGGCGACGATCCGGCGCATGGAACCCGGGACGCCCGCGCGGCCCGAAGGTTCCACGCGCCGGATCCGGCTCGTCACGCGCCCGCGGCGCGCAGGCGCTGCAACCCCGCGTCCGCGCCCGCCTCGGCGCCGACCAGCAGCACCGCGGAGCACCGCGCGTCGAAGGGCCCCGCGGCCTTGCGCAGGGCGGCGGTGAGGCACGCGTCGATCTTCGGCGAGCCGCCGCCCGTCACGACCACGTCCTTCGCGCGGCCCTTCGCGAAGGTCCACGACGCGATCGCGGCGTCGCCCCGCGGCGCGCAGCGATCGAGGGCGCGGTCCTGCTTGGCGAGACTGGCGACGATCACCAGCGCGCCGAACATCGGCATCGAGTCGACGACGCACGCGAGCTCCGCGACGCGCAGGCCGTCGGCCGAGACCTCGCCCATCGTGATCGTCGCGCCGGGGAGCTCGACGAGGGGTCGCGGTGCCGCGACCGGGGGCTCGACGGCCGGAGCCTCGGGCGCGACGGGCTCGACCGGCGCGGGCTCCGACGCCGCGGGCTCCGCGACCGCGGGCTCGGTCGCCGCCGGCTCGGTCGCCGCCGGCTCCGACGCCGCGGGCTCGGTCGCGGCGAAGCGCGGCGTCACGACCTCGGGTTCGGCGGTCGCGGCGTCGTGTCGACACCCGACGAACGCGAGGACGGCGATCGAGCTCGAGAGCAGGCCAAGGGGTCGGTTTGCGTGGTTCACGGCTGCGATAGTCCGGCCCCTCGACCCGCGGACGCGCACCACCCGTCGCCCCGTGCGCCGGAGCACCCCATCGCGCGCACGCCGGGAATACGCCGCGCGGCCGCGCCTCCCCACGGCACGGCGAACCTGCTACGCCTACGCCCCATGGCCCAAGCGCCGAAGCCCCGCCTGCTCACCGGTGACCGTCCGACCGGCCCGCTGCACCTCGGACACCTCGTCGGCAGCCTCGACAACCGCGTCGCGCTGCAGGACGACCACGAGTGCTTCATCATCGTGGCCGACCTGCACACGCTGACGACGCGGCCGCGCAAGGAAGAGTTCGGCGAGGTCCCCGAGTTCGTGCGCCAGGTGGTGCTCGATCAGCTCGCGGTCGGGCTCGATCCGGCCAAGGTCACGTTCTACCTGCAGTCGGGCGTCCCCGCGGTCTACGACCTGGCGATCCTCCTGCAGATGCTCGTGCCCAAGACCCGGCTCGAGCAGGTCAAGAGCCTCCGCAGCATGGCGCGCGCCGCCGCGATGCCCGACGACGCGATGACGATGGGCCTGCTCGCGTACCCGGTGCTCCAGGCCGCCGACATCCTCATGGCCCGCGCGACGATCGTGCCGGTCGGGCTCGACAACGAAGAGCACATCATGATCGCCCGCGAGTGCGCGAGCGTGTTCAACGAGCTGTACGGCGATCTGTTTCCCTTGCCCGAGGCCAAGATCTCGCAGTATCCCGCGCTCCCCGGCGTGGGCACCGGTCCGGTCGGCAGCGGCGCGAAGATGTCGAAGTCCCTGGGCAACGCGGTCAACCTCGGTGATTCCGCGACGCGCGTCCGCGACAAGATCGCGACCTTCACCTACGACGACGGCGATCGCCGATTGGGCGATCAGGCGCCGCTGCTGGCCTTCGCCCGCGCGTTCTTGGGCGACGAGGCGACGGCCGCGCTGCGGGTCGAGCTCGACGGCGGCGCGATCACCCTCGCGGCCGCGCACGCCCGCGTGACCGAGGCGGTCGAAGCCCGCCTCGCGCCGATCCGCGAGCGTCGGGCCGCGCTCGCCGGCGAGGCCGGGCTGGTCGACGAGATCCTCGTCGACGGGACGATCCGCGCCCGCGAGGTCGCCAACGTCACGCTGCAGCGCACGCGCGAAGCGATGGGCCTCGAGTCGCTGTGGGGCGGCTTGGTCGCCGCCACCGAGGCGCGCGCCAAGGCGCGGCGCAAACCCTACTAGAGCCCTCGGCCCCAACAGGGCCATCCGCGCGGCCCCGCGGGGCCACTGAAAGCACACCCATGGCAGTCCACGACGGCACGATCGCCCGCATGCGCAGCACGGTCGCGCGTCACCTCCGTCGCGGGTTCGTCCGCGCGGTGTTCGCCCGGCCCGGCAGCGAAGGCGAGGGCGACGAGATCGTCGAGGGAACCGGCACCGCGCCGGACGCCGCAACGACCACCGAGCTGCTGAAGCGCGCGACCGCGGCGGCGAAGAACGGACAGGTCAAGCACACCTGGGTCCTCGATCCCCGCACGCGCCTGGTCGTCGACGCGCGTCACGGCGGCGGGAAGCTCGTCACGCTCGACGACGAGCGCGTCGAGAAGATGACGGCCGGCAAGGCCGGCGGATTGCGACCCGACCGCAGCGGCGATCTGCTGCGCACGATCGGGATCATGAACCCCGACGGCACGGTGTCGGCGAAGCACGCCAAGAAATACAAGCAGGTCACCCACTTCCTCGAGCTGTGCCGGCCGGTCTGGGAGGCCGTTCGCCAGCGCCGCACGATCGACGCGGAGCACCCGCTGCGCGTGCTCGACCTGGGCTGCGGCAACGGCTACCTCACCTTCGTGATCGCCGAGGCCCTGCGCCTGGCCGAGCTGCCGGCGCGGATCCACGGCGTCGACGTGCGCGCCGACGTCATCGATCGCGCGACCGAGCGCGCTCGGGTGCTCGGCTGGGATCAGCTGGCGTTCTCGTGCGCGCGCATCGACGCCGCCGCCGAGGCGATCGCGGCGCTGGGCGGGCCGCCCGACGTCCTCGTCGCGCTGCACGCCTGCGACACCGCGACCGACGACGCGCTCGCCCTGGCGATCGAGCTGGCCGTGCCTGCGATCCTCGTCGCGCCGTGCTGTCAGCACGAGATCGCCGGCCAGCTGCGGACCGGCGCGCTCGCGACCATCTCGCCGGCGCTCGCCGAGCAGGGCCTGCTCAAGCAGGACTTCGCAGCGACATTGACGGATGCGCTGCGCATCGAGATCCTCGAGGCGATGGGCTGGTCGGTCGACACGCTGGAGTTCGTCGGCGACACGCACACCCCGAAGAACCTGCTGATCCGCGGCGCGCTGCGGCAGCGCAACGCCGGCGTGCATCGGCTCGACGCGGTGCGCGGCCGCTGCGAGCGACTCGGCGTGATGCCGCGGCTGCTCGCGCGCATGGGCAGCCCCGTGACGCAGACGGGAGCCGCGGAGCCGTCCGCGTGAGCGCCGACGACAACCCCTACGACGAGCTGCCGTACCACTCGGGATCGATCCCGTGGGCGACCCCCGAGGGTCTCGCGCTCACCTCGCTGCTGCACGGCGGGCCGCGCACGCCGACGGCGAACTACCGTGTGCTCGAGCTCGGCTGCGGTGACGGCACCCACCTGATCGCGCTGGCGAAAGGTCGCCCCGACGCCGAGTTCGTGGGCCTCGACGGTTCGACCCGGCACATCGACACCGCCCGCGCCCGCGCCGTCGGCCTCGAAAACCTGCGCTTCGTCCACGCCGATCTGCGCGACGCCACGGTGAAGACCGACGGTCGGTTCGAGTACGTACTCGCCCACGGCGTGCTCTCGTGGGTTCCCGACGACGTCCGCGACGCGATCCTGGATCTGCACCGCACCCGCCTCGCGCGAGGTGGCCTCGTCTACCTCAACTACAACGCCAAGCCGGGGTGGAACATCCGCGGCATGGTGCGGGAGTTCCTGCTCGCCCAGACCGCGCCAGCGCGCATGCCCGCGGACGCGCGCAGCCTGCGCGCGCGGACCGAGGCCGCGATGGGCCGCGCCGCCCAGCTCTCGGCCTCCCTCGACGGCGGCGAGCACCCGTACTCGCGGCTGCTCGCGCAGGAGTTCAAGGTCGTCGCCTCGGGCGACCCGAGCTACGTCGCGCACGAGTACCTGAGCCCCGAGAACCACGCCTACTGGCGCAGCGAGTTCGCGGCGCTCGCCGCCACGCACGGCCTGGAGATCGTCGCCGAGGCCGACTTCGCGCGCCCCAGTGGCCGTGGCGAGCCCGACCTCGACGCATGGCTCGCGGCCGAGGGCATCCTCGGCCGCGCACTCGAGGACACCAGCGATCTGCTGCGCTACCGCCAGCTCCACTCGCCGGTGCTCGCGGTCGCCCCGTGGACGCCGCGCCCACCGACGCTCGAGGAGCTGGGCGCGCTGTTCCTCGCGTCGGCCCTCACCGAGTGCGAGGGCCACGACGCGGTGCCGACCGAGTTCCGCCAGGCCGGCGGAGAGACGGTCGAGGTCACCGACGCGGCGATGCGACTCAGCCTGCTCGAGCTCGCAGCGATCTGGCC
Organism: Nannocystaceae bacterium; assembly: GCA_044344875.1. Classification (GTDB taxonomy): domain Bacteria; phylum Myxococcota_A; class Polyangia; order Nannocystales; family Nannocystaceae; genus Xiheibacterium. The sequence continues at coordinate 5,726 of JBIJCC010000124.1, forward strand.
CCGCGGCCGCCGCGTGTCCGAGCTGTTCGCCGACGTCGCCGCGGTCGCCGACGACCTGGTGCTGCTGCACCGCTTCGGCCTCGTGGAGCTGCGTTGCGTCGGGCCAGCCCCGCTGCCCCTCGCCGTCGCGCACGACGTCCCGACTTCGACAGCGTAGGCTAGCAGGGCGACGGCTCCGACCATGACCACCGCCACGCCCGCCCTCGGTCTCACCGCCTCGCGCCAGCTCCCCCACTGGCTCGCGGAGCAGCGCGTCAGCCTGGCGTTCACCACCTACCAGGCCGGCAAGCTGTTCTTCGTCGGCGTGCAGCCGGATCGATCGCTGTCGATCTTCGAGCGCACGTTCAACCGCTGCATGGGCCTGTGCGCCCACGGCAACACGCTGTGGATGAGCTCGCTCGTGCAGCTGTGGCGGTTCGAGAACGTGCTCGCCCCCGGCGCCACGCACGAGGGCTACGACGCGCTGTTCGTGCCGCAGCTCGGCTACACCACGGGCGACCTCGACATCCACGACATCGCCGTCGACGGCGACGGCGCGCCGGTGTTCGTGAACACCCTGTTCGGCTGTCTCGCGCGGCCCAGCGCCACGCACAGCTTCCGGCCGGTGTGGCGACCGCCGTTCCTCAGCAAGCTCGCGCCCGAGGATCGCTGCCACCTCAACGGCCTCGCGATGCGCGACGGCCAGCCGGGCTGGGTCACCGCGACCAGCCGCAGCGACGTCGCCGATGGCTGGCGCGACCGTCGGACCTCCGGCGGCTGCGTCCTCGACGTCGCGACCGGCGGCGTCGTCGTCGACGGCCTCAGCATGCCCCACTCACCCCGGTGGTACCGCGACCGCCTGTGGTTGCTCGACTCGGGCTCGGGGTGGTTCGGCTGGGTCGATCCCAGCGGCGGCGTCTTCGAGCGGGTGTGCTTCTGCCCCGGCTTCGCCCGCGGCCTCGGCTTCGTCGGCGACTTCGCCGTCGTCGGCCTGTCGAAGCCCCGCGACAACTCCACGTTCACCGACCTCGCGATCGCCGACGAGCTGCGCCGCCGCGACGCCGATCCGCGCTGCGGCCTGCAGATCATCGACCTGCGCACCGGCGACGCGGTGCACTGGCTGAGGATCGAGGGCGTCGTGTCCGAGCTGTACGACGTCGTCACGCTGCCAGGGATCCGCCGGCCGATGGCGCTGGGGTTCGTGACCGACGAGATCCGGCGGATGCTGACGATCGAGGGGTGACGTCGGCGGCGCGAAGGGCCGTGCGATGCGGCCGTGGACCGCGACCACGAGACCGAACGCCGTGGTTCACAGCGCGCGCTCGCGGCAGCGCGTGGTCCAGCGAGCGACGTCACCGGTTCCGCCGGGCGTCGCCCCCTCGACGATCGCGGCGAGCGCTGCCGCGGCGCGCTCGCTCGGCTGCTGCGAGAGCATGTGGCCGTCGGGCGGCACACCCGGCGCCGCGAGGTGACGACACAGCAGGTCGACCAACGACCGCTGTCGCGAGAAGCCAGCGCCGTCGATCGCGGCCACCAGTCGCGTGGCCGCGTCGCGGTCGAGTTGCCGGATCGGCACGTCGAGCTCCACGCGCAGCGCCGCCGTCGCCTCGCGATCGCCCAGGCGCGCGAGGGCGGCCCTGGCCGCATGGGTGAGGTTGTCCTGCCAGATCTGGGGCAGCGCCGCGGAGCTCGGGTGCGCGAGGTATCGTCGCAGCAGGTCGATGTCGCCGCGCGTCCCGGTGGCACCGAGTGCGAAGAGAGCGACCTCGGCCGCGTCGGCGTTGGTGCCCGCCTCGAGCGTGCGCACCGCCGCGTCGCGCACGACAGCGTCCCAACAGGGCGCGTCGGCGTCGCCCATGCGCCGCAGGAACCGCTTGAAGGAGTGGGACTGCACGTTGCGATCGCTCTTCGGCATCGACGCGAATACCAGCGGCGCCGCTCAAGCCTCGTCGATCTCGAACATCGTGAACGCCACCGCGTCACCGAGGTCGTCGTCGACCAGCAGGTGGGCGAGCGCGGGCACGGGATCGCCGAGCTCCGCCCGCAGCATCACCGCATGTTGGGCGTCGGGCGACGTCGACGGATCGGGCGTCGGGGCGCGCATGATCCGGCGCGCGGTCGCGACGTCGCGCGCGGGCACGCGGAGGTCCGCGAGGTGGGCGTCGAAGTCGATGAGCTCGGCACATCCGGCGCCCACGCGCGGCCCTGCTGTCGTCGCGGGTTCGGCGGGCGCGCTCGGCTCTGCGCTCCGCGGTGCGGCGGGCTCGGGCGCCGCGGTCGAGGTCGGCGCGGCCGACCGCGCCGGCTCGCTCGACGTACACGCGGCGGTGGACGAGGCCGCGATCGACACCAGGACGCACAGCCGAATCATCACGGTGTCGAGCTGACGCACCGCGTCGGGAATCGTTCTCGACGCCGGTGGTGGCGCGGGCGTGATCGACGTCTCGGGACGCAGCGTGGAACCAACCCCGACGATCGGGCACATGGCCTCGCGGCCGCGGTCAGATCGCCGCCCGTCTGCGAATAGGCTCACCAGCACGATGCTGGGTCTCGCGCTCGGGTGGCTCGCGCCGCTGTTCGACGATCGCGGCCCCTCGATCCAGGGCCCGCCGCCGCCACCACCACCCGGCCTCCCCGCGGGCCTCTCGAGCCTGGTGGTCGCCCTCACCGCGCTCGCGATCCTGTGGTGGCTCGTACGCTGGGCGGCACGGCGCTTCGGCGCGGGTGCCAAGCATGCCGCGCGCATCGGCCTGTTCGGCGCGGCGATCGGCAACGCGCTGATGGACCTCGCGGCGCTGATGCAGCCCGATCGACCGCGCGTGGTGGAGATCGAGCGGCTCCGCGAGGCCCGGGCCTCACGCCCGCCGCGGTCGTCGGGCGACCCGGACGCTCCGCAGCGCCCCGTCCAACGCGAGGTGGGCGAGCGCGCCGCCGACATCGTGCGCAACGCGGGGTGGCACGAGGGTGCGTAGCGTCGCCGCCAGCGCCTCGGGGATCGGCGCGCGACGCCACCGCGCGTCGGCCCGCGCGCTCGTCGGATCGCCATGGCCGGGCAACTCGAGGTCCACCGCCTCGATCGCGGCCTGCATCGTCGAGAACCGCGCGAGCTTGCGATCCCCGAGCCACACCGCGGCGCCCGTGCGGCCGGCCGGCCGCAGCTCGAACTGCCGCAGGTCGCCGCGGTGATCGACGAAGTGCAGCATCATCCCCAACGCGCCCAGCGATAGCCACGCGTTGGGCGAGATCGCGGCGGCCTCCTCGCGCTGCACCATCGTCAGCGGATCGAAGGCGGCCAGGCGGGCCTCGATCTCGCCAAGCGTCGCGGGCGCCTCGTCGTCGTCGATCTCCGCGGGGATCCGCGGGCGCGTCCCTTCACCCTCGGCGCGCTCGGGCTCCTCGCGCTGACCCGACGGCCCGGCGTCGAGCGTGGGCGTGGTGACGATGCGCAGGCCCGAGAGATCGACGAAGTCGAGCACGAGGCAATCCGCGGCGTCGGGGTGCAGCCGCATGCCGCGACCCACACACTGCAGGTAGACCGCCTCGGAGCGGGTCGGCCGGACCATCGCGATCGCCGACACCCCCGGATCGTCGAAGCCCTCGGTGAGCACGCCGACGTTGGTGATCACCCGCAGCGCGCCCTGGGCGAAGCGCTCGAGGGTGCGCTGGCGAGCCGGCTTGGGCATCTCGCCGCAGACCATGCCCGCGGGCACGCCGAGGCCGCGCAGCGCCTGGCACAGGTGCTCGGCGTGGGCGATCCCGACGCAGAACGCGATCGTCCGCCGATCGCGGGCGAGGTCCTGGATGCTGCGCGCGACCAGCAGATTGCGCTGCTCGATGTCGATCGCCTCGGCGAGCGCGGCCTGGTCGAAGTCGTCGCCGGCCTCGGGCACCGCGGCGAGGTCGACCCCGGTCGCGATCCGCAGGCCCCGCAACGGGCGCAGGTAGCCGTCGTCGATCATCTCGCGCAGCGTGCGGTGATACACGATGCGCTCGAACACCTCGGACAGGCCGCGGCCGTCGGCGCGCCGCGTCGTGGCGGTGAACCCCACCAGCGTCCCGGGCCAGTCGGGATCGAACGCGCCGATCTGCTCGAGCACTCGACGGTTGTCGTCGGCGACCGCGTGGTGGCACTCGTCGTAGATCACCAGCCGCAGGTCGCGACCGGCGAGCACCCGGCCGATGCGCCCCTCGTGCAGCGAGCGGATCGACGCGACGAGCACCGCGGCGTCGCGCGGGGCGCTGGCGTTGCCCTGCTCGATGGCGACGATTCGGCGATCATTCGGGTCGCGCCGCAGCGCGGCCTCGATCTTGTCGCGGGCCTGGGTGATGAGCTCGTCGCGGTGCGCGAGCACGAGCACCGTGTGCCGCGCACGGCGGATGAGCTCGGCGAAGATCACCGTCTTGCCCGCGCCCGTCGGCAGCGCGAGGACCATGCGGCGGACGCCATCGCGGCGGGCCGTGAGCACCGCCGCGACGGCCTCGTGCTGGTACGGCCGCAGCTGCACGGCCGCACCTTGGCGCGGCGACGACCGCCGCGCAAGGTGCCCGATGGGGCCAACGGCCCCGCGGCCCCGCGGCCCCGCGGCTACTGACAGGCGAGGTGGACGTCGACGACCTCGCCCTGGCCGATCACGCCGCCACGACCGGCGAACTGGAACACCGCGCGCTCGACCCCGCAGTTGCCCCGCTCGTCGCATACGCGCCGCGAGTCGTACGCCAGCTCGATCGAGAGCACACGCAGGTCCGCCAGGGACTGCAGCTCGCCCGCGGTGCCGCGCTTGTCGCCGTCGTGATCGGACCACAGCACCAGCTCGGCGAAGCGCGGATCGGCCGGCGTGATGCGGCCGTTGCCGTCGGCGTCGAGTTCGGCGAGCGCCGCGAACCCGTGGCGCGCGCGTCGACCATCGGCGAGCCGCGTGCCCGAGCCGAACAGCTCGCGCCCATCGGCGATGCCGCCGTCGCCGTCGCGATCCAGCGCGAGCCACGGCGTGGCCGCGCTGGGCCAGTCGGTGCTCACGCAGCCACCGGCGACGTCGAGGTCGAACGCGGCGGCCGGCGACGCGGCATACTCCGGCTCCGCGCCGTCGAAAGAGAGGACCAAGGGCGTGTTGCAACCGCAGTCCTCGACGTTCACGTGTGCTCGACGACGGCGTCCCCCGGTGGGAGTGCAACACCGGTCGGCGGGGCAGCCCTCCTCTTCGCAGATGCCGCAGTCGAGCTCTTCGCCGAGGTCGCACTCGGCCATCTCGACGCACGGGCCCCACACGCCGCCGTCGCACCACTGCTCGCCGTCGTTGCCACCTCCGTTCGCGCCGCCGGGCACCACGCACGCGCGCGTCGCGGCCTCGGTGTCGCACGCCTCGGGTTCGGGTTCGGGTTCGGGTTCGGGTTCGGGTTCGGGTTCGGGTTCGGGTTCGGGATTCGCGGTGGTCGCCTGTGGCGGTTCGGGCTCACCGCCCGGATCGGTCTCGCCGTCGGTCTCGTCGGTCTCGCCGTCGATCTCGCCGTCGGTCTCGCCGTCGGTTTCGCCGTCGTCCGCGTTCGTCGCCGTGCCCTGATTCGACAGGCCATCGGGACCGCCACCATCGTCGGCGTCACACGCCGCCATCGCCAGCACCACACCGCACATCAAGCCAATGTTTCTACGCATCGTCATCCATCCATCGACCGGGATCGCCGGCCCTCGGATGGACGAGTGTCGATGCGGAACCAACCGATCGCCGCCGATGGAAAAAAGCGCTACGCTACGTCGATGCGACGATATTGGCTGGCATTGACGTTCTTGGGCGCATGGGCGGGTGGCTGCTCCGAGACCGCACCGGACGCCGGGGGACCGACCTCGCAGACCTCGAGCGTGGGGACGGCCGGGGGCGTGGAGACGACCGACGGCACATCGACCTCGAGCACGACCACGGCGGGCGGATCCAACGCCACGGACCCCGGTGCCGGCGACGAGGCGTGCGACGACAGCTCCGGTGACTACGAGCTCACGAGCGCCACGACCGGCGGTGGGAGTGCCGAGGACACCAACGCCGGCATGGGCGGCGACATCCCGGTCGGGCTCACGGTGTTCGCCGTGCGCCAGGACGACGTCTCCGCCGGGACGCTGGTCGAGATCGAGGACCTCGTCGTGACCGCGCCCATCGTGCCCACGGTGTTCGGCAGCCTGGTGTTCCTGCAGGCGCCCGAGGGCGGCGAGTTCTCGGCGATCACCGCCGCGGTCGCGTCCACGATCGACGATCTGCCGATGGGCACGCGCGTCCGCGTCGTCGGCCGCGTCGCGCGGCTCGGTGAACTGGCACAGATCATCGTCGACGGCGCGGACGAGGACGTCTTCGCCGAGGGCACTGCGACGCTGCCTGAGCCGTTCGTCGTCGAGCTCGCCGATCTCGGCGATCCCGAGGCCGTGCTCGATCCCTACGACTCGGCGCTGATCCAGGTCCTCACTCCGCAGGTCCTCGACGACGACGTGTGCGCTGGGGAGTTCGCGATCACGGCGCAGCTCCGCGTCGACGACCTCTTCCTCGGTGAGCTCGCGCCCACGCCGGCCACCGGCAACCAGTACTCGGCGATCGTCGGCCCGCTGCGGACCACCGGCGACGGCTACGAGATCGCGCCGCGCAACCTCGACGACCTCGTGCCGTAGCTCGCTGGAGCAGCTCCGCTCAGGGCGAGGGAAGCCGCGCGAGCACGCGATCGCAGGTCTGCACGGACGCCGTGCGGCCCTCGGCCTCGAACGCCTCGCGCGCCGCCCTCACCAGGACGCGCGCCTCGGCCGGGTCGCGATCGATCACCGCGCGACCGAGCGCCAGCCGGACCCGCGCGAAGTCGAGGGCCGCGGCGCCGGTGCGCTCGCAGGTCGACAGCGCCAGCCGCAGCTCGGCCTCGGCCGCGTTCGAGTCGCCCGCGCCGAGCTCTGCCTCCCCGAGCGCGACGCGATACGCGATGAGGTTCACGGCCGCCGGCGCCTCGAGTCCCTCGCGGATCGCGATCGCGGCGCGCAGCAGCGTCACCGCCTCGGCCGCGGCGGCGACGGCCGCGGCCGAGCGCCCGTCGGGATCGTCGTCCATGCGCCGGCGCAGCGCGGTCGCGAGGTTGTACTGCGCGTTGGCGACCTCTGCGTCGCCGGGGGCGAAGCGCAGGGCACTGGCGAGCGCGCGCCGCAGCCACGACTCGGCGGTCGCCAGTTCACCCTTGCGGAGCCACGCGTTGCCGATCACGCCGAACAGCCGCGCGGTGCTCGGGTGGTCCTCGCCCCACACCGCCAGCGCCGGCGCGACGATCGGATCGAGCGCGGCCAGGGCTTCGTCGGTGCGATCGAGGCGGGCCAGCGCGCTGCCGAGGTTGACGCGCGCCGCCATCGTATCGGGGTGCGCGTCGCCCAGGGCCGCGGCGAACAGCTCGATCGCGCGGCGGTGGTGATCGATCGCCTCGTCCTTGTCGGCCTCGCCATCGCGAGCCACCACGAGCCCGAGGTTGTTCTCGAGCTGACCGCGCAGCAGCGGCGGGTCGCCGGCAGCGACGACCGACGCGTGGGCCTGCTCCGCCAGCGCGCGCGCCTCGGCGATGCGACTGCCCGCGGCCCCGATCGCGTACACGCGCTGGAGCATCGCAATCGTGCGCAGCATCGGATCGTCGATCGTGCTCGCGTGCTCGACCGCGTGGGCTGCCGCGATCTCGGCGGCCGTGGTGTCGCCGCGGCGCGCGAGCAGCCGGGCCTCGAGCGTGCGCGCGATGGCGGCGGTGACGAGCGCGGCGCTAGCCTCCGCCTGCACGGCGGCGTCGCGGGCGTCGGCCAGGGCGGCGTCGAGGCGCGCGGCGAAATCGGCCCCGCCGCCGAACACCAGCTCGGCGTGGGCCTGCCGCGCCCGCGACAGGGCGGCGCGCGCCGGAGCCAGCCCGCGCCAGGTGTCGGCGTCGAGGTTGCCGACCAGCTTGGCGCGTCGCGCATCGGAGCACGCGCTGGCGTCGGGCAACCCCGTCGCGCGCAGCGGCGCGGCCGCGAGCCCCCCCGTCGACGGCGCGGCGAGATCGTCGAGCAGGGTCGCGATCTCGTCGCGCACCACCTGCCGGCACGCCTCGCTCGCGGGCGCCAGACTCGGGTCGTCGCGCAGCCCCGCCGCCGCGCAGGCCGAGCGCGCCGCATCGACGCCCCGTTGCACCGCGGCGTCGATCGCCGCGGTCGTCGTGGCGAGCGCGGGCGCAGCGAACGGCATCGCGGACGCCTCGAACGCGGCGGCGACCGCCTGCTGCCGCGTGGGATCCCACAGGGCCAGCTCGGGCGCGCCGGCGTCGCGACAACGATCGTCGTCGGCCCACGCGCGACCGAGCAGCACCGCGGCCCCCACGGTCGACGCGATCGCGGGCGCGACCCACCACCTTCGCGGCCGCACGACCAACACCCGGACCAGCGCGTCCATGTCGGGCCAGCGCGACGCCGGGTCTTCGGCGAGCGCCCGCGCCAGCGCGCGCCGTAGGCCGCGACCGACGGTGGTCGGCCAGTCGACGACGCCGCGGGCGATCGCGAGGCGCCGCGCGGCGATCGACGCGTCGGTGAACGCCGGCCGTCCCGCGAGCGCCTCGAACAGCGCCAGCGCGAAGGCGAACTGATCCGATCGTGCGTCGACCTCGGTGCCGTCGAGCTGCTCCGGGGCCATGTACGCGGGCGTGCCGACCAGCTCCCCCGCGCGCGTGCTCCGATCGAGCGGACCGTCCGCCACGGCGGACCCCGGCGCGCCTGCGACGGCGTGGAGCCGGGCGAGGCCGAAGTCGACCACGCGCGGTCGGCCGTCGGTTCCGACGAGCACGTTGTCCGGCTTGAAGTCGCGGTGCACCACACCCGCGGCGTGGGCGGCTGCGAGCCCACGCCCGGCGGACGCGTACATCTCGACGATCTCCGCGACGCTCCGGCTGGCCGCGACCTGCCACGCGCCGAGGGTGCCGCCGTCGACGTGCTCCATCGCGATGAAGATCCCCCGCTCGGCGGTGCCGACCTCGTGGACGACGACGACGTTGGGATGCGAGAGCCTCGCGAGCCCCTTGGCCTCGGCGACCATGCGCGCGACCAGCTCGGGGTCGCCGCCGTGGTCGGCGCGCAGCAACTTGACCGCGACGTCGCGATCGAGCTCGTCGTCGCGGGCGAGCCACACGGTGCCCATCGCCCCGGACCCCAGCGATCGCAGCACGCGGAAGCGTCCGAGCCGCGGCGGCGCCGTGGGTTCGCCGAACAGCGACGCATGGACCGCGGCGGCGATCACCGCGTCGGCGAGGCTGTCGTAAAGGGGCGTCGCGCCCTCGTCAGCCATGGTCGGTGCCCGCGCGGCGTCGCGACGAACCGAGCTGCCGCTGCACGTGCTCGGCCCACCGCAGCAGCTCGTCCTCGTCCGGCGGCGTCGACGAGGGCCCCGCGTCGAGCACCGCGTGCACCCGGGTCCGGAGGCGCTCGAGGCCGCGGCGCAGGCGGCCGCGCACGGTGCCCTCCGGGAGATCGAGCGCCTCGCCGATCTGCGCCCCCGACAGCCCCTCGAAGTACATGAGCTCGACGACGACCTGGTCCTCGATCGGGATCTCGCGCAGCGCGGCGACCAGCGCCTGGGTCTCGCGGCGATCGGTGACGATCGAGCTGGCGGACTGCGGCGCCACGTCGCTGACGCACACGGTGGCGAAGTCGAGCTGCTCGCGCACGTGCTTGCTGCGGCGACGGATGTACGCGAACAGCACGTTGTTCGCGATCGCATAGACGAAGCGACGGAAGCTGGTCTCGCCGCGGAACTCGTCCTTGCCGCCGACGCAGCCGAGGAAGGTCTGGTTGACGAGGTCGGCGATGTCCGCCTCGGCGGCGACCTTGTTGCGGAAGAAGCGGATCATCTCCGGCATCCGCCGCCGCACCAGCTCGCTGCCGGCGACCTTGTCGCCACCGCGCCACGCGATCAGCAGCTCGCCATCGTCGCGGACGGGGTCCACGGGGCTCACGGTATCAGCTCGATGCGTGCGGCCGGTGCGGTGGGCTCGGGCCGGCGCCGGCGCGGCGCGGGCGTCGGTTTCACGAGCGGGGCCGGAGGCGCGCGCCCTGCTCGAGCGCGCCCTGCTCGGCGTCGAGCAGCCGCCCCTCGGTCAGCCACACGTGCCCCTGCTCGAGCGTCGCGACCGGGTGGGCGTTGGCGTCCTGGACCTCGCGGATCGCGAGCAACGCGAGCCCACGGATCCGCGAGCGCTCCGAGACGTAGACGCAGCGGCGGTGACCCGCGACGACGAGGCGATGCGCCGAGGTCAGCTCGGCGCGGCCGAGCACGTCGTAGTCCTCGACGTCGCGGAGGTCGAACAGCAGCTGCCGCGGATCCTCACCGCGGGCCATCCGCTCGCGCAACGCACGGTGCACGGCCGCGCCCGCCGCCTCGTCGAGCTTGCCGCGGACCACGACGGTCCAGCGCCCCGGCTCGACCTCGACGGTGACCGTCCCCACCGTTCAACCGTAGCGCCTCCGATTGTGGCCATTCGGCCAGTGACGAAAACGCGGGTGCAGGACTGTTCCGGACCGCGTCCCGGTGAACTCGGCCAGTGGATCGCGCCCCGACGTGGGCAGGGGTCGTGGGCCTGTGCCCAGCGCCGCACGTCGCCACACTACGGCCGAGGCACCGCGAGCGTCGCCGCGACCTCGCGCAGCACCCGGGCGGGCTCGTGATCGATCACCTCGTGGTGCGAGACGATCACGCGGCGCAGGCCCGGCAACGCGGCGAGTGTCCGAAGGTCGTCGGCGAACGCCTGCTTGTCCGCGACGAGGAACAGCCGCGCGATCCGACTCACCCGCGGACCACCGCTCGACGCCGTGACGTGCCGGAGGACCCAGCCGATGAATCCAGGGATGTGCGGCATGTTGAACACGAGATCGTTGAGCACCACCGAGCTCGCCGTCGCGCCGTGACGCACGATCATCACGCCCTCGGCGCGTCGCGTGCCCTCGATGTGGCGCACGGCGACGTCGGCATCGGCCGGTGCGTCGTCGTAGGTCCGGTCGACCGCGACGACCGCCTCGACCCGCTTGCGGGCGCCCGCCGGACACACCACCTGCAGCGCCGGATACCGCTGCTTGAACGCCGGGGCATCGAGGCGATGGAAGCCGTTGGGCACGATCAGGATCGCGGGCTCGCCGAGGGCCTCGAGCCGCCGCATCGCGTCGTCCTCGAGGGCGATGCCGTTGTGCAGGACGAGCTTGCCGTCGCTGCGCCGGGCGATCGTCATCACGCGGCGCAGGGGCATGCCTTCGAGCGAGCCCTCGACGCGCCAGAGGTTGGCTTCGAGGGGCTCGATCGGGCCATGGGGGAGCACACGCCACTGTTGGTTCGCCGCGGGCACGGCGGGATCTTGCGCCCGCGGGCCGGCCACGCTCAAGCCAAACCGGTCAGCGCGCGCCCGAGGTCGTCGATGAGATCGGCCGCGTCCTCGAGCCCCACCGACATCCGGACCAGGCCATCGCCGATGCCGAGGGCGTGGCGCATCGCCGGCTCGAGCCCGACGTGGGAGGTGCGTGCCGGTGAGGTCAGCAGCGTCTCGGGGCCACCGAGGCTCGGCGCATCGATCGCGAGCGCGACCGCGGCGAGGAACCGCGTGACCGCGTCCGTGCCCCCGCGCAGCTCGAAGCTCAGCATGCCGCCGAAGCCCGCGAGCAGGCCCTGCGCCCGCCCGTGGTGCGGATGCGTCGGCAACCCGGGGTAGTTCACGTGCGCGACCGCGGGCTGCTCGACGAGCCATCGGGCAATCGCCAGCGCGGTGTGGTTCTGGTGACGCACGCGCACGCCCAGCGTCTTCAGCCCACGCTGCAACAGGAAGCAGGCGTGGGGATCGAGCGAGCCGCCGAGGTGGTCGAGCTTGTGCCGCACCTTCGCGACCAGCTCGGCACGGCCGATCACCGCCCCGGCGACGATGTCCGAGTGACCGTTGAGGTACTTGGTCGCGCTGTGCACGACGAGATCGAACCCGTGCTCGATCGGGCGCAGGTTCACCGGGGAGGTGAACGTGCTGTCGATGACCGACACCAGGCCATGGTTGCGGGCGAAGGCCGCGATCCCGGGCAGGTCCCCGAGCTCGAGCGTCGGATTGGTCAGGCTCTCGCAATAGAACAACCGGGTGTTGGGGCGCAGGGCGGCGGCCCATGCCGCGGGGTCGTTCGCGTCGACGAACATCGTCTCGATCCCCAGAGCCGGGAGATCCTGCGTGACGAGGGCATGGGTGCCGCCGTACAGGCATCGCTGCGCGAGGATGTGATCGCCGCTTCGCAGCAGCCCGAGCATGGCGGTGCTGATCGCCGCCATTCCGCTGGCCGCCACGACGGCCGCCTCGCCCCCCTCGAGGGCTGCGAGCTTGGCGTGCAGGACCTCGTGGTTGGGCGAGTTGCTGAGCCGCAGGTAGCGGATGTCGTGGTAGCCGGTGCCCGGCTCCGACGCATAGGTCGAGGACTGGAAGATGGGGAGGACGACGGCACCGCGGACGCGGGTCTCGGGCTCGCCGGCGTGGATCAGCTGGGTGTCGAAGCGCATCGTCGACGCGAGCCTCGCACGAAAACGAGCATTGCGATCGGGTGCGGTCGCTCACCCGATCTCGACCGCGCGGTCTCCCTTTTCGGTTAGCATGCGCGGATGCAACGAGTTCGCCTATGTGCCGCCCTGATTCCGTCGTTCGTCCTGTTCGTCGCGTGTGGTGACGACGTCACCGAGGCCGACACCGGCACCTCGACCGGATCCGAGTCCGGTCCGACGACCGACGAACCGACCTCCAGTCCGATGACGACGGCCGACACGAGCGGCTCCACGGGCACGACGACGGCGGACACCAGCACGACGGTCGATCCGGACTCGTCGTCGAGCGGCGAGTCGAGCTCCTCGGGTGGCGAGTCGAGCTCTTCGGGTGGCGGCTCGAGCTCTTCGGGCGGCGAGTCGAGCTCGACGGGCGGCGAGATGGCGGTGTGTGGCGACGACGCCATCGGCGGCGACGAGGTGTGCGACGGCACCGATCTCGCCGGTGCGGACTGCCTCACCGAGGGCTTCGACGCCGGTGAGATCAGCTGCCTCAAGAACTGCAGCGCGCTCGACACGTCCGCGTGCGTGATGTTCAGCTGCGGCAACGGTGACATCGAGGGCAAAGAGGTGTGCGACGGCGCCGACCTGGCGGGCGAGACGTGCATCAGCCAGGACTTCGACGGCGGCACGCTGGCGTGCGCCGACAACTGCGGCGGCTACGACACCTCGGGCTGCGTCGTGTTCAGCTGCGGCAACGACCTCGTCGAGGGCGTCGAGGTCTGCGACGGCAGCGACATCTCGGGCGAGACCTGCATCACCCAGGGCTTCGACGATGGCACCCTCGGCTGCGCGGTCGACTGCTCGGCCTACGACACCTCGGCATGCGTCGACTACGTCTGCGGCAACGGCATCAGCGAGCCCAACGAGGCCTGCGACGGCGACGACCTCCTCGGCCAGACCTGCCAGGACCTCGGCTTCGACGACGGCACCCTGGCGTGCCTCGACTCGTGCGGCGACTTCGACACCTCGGGCTGCTTCGACTGGGTCTGCGGCAACGACCTCACCGAGCCCAACGAGTTCTGCGATGGCACCGACCTCGGCGGCGCGACGTGTGTCAGCGAGGGCTTCGACGAGGGCGCGCTGGCGTGCGCGGGCGATTGTGGGGACTACGACACGTCGGCGTGCGTGACCTGGGTGTGCGGCAACGGGATCCTCGAGCCGAACGAGTCGTGCGATCAGGCGCAGCTCGGCGGCCAGACGTGTGTGGGCCTCGGCGCGGTGCTGGGTAACCTCGCGTGCACCCCCGGTTGCGGCTTCAACCTCGGCACGTGCGCCTTCCAGGTCAACGAGACCGAGCCCAACGACGACGGCGCCGTCGCGACGAACACCAACGACTTCGACCTCACGCTCGTGAACCCCGAGGGTCCGTTCACCGACGACCTCTACTACGCCGCGGCGATCAGCCCCGCGGGCGACGAGGACTACCTCGAGATCAACAACCCGGGCCCGGGCTACGCGTTCATGCGGCTCGAGACCTTCGGGCCGGGCGGTCCGGGCACGTGTGCTGTCGGCGTCGACACGGTGGTCGACGTCCGCAGCGCCGCGAATGTCCTGCTCGCCACGGACGACGAGGCTGGCATCGCCAGTTGTTCGCTCATCAACAACTTCGCCCTCGCGCCCGGCCAGACGGTCTACGTTCGCGTGTTCGACTTCGGCGACAACAGCACCATCGCCAGCTACTTCATGCACGTGCAGATCACGCCCGTGGTGTGCGGCGACGGAATCGCCGGCGCTGGCGAAACGTGCGACGACGGCAACCTCGACAGCGGCGACAACTGCAGCTCGACCTGCGTGTACGAGCCGGCGATCCAGGAGATCGAGCCCAACGCCACGGGCGCCGAGGCCGACGCGAACGCGCTGGCCGGCGTCGTCGCCGACGGCAGCACGGTGATCGCGGGCAGCATCCCGGTCGTCGGCGATCAGGATCGCTTCCGCGTGGAGATCCCGGCCGCGGGTTTCTACCGCTTCGAGACCTTCTCGTCCCTCAATGACTGCACGGGGATCAACACCACCCTGCGCCTGTTCGATGCTGCCGGCGTGGCCGTCATCGCGGACACCAACAACCTCGGCATCGGCAACGCCGCATGCTCCGCGATCACCTTCCCGCTCGCGGCGGGCACGTACTACGCGCAGGTCGAGGAGACCGGCAACAACGCCACGATCCTCAACTACCTGCTCGAGGTCAGCACGCAGGTTGACTTCGGGGCCGAGGTCGAGCCGAACGAGGACATCATGACGGCGAGCACGGCGATCCAGACGGCCGGCTCCAACGTCTACGTCTTCGGCGACCACACCGTCGCGACCGACAACGACGTCTACGCGATCGACGTCCCCGCCGGTGCGTCGCTGCGCCTCGAGATCATCGAGGGTGACCGCGCGATCGAGACCTGCGAGGGCAACAACATCGACTCGTTCCTGACGCTCTTCAGCCCAGCGGGCGTCCAGCTCACGACCGACGACGACGACGGGCGAGGCTTCTGCTCGCTGCTCGACGGCACGGGGACGTCACCGCAGGATCCTGCGGCGCACACCTTGCCGGCCGGCACCTACTACGCCCGCGTGACCGCCTTCGGGGCCGGCACCGCGGCGCAGTTCACCTACCGCCTCGTCGCCACCGTCCGCACGCCGTGAGGTGAGCGGAGCTCGCCCGCGGCCTCCCGCGGGCGGATCTCGAAAGGCCGCGCTCCTCGTCCGAGGGCGCGGCCTTTTTCCGTGCCTCACCCCGCGAGGGGCAGCCGAGATGCGTCAGGATCCCGCGCGACACCGACGAGTCTCCCAAGAGAATGACCCACGCGTTCATCGCTCCGCCACGCCACCGCAGCTTCGTCCGCGCCGCATGCGGCGCCATCGCCATGCTCATCGCCCCGGTCGCGTGCGACCCCGAGGGCGACGACGACGCCGAACTCGACGACGAGCCCTCGGCCGCGGTGGGCAGTGACGTCCACGGCGACGGCCAGGTCGCGCGAATGGAGGCCCGCGCCGCGATCCACCGCGCGCAACCGGACGCCGCAGCAGGTGACGTTGCCGATCCCGCGGACGAGGCGCGCGGCGAAGGCACCGTCGACCGCGGCAGCCTCCCGCCCGCAGCCGAGGCCGCCATGGCCGAGCTCGAGACGGCCGAGGCGGCGCCGCAGTTCTTCCTGTGCCCCGACCCGCCGAGCGACGGGGCGATCGGCTCCACCGAGCTGGACCCTCGGCTCGCGCTGTCCAGGGCGAACCAGCCCTCGTGGTCGGCGGGCTTCGGCGGCGTGACGCTCGTGTGCGGCACGGACGAGGGCACGGAGTCCTCCGTGGCGTCGCGGCGCTACGTCGCCGGCGTATCCAGCTGCGTCACCAGCACCCCCGGCGAGGCCAGCCCCTGGTTCGTCTGCAGCTGAGCGCGTTCGACAGCGGGCATCCCATGCGAGGCCGCCGATCGAACGGAGTCGAGCTCCGCCGACGAGGCGTTGGTGGAGGCCGCGCCGAGGCACGCGCCGACCTCGACGGTTTCTGCACCGCCACCGCCTGAGCGAGGCGTTTGCCGAGCCGCGGGGCCGCGTCTACGATGGGTCGCCTGGATCCCGGGTCGCACGGAGCGTCGTCGCCGACGCATGGGTCTGCACCGGCATGGACCGCGCCGCTGGTGGTCGCGCTGGCCTCCGCCGCCGCGTTCGCGACGCACGGGCTGTGGCGCATCGCGGCGCTGGCGATCGCCCTCGCCCTCGCCCCGACGAGCATGGTCGCGATCCGTGAGCACCTCGGTACGCAGCGCTGGGACGCCCTCGCGCGCGCCACCCCGATCGCGCTGCTCGTCGCGGTCGCGGGATGGATGCTCTGGCCGCTCGTCACCGGTGAGCCCCCCGCCTCGCGCGACCACGCGATCCACTACTTCCAGGCGCGGATCCTCGTCGACGAGATGCTGCCCTCGGGTCGGCTGTCGGGGTGG
The DNA here is from genome assembly GCA_044344875.1 of Nannocystaceae bacterium. GTDB lineage: Bacteria > Myxococcota_A > Polyangia > Nannocystales > Nannocystaceae > Xiheibacterium. Next base: position 22,202 of record JBIJCC010000124.1, read on the forward strand.
ACCGAGCGCTTCAACCACGGCTTCCCGTTCGGCGAGGGCTACCCGACGCTGGGCGTGCTGTGGGCCAGCGCGAGCCACCTGCTCAGCTTCGGCGCGCTGGACCTGCGCGAGAGCTACGCGTGGGGCCTGCTCGGGGTCTGGTCGCTCACGCTGTGGGGCAGCTGGCGCATCGCTGCCGCGATCGCGACCGACGTGCGCACGCGGCAAGGCGACGCCGACACGCACGACGGTGATCTCGTGTCGCGCTGGGCCGGGTCGGCGGGCGCGTTCGCCTGGCTGCTCGATCCCGGCGCAGCGCGACAGGGCGGCTGGAACTACCTCATGTTCCACGGCGTGTGGCCGCAGCAGCTGTCGTGCGCGCTGTGGATCGCGGCGTTGGTGTGGACGCTGCGGGCGCTGCACGATCGTCGGCCGCGGGCGATCGCGATGGCGGCGGTGTGCCTCGCGGCCAGCGTGCTCGCGCACCCGTTCGGGCTGCTCACCGCGGTGGCGTCCGCGGTGGGCCTCGTCGTCGTCGCGCGACTCGCCGACGACGCGCGGCGCTGGGCGCCGGGATCCCTGCGCGTGCTCGCGATGATCCACGGCCTCGGCGCTGCGCTCGCGGCCGCGGGCGTCGCGACGTTCTTCGCGGCGTCGGCCGAGCTCGGACGATCGCCCGTCGCGTGGTCGGAGCTCGGCGAGCTCGCGGCGCGACTCACCACGGGCGATCTGCTCGCGGGCACGTGGGCGTGGACGGGCGGGCTCGCGGTGGTCGGCCTGGGCCTGGCGCTCTGGAGCGGGCGCGCGAGCGCGTGGCTGGCCGCGGGCCTGTGCTGCGGGCTGCTGCTGCTCGGCTCGCGCGACGCGATCACGGTGCTCGAGCTCGACCTCGTCGCCGCCGGCTTCAAGAACCTGCAGTTCCCGCGCTTCGCGATCGCGGTGAAGCCCCTGGCCTTCGCGCTGGCCGGCGTCGCGCTCGTCGTCGCGGTGCGGGCCATCACCGCGGCGCTGGGCCGCAGCGCCATCGTCGACGCGCGACGGCGGTGGTTCGTCGCGATCGTGCTCGCGCCGGCCATCACCGCGATGCTCGGGCGCACCGATCTGTTCGCGCCGCGACCGGTGGGCAGCATCGACACCCTGCGCCGCAGCGAGCTCGTCGTCGAGGAGCGCGAGCTACGGGCCGCGTTGGTGGCCGAGGCCGAGCACACGCCGGGGATCCGCGTCGCGTTCCTGCGCGCCGAGATGGGCGGCGGCACCTACCCGATGTTCGCGATCGCCGACGCGGGCGCGGCCGCGGTGCTCGACGGCCACGTCGCGACCGTGAACTTCGAGCACATCCTCGAGCGCCGCGGCGTCGCGGCGTTCCAGCGGCTCGGGGTCACCCACGTGATCCACGATCGCGGCCTGGGCGAGGGCGACGCGGAGCTCGCCGCGGTGCTCGAGCCGGTCGGCGTGTTCGGGCCGTACACGCTGGCGCGCTTCGTGGCGGCGGCGGACACCGGCCCGCGCTTCGTCCGCGGCGAGGGCACGGCGAGCGTCGTCGAGCACGGCCCCGAGGTGCGCGCCTTCGACGTCGAGACGACCGGCGGCACGCTGCAGATCGCCCAGGCCCCGTCGTCGCGCTGGGCGTGGACGCTGGACAGCGCGCCGATCGAGGCGTCGAGCTCGAGCGTGCACGGCGACATGGACGTCGTCGGCCTCGAGCTGCCCCACGGCGGCCGCGTGGTCGCGACGTATGGGACCACCGACGCGGAGCGCTGGGGTCGATGGCTGAGCCTCGCGGGGCTCGTCGTGGTCGCGGGGCTGGTGCTGCGCGGCCGGCCGCTCGCGCTGCGATCGCGGTCGTTCGGCTCGGGCCGGGCGGTGGCCATCGCGGTGGGCGTCGCTGCGGTAGGCATGGGCGTGCTGCTCGCGCGTCGTCAGCACACGCAGCTCGATCGCACGTGGTACGAGTACGCCGACACCCGCTTCTTCGCGCGGACGGGCCCGCCCGAGTTCGTCGACGACCTCACGATCACCCGCGAGATCGCGATCGATCGCGCCGCGCGACCGGTGTGCGACGGCCTGCTCGGCAAGGACGCGCTCGTCGACTGCGAGGAGGGCGACTACCGGCCCAACCCCTCGTTCGTCTACATCGACCCGTACCTGTACCGCTGCGTGTCGTTCGGGATCGCGGCCGGGGACACCGCGACGATCCGCCTCGGCGAGCCGGGCGACCACGTGGTCGGCTTCGCGATGCGACGCGGCAGCGACGGCAAGGGCCGACACCTGCGCTTCGGCACCGGCCGCGCGCTGCAGGTGCTGGGCAACCGTCGGGCGGACCTGCACTTCGAGGAGGGGGAGGAGGCGGTGGTGACGATCGAGAACGCGGGGGACGATCCGGAGCTGGTGTGTGTGGGTGGGGCCCGGTTCGAGTGAGTCGCCGGCCAGGGTGACTCACTCGCCGTCGCCCCGCGCGCTACTCGTCGAACACCGGCGCGGTGCGCAGCCGATCCAGCAGCGCCTTCTCGCGCGCCTTGTGTACGCCGAGCTTCCCGACCTTCGTGAATCCCGGCTTCAGATCGCCCGGCTGGCTGTAGATCGTCCCCATCACCTCCTCCCACGGCATCGGTCGCTTCACCAGCATCATGCAGGCCGCGATCTTGCGTGCGACCGCCCGTAGGCCGTCCTCCGAGGTGACGATGGCTCCGCCCGATCCGCTCGAGTAGCAGCCGCCCGAGTCCTCCACGAGGTCCTTGCGGTTGGTGGCGAGCGCGTTGTGGATGTTCGCGTACTGCGCCTTGCTGAACTTGTGCGGGAACGGGCAGCCCTTGAAGTAGCTCATGATGTTGGAGCGGTCGGGTGTGAGCGTCACCTGCTTGGTCTGGCCGCCGACGCGCACCGCGATCGTCACGCTGCCCACGTCGGCGTGGCACTTGTCCTCGATCTCGTTTTGAGGGTGCGCTTCGTTGTAGGCGTCGAGGAGCACCGAGCCCCGAGGATCGGCCGGGGTATCGTCCACGCCGAACTCGCTCCGCAGCGCGTCGCCGTCGAATACACGGCTCGGATGCTCGCCGGGATGCTCGGCCACCCACGCCTCCATCTCGGCCTTCGCCTGCTCGACCGTCACGATCTCGAGGCCGTCATTGAACGTGTGCGGGTTGTGCAGGTAGTGGCCGAGCTCGTGCGCGAGCAACGTGCTGCTGCCGTACTTGCCCGGCATGCGCACGTAGGACTGCGTCCCCCACGACTGACCGCCGGTGACGGTGTCCAGGATCCAGTGCCCGTTCTCCCAGGCGAGCGCCTCGTTGCCGCCCCGCGAGAACACGACGATGCGATCGCCGCGTTCGAGGCCGTAGGCGGTGCGTGCGTTTCCCGGCGTCGTCGAGTCGCACAGCGTATCGCGATCGATGTTGGGATCCGTGTTCGCCGCGATCGTGCTCGCGGTCTGCCCCGGCGCGAGGATGCAGTCGCGGTTGAGCGCAGTACTCCGGACCAGATCGTCGAAGTTCGACGCCGAGTGGATGACGAACTCGACGTCACCGCCGTTGCGACGGAAGACCCGGTTGGCCTCCGCGACCCAAGCCTCGGCACCGTCGCGGGTGAGCACGCTCGGACGCGCACCGTCGTCGTCGGCGGTGCGCACGAACTGGATCTTCAGCGTGTAGCGTGCTGCCGGGATGTTGGCGGTCGGGCTCTTCGTCCGGGCCACGGGGGCTCCCGCGGTCGGCACGTGGTCGACGTGCGGCGTCGCGGGCCCGACCGAGGCGTCGGCGGGCGAGGCCATGGCGAGCGTGACGAGGAGCGCGAGGGCGTTGCGAGCGGGCATACCCGGCAGAGAACGCGCCCCGCGGATGTGACGGTTGGCGCGTCAGGGGCACTGCTGCTCGGCACACCGAACAGCGCAGCCGTCGACCACGTCGCCAGGAACGTAGGGCGTGGGGATCGGTTCGGTTCGGGCGCACTCGAGCACGCAGGCCTCGAATGCGGCGGCGCGGCCTTGCCCGCTGCAGTGCTCGTGCTCCTCACTCGAGGTTCGAGCCGCGTTGCATGCGGCGAGCTCGGCGCTCAGCTCGGTGTCGACGGCGCCGGGGCCCCAACTCTCGGCCGCGCGATCACCGAAGGTCGACAGGGCCTGCTCGCATGGCCCCTGCGGGGCCGTGGTCATCCGCGGGAGCGCACGATCTGGAGGTGGTCGCGTCGCATCGGTCGGGGCCGCGGCGGCCTTGGTCGGCACGGTGGTGACGCCGACCTCGGGCGAGGCAGGAGGCGGCTTGCTGCAAGCCGACAGCGCGAATCCCAGCACGCAGGCGCTTCGTTTCATGGGGTCCCTCGGTGAAAGTGTATCCCCGCACCTCGTTTCGCGGCGCGGGCTCCGAGCGCCCCCGGCTTGCCCCGCGGCCCCTCGCCGCCCTACACTCGCGGCCATGGGAATGGCCAGCGGCGGCGCGGAGGGGGAGGCGGTCTGCGAGATCAACGTCACCCCCATGGTCGATGTGCTCCTGTGCCTGCTCATCATCTTCATGGTCGCGGCGCCCAAGCCGCCCAACGAGCAGATCCAGATCAGCGTGCCGAAGGAATCGGTGACGCAGGTGCCGTCGGATCCGAACTCGCCGCTACTCGTCGAGGTCCTGCCCGACGGCTCGGCCAAGCTCGGCCAGCAGCAGCTGTCGAAGAACTACGACGAGATGATCAAGCAGTTCCAGGCCAACGAGAAGGCGCAGTCCGACAGCAAGCTGATCGTGACCGCCAAGGGTGAAGCGCGCTACGGCGACGTCATCCGCGTCATGACGGCCGCGCACGAGTCCGGGATCTCGGACGTCGGCATCGCGTCGGATCGCCTGTAGCCGCGTCGGCGCGGCCCCGAGGGACCGCGCCGGACGCCGAGGGACTACTTCTTCTTCCCGGGCTTCTTCGCCGACTTCGCGGGTTGGGCCTTCGCGGCTGGCTGCTTTGCCGCCTTCGCGGGCGCCTTCGCGGGTGCCTTCGCGGGCTCGGCCTTCGCGACCTTCTTCGACGCCTTCTTCGCGGGCTCCGGCGCCGGCTCGGCCTTCGCCACCTTCTTCGACGCCTTCTTCGCGGGCTCCGGCGCCGGCTCGGCCTTCGCCACCTTCTTCGACGCCTTCTTCGCAGGCTCCGGTGCCGGCTCGGCCTTCGCCACCTTCTTGCCGACCTTCTTCACCGGCTCCGGCGCCGGCTCAGCCTTCGCCGCCTTCTTCCCGACCTTCTTCACCGGCTCCGGCGCCGGCTCGGCCTTCGCCGCCTTCTTCCCGACCTTCTTCACCGGCTCCGGCGCCGGCTCGGCTGCGGGCTCGGCCTTCGCCGCCTTCTTCCCGACCTTCTTCGCCGGCTCCGGATCCGGTGCAGCCTCGGCCTTCGCGACCTTCTTCGACGCCTTCTTCGCAGGCGCCGGCGCGGCCTCGGCCTCCTCCACCTCCGCGGGCTTCTCCGCCTTCGCGGCCTTCGCCGGCTTCTCCGCCTTCGCGGGCTTCTCCTTCGCGACCTTCTTCCCGGTCTTGCGGCCCTCGGCCGGCGGCGCCTCGGCGGTCTCGCCCTTCCACACGCCGAAGGTCGCGCCCGTCGGGTCACGCATGATCGCACCGGCGCCGAAGCCAGGCGCCTCCATGTATTCGACGATCACCTCGGCACCCGCGGCGCGGGCCTTGGTCACGGTGACGCGGACGTCGTCGACGGTGATGTACGGCAGCCACATCGGCGGGGCGTCGGGCATCCCGCGCAGCTGCATGCCGGCGCCGGGATCCTTCGGGGTGCCGATCATCGTGTAGACGGACTCGCCCATCGGGATGTCGCTGTAGTTCCAGCCGAACAACTCGGCGTAGAACGCCTTCGCGCTGGGGATCTCATCGGTGTGGAGCTCGAGATGGACAAACGCGCCTTGCATCCTGGGATCTTCCTTTTCGACGGCAGGGCCTTCTTACTACGCGCGCGCGTGGGGCTCAATGGCGGGCGGCACCCGACGTGTCGCCCGAGGGGCCCTCGGTGCGCGTGAGCAGGACGGTGTGGATCTCGAGCCGCAGATCGAGCGCGGGGTGATCGAGGGTGACCTCGCGTGGGATCTCCCCGGGCGCGAGCCCCTCGGGGAAGCGCAGCCGGCTCGCCCGAACGTCGCGCCGGCGGCCGTAGACCCGCTCCTGCAGCCGTCCTTCGGCCCAGCGCTCGTCCAGCGGCTCGCCGGCCGCGGTGCGGCGCCGGTGCCAGCCGTCGGCCTCGACCCGCCGCGGCGGATCGAAGTACGCGCCGTGGATGTCCCGCAGGATCGCCCGCGGCGGGGCCGGCAGGGGCATGTCCACGTAGGGCGTGACCTCCACGGCGTCGCCGCGCTGGACCACCGCGAACGCCTTGGTGCCCATCGGCGTCATGCCCAGCAGGACCAGCGCCGCGCCGTCGAACTGCAGCACCGCGTCGAACGCCCGACGCACGCCCCCGTGAGTCGCGACGACCTTCTGCCGGGCGACGAACGGCGGTGAGATCCCCGCCACGAGGGTCGGCACCACCGGCTCGGTCGGCGCGGCCGCGGGCCGACACCCGAGCATCGCCGCGGCGAGCACGAGGGCCATGGCGCTACGACTCGCACGGCTCGGCACGTCGCGGGGGATCATGGCGGAGCCGGGCCGATCCGACCAGCCCAAGGGATCAGCATCGCGACCGCTGCCCTCGCGCGACCCGCCCGCGAGCACCAGCGACAGCGGCGCGCCGAGGGCCGCGAGGGCGACCCCGAGGGCGGTCGTGATGCGAGGGCCGCCAGCGCCGGGTTGCTCGACGTGCCGAGGACCCCGAACGCGAGCACCGTGCGTCTCGAGAAAGCGGCCGGACTGGACGTGCAGGATGAAGCCGAGTCCACGCCCGAGGGTGTGTGCGCGCGCGAGGATCACTTCGTGATCCTGCGCGGGGCAACGTGGGCCGACTACCAGCGGCTGCGGTTGCTCCGCGGAGAAGAGGCGGTCCCGCGGCTCACCTACCTCGAAGGGACGCTGCAGCTCATGACGCCGTCGATGGACCACGAGTCGATCAAGTCCGTGATCGGACGCCTGATCGAGGTCTGGTGCCTCGAGTTCGGGGTCGACTTCAGCCCCGTGGGCTCGTGGACGATCGAGGATCCAGCGGTCGCGCGCGGGGTCGAGCCCGACGAGTGCTATGTGTTCCGCCCGACGACCGGCGCGACGCGGCCCGATCTCACCATCGAGGTCGTCTGGACCTCGGGTGGGGTCGACAAGCTGCAGGTCTACGCCGAGCTCGGGGTCCGCGAGGTGTGGTTCTGGCGTCGCGGGGGGATCACGCCCCACGTGCTGCGGCCCGGCGGGTACGTGGCCGTGGAGCGCAGCGAGTGTCTGGCGGCCCTCGATCTCGGGCTGCTCGCAAGCTTCGTCGCGCGGCGCGATGCGTCGGTGGCCGCGACGATCCGCGCCTATCGCGAGGCGCTGCGCGGGCTGGGTTAGTCGCCGCGCCCGCGGCCGCAGTGCCGCGGCCCGCTCCGTGGGTGGATTCAGCGTCCGAAGGACCACCACGCCCGACGTCGGCGGCGGCCGAGCGCGAGCATGCCGACGAGCAGTGCCATCGAGTGAGCGCCGGTCGAGCGATCGCCGGCCGCGTCACACGAGCAGCCGCGCGAGGCGATCGCGTCGGTCGCACCCGCGGAAGTCGTCGTGCTCCCGCCGTCGTCGTCACCGGGCTCGGGCGAGGTCACACCATCGTCGTCCACTTCACCACTGTCGGGATCCGTCGAAGGGTCACCGCTCTCGAGCGTCGCGCCTCCGCTCGAATCCGGATCGGGAACACCGCTGGTTCCGCTCTCGCTCGATCCACCGGATACACCGATCGCGATCGTCACCTCGATCGGCGCGATTGCATTGCCCGCGAGGTCCGCCGCCTCGAGGGTGACCTCGTAGAGCCCATCGGGCGCAGACGTGAGCTCCGGCGCACCATAGTCCCCGTCGTCGTCCTGGAAGTACGGGACCATGCCGACGAAGTCGACCTCGCACACGTCGTTGTGGCCCTTGCAGATCGCACCGTCGCCATCGATGTCGAACTCTTCGAGCGCGGCGTTATCGGCCCTCAGCGTCCAGCGCACGAACACCAAGCCCGAGTCGTCCTCGATGATCGCGGTCAGCGGCAGCGGCGTGCCGGACCGCAGCTCCATGTCACCGTCGATGCCGACCTGCAGGACGGTCGGCGGAGTCACGTCCGCCTGCGGCGGACCATCGCCGTACACGCCGCGTAGCTCGAGATCGCTGTTGATCGCCCCGTCGACGTCGCCGCAGTAGGTCTCGTGATAGGCGCCGACGCAGACGGGCAGGTTCGGCATGCCGTCTTCGTCGAGCGTGGGCACCAACGTCGCGCACGCGTCGACGAACGCCTGACTCGGGGCGTCGAACTGTGGCGGATAGAACATGGGATCGGTCGGCTCGTCGTTGTTCTCGAGCCCGGACATGTAACCGAATGCGATGAGCGCGGCCTGGACGGGATCGGGATTCGTGCAGTTCGTGGTGCCACCGAGCGTGCGCCCGATGTCGTTGCGCTGGACGCCGTCGCAATCGATGCCGGCCGTAACGCACGTGCGTGACGTCGCCTCCAAGTCGACGACGTCGCCCGGCAGCAACATCATGTACGGCACGTACGGCGGCGGACGCTCCGTCGTCACGCGCACGTCGTAGGCCGCGAGCGCCGCCTCTAGACCCCCGAGTTGCGTAGCCACACGCGGATCTAGAACGTGAAAAGCCGGAAGAACGCCGCCTGGGACGGTCTGAGAAGCGGTTTCCCGACCAGCCTCTCGAACGTACAGGAACGAACTTCCGGTGAA
>JBIJCC010000034.1:0-87230 GCA_044344875.1 Nannocystaceae bacterium
GGGACCTGCTACCCGGCTCTCCGGCGATTACCGGGACGGGACCTTCCCCCGCTGGAGAAGCGCAGCTTGAACGGCTCCCGACCCGCGCTCGCGCGCGGCTCGGCATCCGTTCGTCACGACGCACCATGGCGCGGGAGTCTAGCGGCGCGGGGCCCGAGGTCTGACGCCTCGGCGACGCGGCTGCGCGATCGAACGTCAGCACCCCGCCGCGTCGTCGTTGCCCGCGATGTCCACCGTGCCGTCGTCGCGGCCCGCGGCGTCCAGCGTCGTCACCATCGCCTCGACGGCGCACGTCGCCAGCTGTGCGTTGTCGACGACCTCGAGGTCGCCGCGGTCCCCCACGTCGACCACCGATGCCAACCCCGAGAGGTCGGTCAAGGCGGGGTTCTCGACGAGGGTGATCGAGAACGAGCTGCCCGGACTCTTCGTGTCGGTGGTGTCGAAGTAGTACAGGCGAAGTGCGTCGACGTCCGCGAGCGCGTCGAGGTCCACGACACCCGTGCGCACGAGGCCCAGCGCGCCGAGGGTGCGAAGGCCCGCGAGGGTGGGCAACGCAGTGACGGCGGGGAGGTCGGTCAATGCGATCGTGCCGAGGGTGTCCTCGGTGATGCCGGCCAAGGGCGAGAGATCCGCGAGCTGAGGCGAGCCGCCGATGTGGATCCTCGGCATCGACAGCGTGCCGCCCAGATCTCGCCACGGCGGCATCGCGCGGACCTGGCCCAGCGCCGTGATGTCGACGAGCGCGACGTTGTCCACGAGCTCGAGCTCGCCGACGGACGCGAGGGCCTCGAGGCCGTGCAGTGATCGAAGCGACGGCGACGATCGCACCTGCAGCGAGCCGATCGCCTGCAGCGACGACAGCCCCGTCAGATCTTCGCCGCCGAAGCCCACGACCTCCAGGAAATCCCCGGCGGTGAGCTGCTGCAGGGATGCGAGGGTGTCGGGCGCGATTCCCTCGAGGTCCAGGATCTCGGCGGAGACGAGGCCATCCAGGCTCACCCGCGCGCCCGCAGCGGAATCGCCGACGGCCTCGGACAGGATCGTCAGCGCGGCGCAGCGCTCGAGCTCGACGAACGCAGTGACCTCGGCGGTCGGGGGCAGGCCGTAGAGATCGATCGTCGAGATCTCGGCCACGCCGAGCGACGACTCCCAGCGCTCGAGGGTGGGCCAGGCCAGGACGTCGACGCGGCCTTCGAGCCGCTCGAGCCCCGCGGGCGCTTCGATCTCGCGCAACTTCGGGAGCTCGCGCAGCGAGAGGCCCTCGCCGGTCAGCTCGCGCAGGCCGGCCACCGCCGCGGTGCTCTCCAGCTGCGGGAGCTCGTCCAGGCGCAACTGCCCGGCCGAGCGCAGGTTCTCGAGGCCCGCCAACGAGTCCAGTGCAACGACCCCGCTGATCTCGAGGGTGCCGTCGACCTGCTCGAGGCAGCCGAGCGCCGAGAGATCCTCGGCGTCGCGGGGGACGACGAGGTCGCCGCCGACCCGAGTGTAGCCGCGCAGCAACTCGAGGTCCTCGCCGTCGAAGCCCGTCGGCAGCTCCTTGGTCACGCACTGGCCGGGGTGATCCTGCAGATCCAAGGCGCACCCGGTCAGGGCGAGGGCGACCAGGGGGGCGCCCAGGGTGGGCGGCATCGAGGTGCGCGGGCGTCGTGTGGTCATGCCAGCCAGGCACGCAGGGGCGCGGTCGATTTCCTCGGCCGCGGAGGAAATTCCGGGGATGCTCGTGTGCCTCGCTGGTGCCAGGCCCCGCCCATGACCGTCACGATCGCCGGCACTCGGACGACCGACGACGTCGCCACCGCGCGGCTCGATCTCGCGTCGCTCTACGATGCCCACGGACCTCGAACCTACCGCCTCGCGCTGCGGTACGGCAGGGGCGATCGTGCGTTCGCCGAGGATCTCACCCACGAGGTGTTCCTCGAGCTCATCGAACGGCTCGATCGCGGTGAGGTGATCGAGCAACCATCGGGCTGGCTGTACCGCGCGACCGTCCATCGCGCGCTCAATCGCCTGCGCCGCGAGCGGTTCCTCGATCTCCCGGGCGTGCGCTGGGTGCTCGGCATGCAGGCCCGGTCACCGGCGCAGCCCGATGTGCTGGCGTCCGAGCGCCACGAGGTCCGAGCGCTCTTCGAGCACATCGGTGCGCTCCCGGATCGCGCGCGGATGATCGTGTGCATGCGACACCTCGACGGCACCCCGCAGATCGAGATCGCCGAGATCCTGGGGCTGTCACCCGGGTACGTCTCGAAGATTCTCGGCCGTGCGCAGGCCCAGCTCGCCGCGCTGCGACGCGACGCCGACCCGGAGGCACGATGAACGACGGTTCCATCCTCGAGGACTTCGACGGGCGCGAGGACTTCGACGCGCTCGCGCGCGCCCTCGATCGGGTCGCGCCGCCGCCGGCACTGCGACAGCGCGTGCTCGCCTCGGCGCACGCTCGCCCGCGGCGCGCGCGGCCCTGGTTGCTCCCGACGCTCGCGTTCGCGTCCGGTGTGCTCGTCGCGTGGTGGTTGGTGCCGCGCGACGAGCCTGCGGCTGCGCCTGGGCCAGTCGCGTCGACGCCGAGCATCGAGGTCGCGCCGGCTGTCGTCGCCACAGACGCGTGCGCGCCCGCGCTCGGCACGGGGCTCGCCGAGGTCGCGGCGCCGTGTCGGGTCGATCTCGATGCGCTCGGCGTCGTCGTCGACGTCTGGGCCACCGCGCAGCTCGCCGTCCGCGATCGCACGCTCGTGCTCGCGGAGGGCTCGGCCAGCTTCGATGTCGCGCCCGTCGGCGATCGCCCGCCGATCGAGGTCGACGTCGGCGTCGGGCGGGTGCGTGTCCTGGGGACGCGCTTCGAGATCCAGAACGTCGGCGAGCGCGGACACATCGATCTCGTCCACGGCCGCGTCGAGTTCCACGCGGACGGCGGCAAGGTGCACGTCGTGCAGCCGGGCACGCGCTTCAGCTGGGACCGGCGGCCGCGCGCGCCGGCCGAGCCCGAGGCCGAGGTCGAGCCCGAAGCGACGCCAGAGAACTCGCCGACACCCCCGGACCCGGGCCCGCGGCGCGACGCGGCGCCTGCGGCACGTCGGCCTGCGTCGGCGATCGACGTGTCGGCGCTGCTCGACGAGGTCGCGCGTCACCGCGCCGCCGGCGGGTACGACCTCGCCCGGGATCTGCTGCGCGACGCGATCGATCGGATCGCGGACGAAGGGACCGTCGAGGTCCTGTCGTTCGAGCTCGGCACGGTGCTCGAGCTCGGCGCCACGGCGGAGCAGGCGTGTGACCACTGGCGCGGGCACGCGGCCCGCTTCCCGAACGGCACCTCCGCGCGCAGGACGGCGTCCCGTCGCGCGCGCCTCGGGTGCGACGAGACCCCGTGACGTCGCCCGTGACGCATTGGTTCCCCACGCTGGTGTGGGCCACGCAGACCGTCCGCGTGGAGGCGCACGCGCTCGGAGACGACGTCGAGCGACGTCGACTCGTCGGTCACGTCATCGAGCGCATGCTCGAGGTCGGCATCGCGGTGGACCCGCGCGCGTCGACCCGCGTGGCGCTCGGCCCGACGGACACCGGTTACGCGGTGACGCTGCTGGTCGCAGACGCCGAGGCGATCCGCGAGCCTGTCGATGCGCGGGGTCGCGACGCGGCCGTCGTCGCGCTCGACGTCGTGCAGGTCGCCGTGGAACTCGCGCGGGAGCACGCAGCCAGCTCCGATCGCGTCGCGGACGCGGTGTTCGTCGAAGTCGATCCCGCCGCAGAGGACGAGCGCGCTGCGCTGCTCGCCGCGCTCGCCGAGTCCGGTGCGCCGATCGTCCCCACGGCGACGCTCGCGACGAGCACCGTGTGCCTCGGCGTCCGTGACGACGGGATCGTGGCCGCGCGCGTCGAGCCCACGGCCACGTGTGACGACGCGCTGGCCGCCGCGTCGATCGAGGGATCCGTGACGCAGGCCGTCGCGTCGCTCCCCGCGACGTTGCCTGCGCCCGGCGGCGTTCGGCCCGACGCACCGCCGCGCCGGGTCGTGCGCGCCGCCCCACCTGCGCCCGCGTCATCTCCTGCGCGCGGGCGTGCACGCGCCGCCTTGGGCCCGTGGAACTTCGGCCTGCGTGTCGGCCTCGGCTTCGGCTGGCGGCCCCGGAGTTTCGACGCCGCGCCGAGCGTCGGCTTCGACGCCGCGGCGCGCCGTGGCCTCGCGGTCGGCTTCGACGTCGTCGTGCTCCCGTCCCGCACACGACCGCGGCGATGGACTCGATCCAGTAGAGGTCGGCCATGAACGACGCGAGGTCGTGGGCCTGGGCCGGACTCACCCGGTCCGCCCCGGGCGCGTCCCAGTCGACGTCATCCGTAGACCACTGCAATCGTTGGCATTTCACCAGGAGGCGGCTGAGGTCGAGCATGGCGATCACTCCTGCAGGTTTCGAGGTTACACCGTTTGGTGTAACGTTTCAACATGGCGACGGCCGAAGCCCTCCCCGGGCAGTCCCCCGACGGTCTGACGATCGACGCGCTCGCGCAGGTGGTCGGGACGACGACGCGGAACATCCGCGCGCTGCAGACCCGCGGACTGCTTCCGCCACCCTCCGTCGTCGGGCGGGTCGGTCGCTACGGGCCGGCGCACGTCGAGCGCCTGCGGCTCATCGCGCGGCTGCAGGAGCGCGGCTACTCCCTGGCCGCGATCGCCGACGTGCTGCAGGCGTGGCACGAACGGCGCAGCGTCAGCGATCTCCTGGGCTTCGAGCGCGAGCTCGACCGGGCCGAAGGCGTGCTCGAGGACGAGGTCGTGCTCGGTCTGGACGAGCTCGCGCGGCAGTTCCCCGAGCTCGACGACGCCCTGGTGCACCGGGCGATCGAGCTCGAGCTCGTGTTCGTCGAGTCGTGGGTCCCGCCGCGCTTCCGCGTGCCCGTGCCGCGCCTGCTCGAGGTCGGCCGTGCGCTCGTCGACGTCGGCATCCCGCTGCACGCGGCGCTCGACCAGCTCGTACTCTTGCGCGAGGGCACCGGGGCGATGGCGAAGGCCCTGGTCGCGATGTTCGCCGAGCAGATGATCGCACCCTGGGCGGCCGCCGGGCACCCCGTCGAGGCGGTGCCCGAGCTGCTCGACCGCGTGCGTCGGACCAAGCCGCTGCCGCTGGTGGCCGTGACCGCCCTGATGCGCAAGGCCCTCGATCACGAGGTCGCCGCGGCGCTGTCGACGATCGTGCCGCGGCACCGCTGAACCACCTCGCGCGCCGCAGGGCGATGGGTGAAACTCCCCGGGCAGCGGCGTCGTCCGTACCGAGCCCCATGATCGAACTGCTCACGTCCCCGACCCCCAACGGCCGCAAGGTCTCCGTCGCGCTCGAGGAGCTCGGCCTGCCGTACACCGTGCGGGCGATCGATCTCGGGAAGAACGAGCAGAAGGAGCCGTGGTTCCTCGCGCTCAACCCCAACGGTCGCATCCCGGTGATCATCGATCACGACGCGGACGACTTCGTGGTGTTCGAGAGCGGCGCGATCCTGATGTACCTCGCCGAGAAGACCGGCAAGCTGCTGCCCGCCGATCCCAAGGCCCGCAGCGTCGCGATCCAGTGGCTGATGTTCCAGATGGGCGGCATCGGCCCGATGATGGGGCAGGCCAACGTCTTCAACCGCTACGCCCCGGAGAAGATCCCCTACGCGATCGATCGCTACACCCGCGAGTGCCGGCGCCTCTTCGAGGTGCTCGAGCGGCGGCTCGGCGAGGTCGAGTACCTCGCGGGCGAGTACTCGATCGCCGACATCGCCAACTGGTGCTGGGTGAAGACCTACGCCTGGGGCAGCCTCGACATCAGCGGCCTGCCGGCGCTGCAGCGCTGGCTCGACGCGATCGCGGCACGGCCGGCCGCGCAGCGCGGGAACCTGGTGCCCGTCACCGAGGCCACGGCGGAGTCGGTCACGGCGACCGGCCGCAGCCTGCTGGTGTGACGCGACCGCGCTACGCGGTCCCCTTCGCGGCCGCCTCGGTGGCCGCCTTCGCCGAGGCCTCCTTGCGCTCGCTGTGGCGATCGGTGAGGAACTCGACGTGGTCGCGCAGGAGCAGCGTGAACTTCATCAGCTCCTCCATCACGTCGATCACGCGATCGCGGTACGCAGAGTCCTTCATGCGGCCGTCCTCCTCGAACTGCTCGTAGGCCTTGGCGACCGAAGACTGGTTCGGGATGGTGAACATCCGCATCCACCGTCCGAGGAGGCGCAGCGAGTTCACGGCGTTGAACGACTGCGAGCCGCCGCTGACCTGCATGACCGCGAGCGTGCGGCCCTGTGTGGGGCGCACGGCGCCCGAGTTCAGTGGCAACCAGTCGATCTGGTTCTTCATGACGCCCGTGACGGCGCCGTGCCGCTCGGGCGAGCACCACACCTGGCCCTCGGACCACTCCGACAACCGGCGCAGCTCGACGACCTTTGGGTGCGTCGGCTCGACGGCGTCGGCGACCGGGAGATCGA
This sequence comes from Nannocystaceae bacterium, assembly GCA_044344875.1. GTDB lineage: Bacteria > Myxococcota_A > Polyangia > Nannocystales > Nannocystaceae > Xiheibacterium. The sequence goes on from JBIJCC010000034.1 coordinate 6,445, forward strand.
AGGGATCGTAGATGACCACCTCGGCGCCCATCGCCGCGATGATGCGCGCCGCCTCCTGGGTCAGGAACCGACTGTAGGAACGCTTGCGCAGCGATCCATACAGGAACAGGATGCGCGGCGCGTGGGTGGAGCGAGGGGCGCTCGGGATCTCGATCATACCGCGCCAGGGTACGCTCGATCCTCGAGCCCTGGCGCGCAAGACGACGGTGCGACCGCTACGTGGTCTGCGTGTTGAACAGGCCGACGCTGCCGGTGAGCGGGCGGTGGCGGTGCAGGTGGAAGCGCCGCGGCGGCTGGTGCTCGGTCGGTGGCAGGTGGGTCGGCTTCACCGCGGGCTCGGCGGGCTTGCCCGTCGCGAGCGCCCGCAGGGCCCGGAGCGCGTCCGTGGTGGTGAACACGCCGACGACCGCGTCGCCCTCGACGATGATCGCGCAGCCCCAGCGGTGGGCCTCCATCTCGTGGGCCACGACGGCGATCGGGGTGCTCGGCTCGCACACGTAGGGCTGCTCGCTCATCGCGTCGCGGACCAACATCTTCTTCGGGTCGGCACCCTTGCCCGCGAGCGCGACCGAGATGTCCCGACTCGACAACAGACCGGTGACCTGCGTGCCCTTGAGCACCACGAGGTGGCGGATGTTGTCGATGGCCATGCGCTCTCCGGCGTCGGCGAGCAGGAAGTCCTCGTCGGCGCTCGCGGGCATGGCGGTCATGTACTGCGCGACGGTCAGCTCGGTGGTGCTCATGCCTTCCACTATGGGACTGCAAATCGCGCCGTCCCAGCGCAAAACCCAGGGGGGAGCACCTGCTCGGCCGCAAATGTGGCGCGTGAGATCACGGGGAGACGATGGGTCCGCGGGTGACGCTCAGCTCCGCGGACACCGGGTGCGCGCGTGGGGGCGGGCCGACGCGCCGGACAGCTGTGCCGCCCGTCCGACGAGCTGCGCCAGCTCGACACGATCGCAGCTCGGATCCTCTCCGAGCGCGCCCTCGACCAGCGTGATCGTGCTCGCCCAGCTCGAATCGCCGCGACTGCCAGAGTTGCGCAGCAACATGGCGAACTGCGCCGCCGCGGCGGCGAGCCGGAAATCATCGGAGCTCGACGCCAGCGATCGCGCGTCGCTGCCGACGGTGTGCTCGAGCGCGGTGCTCACATCGCCGTCGGGCGCCTTCCACCGCAGGCCGACCTTCATCAACGGCGACATGCGGCTGTCGTCGCCGCGCTTGGGCACGATCTCGTACAGCGCGGTCACGCGATGACCGGCCCCGATCTCACCGGCGTCCTTGCGGTCGTCCTCGAAGTCCCGGTGCGCGAGCTTGCGGTTCTCGTAGCCGATCAGGCGCCACGACGCGACCTCAGACGGATCGAACTCGACCTGGACCTTCACGTCCTTCGCGATGGTCACCAGCGTCGCGGCGGCCTCGTCGACCAGCACCTTGCGGGCCTCGTCGATCGAGTCGAGGTAGGCGTAGTTGCCGTTGCCGCGATCGGCGAGGTCCTCCATCGTCGCGTCTTGGAGGTTGCCGCGGCCGACCCCGAGCACGGACAGGAACACGCCCGAGTCGCGCTTGCGCTCGATGAGCCGGACCAGCGCCTTGCGGTTGGCGACGCCGACGTTGAAGTCGCCGTCGGTCGCCAGGATCACGCGGTTGGCCCCGCCGGCGACGAAGTGCTGGCTCGCGAGGCGATACGCCAGCTCGATGCCGGCGCCGCCGTTGGTCGATCCGCCGGCGCCGAGCCGAGCGAGCGCGCGACGGATGGTGTCCTTCTCCGTGCCGGCGGTCGGCTCGAGCACCACGCCCGAGGCTCCGGCGTAGACGACGATGCCGACGCGATCCTGCGGGCGGAGGTGATCGACGAGCAGGCCCAGGGCGTTGCGCACCAGCGGCAGTCGATCCGCGCTCTCCATCGAGCCCGACACGTCGAGCAGGAACACGAAGTTGCGCGCCGGCAGATCGGCGTCGTCCCAGACTTGCCCCTGCAGACCGAGCCGCACCAACAGGTGGCTCGCGTCCCACGGGCAGTCGGCGACCTCCGAATGCACCGAGAACGGGGTGCCGTCGGTGGGTGGCGCGTCGGCGTAGTCGAAGTAGTTGATGAACTCCTCGACGCGCACCGCATCGGCGGGAGGGAGCTGGCCCTGGTTCAGGAACCGGCGGACGTTGCTGTACGACGCGGTGTCGACGTCGACGGCGAAGGTCGAGCGGGCATCGTCGGCCACCGAGATGAAGCGGTGCTCCTCGATGGTGTCGTAGCCCTCGTTGCTCACCGCATCGCGCGGCATCGCCATGTCCGACATGCGCATGCGCGACATGACGTGGCCGCGACCGCCGAAGCCCTGGCCGGTCCCGCTGCCGAGCCCGATGCTGCCGCTGCCGTACCCGCCGCCGCCGCGTCCGCTGCCGATGAGGCCGAGGCCGCCGAGGCCAGAGGCTTCGCCGATCTCGGTCCCGGCGAGCCCGCCCCACACGTCCTCGTCGTCGTCGCCGGCTGCGAAGGCGCCGCCGTGCGGCGTCGCGAGGAAGTGCCCCGCCTCCTGCTGCAAGGTGCCGAGGATGCCGCTGTTGCGCGCGGCCGCATCCGGATCGAAGTTGCGCGCCATCTGCGGGGCGGCGTCACGCGGCTCCGGGAGCGACACGCCGACGGGCGGCACTGCAGTCGGCTCGGGGGCCGCCGCGAGCTCCGGTTCCTCGGGTTCCTCGGGAGGCACCAACCGCGCGAGGTAGGCGAACCCACCGCCGAGCGCGAGGAGACCGCAGAGCACCGCGAGGGCGCGCGGTCCGAAGCGTCGTGGGAGCAGCTCGTCGGGTGCGTCGTCGTGGCTCATGGGTGCTCCGAGCCAGCCGAGACAACGCCTTCGCGCCGAGGTTCCGCGTCCACTTCGAACCCCGGATCCGGAGCGCGTCACGTCGCGGCGCCTCCGGTATGCTCGCGGCCCCCATGGCCCGCCGTCTCGTCGTCCTCGCCGCCCTCGCCGCCCTCGCCTGCGGGCCCCGCAACCAGGCCACGCGTCCGCCGGATGCGACGCCCGCAGCCGCACCCTCGGCCGCGAACACGACGACGACCTCGCGATTCGACGATCCGGTGATCGACCGCATCGTCGAGCTCGGCACCGCGCGCTCGGAGGTCGACGCGCACCTGCACCACCTCGCCGAGGTCATCGGACCGCGGCTCACCGGCTCCCACGCGCTGATGCAGGCCGAGCAGTGGGCGCGCGATCGCTTCGCAGCGTTCGGCTTGATCGCGAAGCTCGAGCGCTGGGGTGAATTCCCCATCGGCTTCGATCGCGGGCCGTGGTCGGGCGGCATGGTCGTGCCCGAGCGCAAGTCGTACGAGTTCGTCACCCGCGCGTGGACGCCCGGCGCCTACGGGCCGGTGCGCGGCCCCGCGGTGGCCTATCCGTCGAGCGTCGCCGCGGTGAAGAAGGACCCCACGCGTTTCAAGGGCGCGTGGGTCGTGCACCCCGACCCGAGCAAGGGCGCCAAGCCCGACGAGACCCTCGTGAAGGCGATCGATGACGCGCTGTTCGCCGCGAACGTCGCCGGGCACATCGATCGGGCGCGCGACCCCGCCGGCGTGCTCGTGCACACCAGCGGCAAGCACGAGATCACGTGGTCCGAGCTGCCGCGCGACGTCCACGTGGTGCTCCGCGGAGAGCACCACGACGATCTCACGCGTCGCCTCGGGGCGGCCGAGACCGTCGAGCTCGAGTTCTCGATCGACAACCGGTTCTTCCGCGGGCCCGTGCCGCAGCACAACGTCGTCGCCGATCTGGTCGGCAGCGAGTTCCCCGACGAGCTCGTGATCGTCGGCGGTCACCTCGACTCGTGGGACGGGGCCCAGGGCGCGGTCGACAACGCGACCGGCTGTGCGACCACGCTCGAGGCCGCGCGGCTGCTGGTCGCCGCCGGGGCCAAGCCGCGGCGGACGATCCGCTTCATGCTGTGGTCGGGCGAGGAGCAGGGCCTGCTCGGCTCCGAGGCCTATGTCGCGGCGCACCCCGAGCTGGCGGCGAACACCTCGGTCGTGCTCGTGCACGACGGTGGCACCAACTTCCTGTCGGGCCTGCGGGTCACGCCGGAGATGGCTGACGACGCCAAGCGGGTGTTCGCGCCCGTGCTCGCGCTGGATCCGGAGCTGCCGTTCGCGCTGTTCTACGCCGACGCGCTGCGCAAGGGCGGCAGCGATCACGGTCCGTTCATCGATCGCGGTATCCCGGGCTTCTTCTGGGAGCAGGACGGTCGCGCCGACTACGACCACTCGCACCACACGCAGTTCGACACCACCGCCTTCGCGATCCCCGAGTATCAGCGGCACTCGGCGATGGTCGTGGCGATCGCGGCGCTCGGCTTCGCGAACCTCGACCACAAGCTCGATCGCACCGACTCCGCTGCGCTGTCGCGGCGACAGCTCGGCGCGGAGCTCGACGGCGCGGTGGTGAAGACCCTCGAGAAGGGCGGCAATGGCGAGCGCGCCGGGCTGCGCAAGGGGGACGAGATCGTTGCGGTGCAGGGGCAGGGCGGCTCGGTGCGCGAGATGTTCCGCCGCTTCGCCGGCGAGGGCACCTCTCGCACGCTGACGGTGGTTCGCAAGGGCAAGCGCGTCGAGATCGTCGTCGACTTCGGTCGCGATCCAGCGGAGCTCGAGCGCGAGGCCCGTCGTGCGCGGCGCAAGGCCCGGTTCGGCGAGATCGACTACGACAAGCCCTTCGCGGGCCGCGTGCTCACGACGCCGACGCCGACACCGACCGCCGCGGCTGCGCCGTCGTCGACCCCGACGCAGTAGCCCATCCCTGGGTGATGGGCCCGTGCACCACTTGTGGGCGTTGGCGCGGGTATACTCCGAGGTCGATGATCCGCGCCGTACTTCCCCCGTGTCTGTGTGTGCTCGGCGTCCTCGCGCTCGCGGGCTGTGCCGATCCCTGCGTGGACGACGGCCTGCTGCAGGAACCCGGCGCCGCCGACGATTGCCCGGCGGTCGCCTCGGGCACGGGTGACGAGACGGGCACCGGCTCGCAGAGCGCGACGGACAGCGCGAGCGCGACGGACAGCGCGAGCGCGACGGACAGCGCGAGCAACAGCAACAGCAACAGCAACAGCGCCGACGACAGCACGAGCGCGACAGACAGCGCGAGCGCGACAGACAGCGCGAGCGCGACAGACAGCGCGAGCGCGACGGACAGCGCGAGCGCGACGGACAGCGCGAGCGCGACGGACAGCGCGAGCGCGACGGACAGCGCGAGCGCGACGGACAGCGCGAGCGCGACGGACGGTACCGACACCGGCGTCGTCCCGGGTTGCGACGACGGGGTCCAGAACGGCGACGAGACCGATGTCGATTGCGGCGGGGCGTGCGGGGACACCTGCGACGTCGGCGAGGACTGCCTCGTGCCCCTCGATTGCGCGTCGCACGACTGCGGCGGCGACGGGACCTGTCAGGGCGCGCCGCTGTGGTGCACCGACGCGGACGGCGATGGCTTCGGCGATCCGGACGACTGCGTGATGGTGCCGATCGACGAAGATCCGCCGGGCGGCACGGTCGACAACGACGACGACTGCGACGATGGCAACGCGGACACGTTCCCCGGTGCCGCGCCCAACGACGACGCGTTGGCGTGCATGCAGGACGAGGACGGCGACGACTGGGGCGACGACACGCCGCCGGCCGGGGTCACGCCCGGCAGCGATTGCGACGAGGACGGCGCGGCCCCGTGCGCGCTGGTCGTCACCCAGGACGGCACCGGCGACAACACCTACGATCAGGGCCTCGAGGGTGTGCTCGGCGATCTCGGCTTCGTCATCACCTACGTCGCCGACACCGACGCCGTGCTCGCCGACGCCAACGGCTTCACCCTCGTCGTCGTGTCCGAGACGGCGCAGTCGACCGACATCGGCGGCACGTACCAAGCCGCGTTGGTGCCCGCGATCTGCCTCGAGGGCCTCGTCTGGGACGACATGGGCCTGTCGCCCGAGGGCGCCGAGTCAGCGGCCGACTCCGTCGACATCCTCGCGCCCGCCGAGGCGCTCGCGGGCGGCCTCGTCGGCACGGTGGCTGTCGTCGCCGGCGGCGGATCGGGCACGTTCTCCGCCGCGCCGCCGGCCGGCGCGCTGGAGATCGCGAGCGTGCCCAACGCACCGCTCGCGGTCGTCGAGTTCGCGTTCGACCAGGGCGCCGCGATGCAGGGCGGCTTCGTCGCGCCGCGGCGACGCGTGGCCCTGGGCTTCGACGCCGATCAGGGCAACGGCGCGACGACGATCCAGGACGACGGCCTCACGCTGTTCGAGGCCGCCGTCCTGTGGGCGACCGAGTGACGGTCGCGGTCCGGAGACGATCGCAATGCTTGCAGCCGCCCGCGGGGCGGAGCTGCAGGGGCTTCCGTCGCAACCGTGGCCGGCAGGCGGGACACTGCGGTGGTCCATCGGATCCATCGCCATGTCCAAGAGCCGCCCGATTCCCCCCGTTCGCAAGTTCATGACCGCTGCGCCCCACACCATCGGCTTCGATCAGACGATGGATCACGCGCACCACCTCATGCGCGAGTACAGGATCCGCCACCTCCCGGTGCTCCGCGCCGATCGACTGGTCGGTGTGCTGTCCGACGGCGACCTGCACCTGGTCGAGACCCTGCGCGACGTCGACCCGCACAAGGTCACCGTCGAAGAGGCGATGACGACGGACCCGTACACCGTCGGCCCCGACACGGCGATCGACGAGGTCGTCGCCGAGATGGCGCGGCACAAGTACGGCTCCGTGGTCGTGGTCGACAACGGCCACGTGGTCGGCGTGTTCACCACGAACGACGCCTGTCGGGCGTTCGCGGAGATGCTGCACACGCACCTGGTGTAGCGGGCCGCGTCGCGGCGGGCCGCGTCACAACAACCCGTCGCGACGGAGCTCGTCGAGCGCCGCCGCGACGGTCTCGGCGTGCGGGCGCTCGGTGTCGATCGTGGTGACCACGCCCGCCGTGTCGGCGCCGTAGGGATCCCACGTGCGCACCGCGTGCTCGTAGATGTGCCAGTCGGCGTCGGACGGATCGGCGGTGCGCTCGGCGAGTCGCGTGCGGATCGCCTCGGGCGGCGCGACGCAGCACAGCAGGCGCACGCGCACGCCGAGACGCCGCGCGTGGTCGATGAACTCGCGGCGGCGTCGCTCCTCCTTGAAGCTCGCGTCGACGATCGCCCGGCCCCCGGCCTCGAGCAGACGATCGGCGCGGGCGAGGCACTCGCCGTAGGTGCGGTCGTTCCATGCCGCGGTGTAGATGCCGGCCTCGATCGCGTCGTGACCCGACGCGAGCGGATCGATGCCGGCGAGCTCCTTGCGCACCGCGTCTGCGCGGATCCACGTGAGCCCAGCCTCGCGCTCGAGGTCGTCGGCGAGGCGCGACTTGCCAGTGCCCGGCAGACCCGCCACCAGCACGAGGGCCGGGCGGTCCGGCGGCGGCGCGAGCTCGCCGCACGCGAGCACGAGGTGCCCCCGGGCGAGCGACAGCGCGTGGGCCCGCTCCTCGGGCGAGAGGGCCGGATCATCGGCCTGCATCGCGCGGACCTTCGCCCGCACCGCCGATCGATACGACGCGTATAGCGGCAGCAGTGCCGCGGCTCCATCGTCGCCGGATTCCTCGAGCCAGGCCTGCTCGAGGGCGTCCGCGAGGGCCCAGCCGCCGTGCATGCGCAGATCCATGGTCAAGAACGCGATGTCGGCGGCCGGATCGCCGTGGCGCAGCGCGTCGGAGAATTCGATGCAGTCGACGACGCGCAGATCCCCGACGCGACCGACACCGCCGAGGTCGTAGACGTGCTCGACCCGCAGGTCGCCGTGGAACTCGCACGGGATCCCGGCGGCGGCCCGCGCCTCGACGCGTGGGCGGGCCTGTTCGAGCGCGGCCTTGGTCGCGACGTGGAGGCGCTCGACCAGCGTCGGCGACGTCGACGATCGCGAGCGCAGCGCGGTGATGTTGTCGCGACAGGCGGCGGCGACCCGCTCGAAGCTCGCCCAGGCCGCGATCGGGGGGCCGCGACGGGCCGCGCGGTGGAACTGCGCGAGGCGCCGTCCGACGGCGCGCGCGTGATCCGGCTGCAGCTCGCCGGCGGCGAGACGCGTGGTCCAGCACGCCGCGTCGGGCAACCGCTTCATGGCCACCGCCCACTCGAGGATGGTCCCGTTGCCATCGATGGCGATGCGCCCGTCCTCGGTCGTGATCGGGACCACGCCGCGGTACACGTCGGGGGCGAGGCGGCGGTTGAGGGCCACCTCGGCGCGACACATCGCCTCGCGGCGGGCGAGCGTGGAGTAGTCGAGGAAGCCGAAGTCGACCGGGCGCTTGAGCTTGTAGACGCGATCGCCGGCGAGGAACACGACCGAGGCGTGGGTGTGGATCACCTGCACGCGCAGCACGCCGGGCCCGTAGGTGGTGGGATCGCCGAGCGCGGCCAGGATCTCCGCCGGGATCTCCGTCTGGAGGTGGGAGTCGATCGTCGTCATCGGCGATCCCGATCGTAGCCGATCGTCGTCGGGGCGGTCGCACGCGGATCGGCCACCGCTGCGGCAGGTCGGCGGCGGTCGTGCACGCATTGCGCGACGTCGACCCGGCTTGCTACGGTCGGCGGCGCATGACGACACCCCAGCGTGGCATCGCATTGCCCGTCCCCGACGCGTCGCGCTACCTGACGTTCCGCGTCGACGATCCCACGAAGGTGGGGGTGGCCCTCGCGGCGCTCGCCGCCGAGGTCGGCGACGATCTCGTCGTCGGACTCGGTGCGAGCCTAGTCCGTGTGCACGGGGGCGAGGTGCCGGGCCTGCGCGAGCTGCCGAGCCTTCCCGGCGCGAAGGCGGCGGTGCCGTCGACGCCCGCGGCGCTGTGGTGCTGGTTGCGAGGGGTCGATCGCGGCGCGCTGCTGCTGCGCGGCCGCGCGATCGAGCGGCTGCTGGCGCCGGCGTTCGTGCTCGACGACGCCACCGAGGGGTTTCGTCACGGCAGCGGTCGCGATCTCACCGGCTACGAGGACGGCACCGAGAACCCCAAGGGCGACGCGCTCGCCGAGGCGGCCTACGCCGAGGGGCCGCAGGGCATCGCGGGCTCGAGCTTCGTCGCGGTGCAGCGATGGCACCACGACCTCGAGCACTTCGGTCGGCTCGATGGCGCAGCCCAGGATCGCGCGGTCGGTCGGCGTCGCGAGGACAACGTCGAGCTCGAGGACGCGCCGGCGTCGGCCCACGTCAAGCGCACCGCGCAGGAGAGCTTCGATCCCGCGGCGTTCGTGCTGCGCCGATCGATGCCGTGGAGCGATGGGCGCGGCCATGGCCTGGTGTTCATCGCCTTCGGTCGCTCGTTCGACGCGTTCGAGGCCCAGCTGCGGCGCATGGTCGGCGTCGAGGACGGCATCGTCGACGCGCTGTTCGGCTTCACGCGGCCGGCGACCGGCGGCTACTTCTGGTGCCCGCCGCTGTCCGAAGGGCGGCTCGATCTGCGCGTGCTCGGACTGTGAGCCTGGCGGTGCCATTCGATGCGGGGGCGGTGCCGCGGCCCGACGGCTTCGCGGCGCCGGCGGCCGATGGCACGCCGCATCCGTTGGCCGAGCGCGCGGCCCGATCGCTGATGATCGAGATCGACACGCTCGCGGTCGATCACGATCTGCGCGCGCCGGGGGCGGGCAAGATGTTCGGCGTGCTGGTGGTCGAGGACGACGCGGGCGCGCTCGCGGTGCTGCGTGGGTTCTCGGGGATGCTCGGCCGCCGCTGGGTCGTGCCCGGCTTCGTGCCGCCGTTGTTCGATCCGGTCGCGCTGGCGGCGTTCTGGCCGGCCGGCGAGGCGTCGGTCGATGCGATGACCGATCAGATCGACGCGTGGCGTCGCGATGGTTCGATCGATCCCGCGGAGATCCGTCGGCTCGAGGCCGAGCGCCGCGCCCGCTCGCAGGGCCTGTGGCTGCAGATCATGGGGACGTATCGGGTCGCGGATCGCACAGGTGTGCTGCGCACGATGGCGGAGCTCTTCGCGCCCGGCGTCCCGCCCGGCGGCGCGGGGGATTGCGCGGGGCCGAAGCTCATCGGCGCGGCGCATGGGCTCGGGCTGCGACCGCTCGCGCTGGCGGAGGTGTGGTGGGGCGCGCCGATGGGCACGCGCACGCATGGGAGCTTTCATGCGCCGTGTCGCAAGTGCGAGCCGGTGCTCGGGCACATGCTGTCGGGGGGTTGAGCTTCGGCGCGTCCGAATCACTCGGCGGAGATGGGCTCCCAGCGACACGTGCCGACGTCCTCGCCGGGCGTCTCGCAGCACGCCAGCACATGATCGCGGGCCGCACCGAAGATCATCTCCCACGTCGCGAAGTCGGGGACCGCCGCGCTCGTGCCCGGCATCCAGTAGGCCAGCGTCCAATGCGGGCTCCCCGGCATCGCCGCGTCGAGGACGGAGGCTTCGAACGCTCCGCCCTTGTCGAGTCCCATCGAATCGCGGGCGAAGGCGCCGCACGTGGCCTCGCTCCCGATCCGGTGACACGCCTGGCAAGCGCTCGCCTGCGGCGACACCAGGTGCGTGTTGCCGGTGGCGCGCACGGTGCCGTCGAGGTTGAGCAGGCCGTATGGGGCCTTCTTCACCGCGACCGTCGTCCACGGCGCGGACTGCAGGTACGGCGTGTAGATGAACGGATCGTGATCGTGACAGCCGACGCAGCCCGCCCCGTCGGTGAAGTAGAAGACCTCGTGGTGCCGCGCGCGCTCGTCGTCGCTCGCCTCCATCAGGTCGAGCGGCGGCATGTCGTCGTCGTGGGTGACGTTGTCGATGTCATCCCAGAAGCACGCGGCGCCGGTGCGGGTGTTCTGACCGATGAGGCCCATGTCGGCGTAGACGATCGAGCCGTCGACGTCGAGGTAGGGATCGCGACAGATCCACTGCAGCATCACGTCGCCGTGCTGCAGGGTGCCGATCTTGCTGCCCTGACCGCAGGACCCGGTGAGCCGCGACGGGTTGGTGCACTCGGTCGCGTCGGGCGGTGCAGGCTCGAGCACGGCGTCGGGCCCGGAGAGGTCCGCGTGGTAGGCGACCACGGTGTCCGCAGTGCTGCACTGCACCTCGTCGGGCGTCGGCAACCAGTTGTCGAAGGCGGCCTTGCAGCGGCAGGAGTAGCAGAGCGCGATGCCGGCGTCCGACGTGGTGTCGAGGCAGGATTCGGTGCAATCGATGGGGACGAACGGCTCGGTGGTCGAGGAACTCGACTCGGTGGTGTCGGAGGAGGTCGAGGAGGTGGTGGTGCTCGTGGAGGTCGAACTCGAGGTCGAGGTCGAGGCCGCGGTGCTCGAGCTGGTGTCGCCGGGCTCCGCCGCGGATTCGTCGCGGGCGCAGCTCGAGGCAGCGAGGAGGAGGGCGAAGTGACGGTGGACGAGGCGCACGAGAGAACGCACCTTCGTGCGTAGACGAACGGATGGCGGTTGTCCATGGCGCGGTGGCCGACCGCGATGACGCCCCATGACGGCGGTGAGCGATGGGGTCACCCGTCCGGGACTGTCGGCTCGATCCCGGACGCCGGGTAGATCGTGACGGCGGGGATCAGGCTGCCTGCCGCGAGCAGGACCGCGTCGCCGGGGACGACCGCGGTGGAGTCGATCTCGACCGCGACGCCGTCGCGGAGCACCCGCGAGCGCAGGGCCGTGCGCTCGCGCAGCCGCTGGGGATCACCCTCCAGGTCAACGCAGCGGCCGGGCCCGTAGCTCCATCGCCAGCTCCGCAAGCGCACCCGCGAGCGGCGACGCGCGGCGGTGGATCAGGCGGAACGTGTCCCCGAGCAGCGCGAGCTCCGGGAGCACGCGGAGCAGCCGCTGCTCGCGGAGATCACCTTCGACCATGTGGGTCGGCAGCACGGCGACGCCCTGGCCCGCGAGCGCGAGCTGCTGCACTGCTGCGCCCGTCCCCACCCGCCAGACGTCGCCGAACGACAGGCCGGGCGAGGCGGACAGCGCATAGCGGGCGAGCGGGAGATCGCCGTCGATGTCGAGCAGCACGTGCGCCAACGCGTCGGAGACGGTGCCGAGCGGCAGCCGCGAGATCAGCGACGGCGCGGCCACCATCGCATACGTCTCGGGGTGCAGCACCACGGACTCCCAGTCCGCATCCGCGATCGGGGCGCTGGTGACGATGGCATCGACCGCGCCGCGCTCGAGCAGCGCGAGGATCTCGGGGCCCGAGCCGAACGCGAGCTCGATCCGCCACTGTTGCCTGGCGGCGCGCAGCTCGACGAGGGCGGGCACGAGGAACGACATGCCGAGCTCGAACCGCGTGCCGATCACGATCCGCAGCCGTGACGGGGTCGCGTCGGCCACCTCGGCGCAGGCCCGCAGCGCATCCAAGGCCGGCCGCGCGCGCTCGAGCAGCGCGGTTCCTGCGGGGGTCACCGCGACGTGACGCGAGCTGCGATCGAACAACACACAGCCGAGCTGATCCTCGAGCTGCTTGATGCGCTGGCTCAACGCGGCGGGCGTGAGCGCGACCTCGGCGGCGGCGCGGCGGAAGTTGAGGTGCTGCGCGGCCGCGACGAAGCAACGCAGACTGTCGACCGACGGCAACGGACGCGAGGGCACGTCCACGATGCTACACCGCGCGGCGCGGCGGTGCCGGCACGGATCGGCTATCGCTTCGCGTCGCGGCCGGCCTTCGCCCGCGCGAGCGCTTCGACGACCCGTGGGATCGGCTCGCGACCGATCGACACGTTGATCCGCGCCGCATCCTCGAGCGCCGCGATCGCGTCGTCCCAGCGTCCGAGCTCGACGCGACACCGGCCGAGCCACACCAGTGCGCCGATGGTGAGGGGGTTGTCGGGCCCGAGCGCCCTGCGGAACCCGTCGACGGCCGCCTCGAGCGGTGCGACCGCCTCGCCGCATTTTCCCGTGGCGCCGAGGGCCATCGCGTGGGCAGCCGTCGCGTTCAGTCGTTGCACGGTGTCAGGCTCGAGGTGCTTCGACAGGATCGCGAGGCCGCGGCTCGCATCGTCGAGCGCGCGCGTCGGCTCGTCGTCGAGCCACATCTCGGCGTTGGTCACGAGCTCCTGGCCGTACTGCAGGCTGTCGGGCCCGGACAGCTGCCTCGCCAGCGCGACCGCTTGGGCCTGGAGCTCGCGGGCCTCGGTCGCCTCGCCGAGCATGTGATGCGACACCGCGAGGTTCGAGATCATCGCGACCGTCCCCGGGCTGTCGGGTGAGCCCGACGCACGCGAGTCGTCGAGCGCGCGGCGCTTGAGGGCGATCCCCTCCTCGAGCCGCCCCATCATGGTGTAGACGCCGCCGAGGTTGCCGCGGGCGTCGACCAGGCGGGTCGAATGGGGCCCGAGCGTGCGCTCGCCGAACTCGATCGCGCGCAGCAGCGAGCGCTCTGCCGCGACCGCGTCGCCGGCGTTCATCTGCATCGCGCCGAGCAGCGCGAGCGCGTTGGCGTAGGTCGGGTGCTGATCGCCCAGTCCCTCGGCGTAGAGTTCGACCGCCTCGATCAGCGCGGCGATGCCCTCCTTCGGGCGACCCATCGCTCCGTAGGTGACGCCGAGCGCGGCGAGCATCCCGGGGCGCTGGAGCGGCCCGGCCGCGGGATCGTGATCGAGCATCGCCAGCGCCTCGCGCTGGTCGGCGAGCGCTTCCTCGAAGCGATCGGCGGCGCGGTGGGCCATGCCGCGCAGCGACAGCATCTTGCGCACGAGACTCGGCGGCGAGCCCGCCAGCTCGACCCACGCACCGGTGAGCGCGGCCCAATGATCGCCGAGCTCGCGGTTCCCGGCGAGGTAGCCGTCGATGTAGATCGCCTGCGCGCCGATCTCGGCCGCGACCAGATCGGCGCGGGCTTGCACCGCCGCTGCGCTCGCCTCGCGCAGCAGTGTGCTGGCGCGGCCGACGTCGCGGCGCTCCCCCAACGTGATGGCCATGCGCATCAGGTGCTGCGCGAGCAAGCGCGGGCGACCGAGCGCGCGCACCTCGGGCAGGCCCGCCTCGCCCGCGGCGATCGCTTGATCGAACCGCCCGGCCGCATCGAGCTCGCGCATCCTCGCGATGAGCTCGAGCGCGGCATCCACCGCGGGCCGCTCTTCGGGACCGACGTCGGCCAGGTCGTCGTCGCCGGTCTTCCCTTCGCAGTACGCGATGGGGGCAGGTCGTCCACGGCGAGCATCGCCCGATCGACGACCTCGGGATCGCCCTCGCCGAGCACCTCGAGCAGCGCCGAGACCTCGCGGCCGCGTTGTGTGAGGCACTCGCGATGCCCCTGCAGCTCGACCGACGAGCGCGTGCCCTCGACGAAGGTGGCCGCGCACGCCCGCGCCAGCGAGTCGGTGGCGGCGGCGGTGTGGGCGGTCAACGCGGCGTCGATGCGCCCGAACACGTCGTCGGCGAACGGGCGACCGCTGCGACGCAGCGCGGCTTGCAGATCGGTCGCCTGCGCCGGCGTCCACCAGGTGTCGATCGCCGGCGTCTCGGTGCAGCCCGCCATGGGATCGGGCCGGCGCATCGCTGCCCACGTGACCAGTCCCGTTGCGACGACCGCAGTGGCCAGGCCCAAGCGACGGCGGCGCGTCGCCTCCGGGTCGTGGCCGAGCTCGGCGAGCAGCGCGTCCATGCTGGGGAAGCGCGCGGCCGGATCGGGCGAGAGGCCCCGTCGCAGCACGCGGCGCACGGACGCGGGCACCGCCCCGTCGCGGGGCAGGGCGATCGCCCCCTGGCTCCCCGACGCGCCGAGCAGCGAGAGCTCGGCGCCCTCGAACGGGCGGCGGCCGAACAGACCTTCGTGGAGCGCGACGCAGAACGCGTACTGATCGGCGCGCGCATCGACGTCGCCGCGGACGAGCTGCTCGGGGGCCATGTACGCCGGCGAGCCCGCGATGCCGTCGGTGACCGCCCTCGCCGACGCCGTCGCGACCATGCCATCCACGCTCTGATCGAAGGCGTCGGAGGCGGCGCGCGCAAGGCCGAAGTCGGCGATGCGTGCCCGACCGCGACCGCCGGGCGTGGTCGATCGCGCGATCAAGACGTTGTCGGGTTTCACGTCGCGGTGCACCAGGCCGTGGGCATGGGCCGCCGCGAGGCCGCGGCCCGCCTCGAGGTAGAGCGCGACGACCTGCTGCCAGGTGCGGGGGGCGTCGTGGATCCACTGCCGCGCGGTCCAACCGTCGACGTACTCCATCGCGATGAACACGTGACCGTTCCAGGTCCCGGCCTCGTACACGACCAGCACGTTCTCGTGGGCGATCTTTGCCGCCGCCCGGGCCTCGCCGAGCATCCGATCGGCGGCGCGCGCGGTCGCGACGCGGTGCAGCTTGATCGCGACCTTGCGATCCAAGGTCAGATCCTGCGCGAGGTAGACGACGCCCATCCCGCCCTCGCCGAGCGGCTGCTCGATGCGGAACACGCCGTCGATGACCTCGCCGAGCTCGGGTCGCAGCGACACAGCCGGCGCCGCGGCGACGTCGGCGAGCCACGACTCGATCGGCTCCTCGACCGACGCCTCGCCCCGGTCGGTGTCCGCGGGCGTCGCGTCGGCCGCCTCGGGGGCCTCTAGCGATGGGTGACCCACGGCCGAAGGGTAGCAGCAGCGGCGGCCCCACAGGTCCTCGCGAGTGCCCCCCGTGCTCGCCGCGGCGGGCACGGCCGGATCGGCCGGCGATTGGTCGCCCTACCCGCGCTTGAACGCCAGGTCGAGCTTCAGCACGACGTTGTCCTTGATCAGATCGTCGGGCATGCCGGCGTACTCGATGCCGAAGTCCTTGCGGTTGATCGTGAACTCGGCCTTGCCGGTGGCCTTGTCGGCGGCGACCGCGATCGCAGCGGGGAACGTGATGGTCTTGGTCACGCCGCGCAGCTCGAGCGAGCCTTCGACGACGTGGGTGTTGGCGCCGTCGGCCTTGGCGGTGATCGACGACGAGGTGAAGGTCGCGGTCGGGAACTTCTCGACGTCGAAGAAGTCGGCCGAGGCGAGGTGACCCTTCAGCTTGTCGGGCTCGATCTGGATCGACTTGGTCTGCACCGTGAGGGTGAGCCCGGTCGGCGTCTCGCCGTCGATGGTGGCGCTGCCGGTGAACTCGCCGAAGGAGCCCTCGTGATCGGCGGTGATCTTCGCCCCGATGAAGCCGACCTTGCTCGCCGCGGCGTCGAGCGGCGCGGCCTTGCCGGCGGCGGTGGTCGTCACGGCCTTGCCGTCCTTCACGGTCGCGGCGGTCTTGGTGTCGGTCTGGCTGGTGCAGGCCGTGAGGAACAGGGAGAGCATCACGATGGACGTACGCATGGGGACCTCGAGCGGCGAACGGCCGCGTCGGGGCGAACCATAGGCGCAGATGCCAGCGACCGCCAGACGACACACTGTTGCCCGTGGAGCGACGAACGGCGCCGCACGACGCGTCGTTCAGGTGGGAATCCGGGCGAGGTGCAGCAGCGGCGCGGGCACCTGCGGATCGTCCGCGTCGGCGACGGCCCACAGACCACCGGTGCCATCCGGGGCGATCCCCTCGAGCTTGCGCAGCGGCGCCACCGTCCACCGGGCGCACACGCGCAGCTGGGCGTCGAGGCGGCCGAGTACGCAGCCGGCCAGGTGGCCGTCCTGCACGGGATCATCGGTCGCCTCCGCGGCCGCGACGAACACCGCGGTGTCGCGCTCACCGAACGCGTCGGTGAAGCCGTACGGCGTGCCGCCCTCGTCGCCGAGATCGACGTCGATGATGTCGACGATCAGCGCGTGGCTCAGCCGCGGCTGCGGCACGGCGAGGGCTGCCAGCGCGTCCAGCAGGCGCAGGCGCACCAGCGCGTTGCGACCGACGCGACCCGTGCGCCGGGTGAAGAGGACCAGGTGCGCGCCCATCAGCGCCGCGCCCTCGACGTTCAGCCGATCGAAGTCGCCGCGCAGGCCCGCGTACAGCGGGCCGAAGTCGACGTCACGCGCGGGTGGCCCGGGTCGAACGCCGCGGCCGACGGGGATCCACGCGCCGAGGCGACGCCGGGGCTTCGACCCCGAGGGCACCGCGAGCAAGCCGCCCGGCAGCTCGACCAGCGCTTCGAGGTCGGGCTTGACCTGTTTGCGCGCCACGGGATCGTCGGGCAGCTCGCCGTCGAAGAGACGGATCGTGCCGCGCGGCGTGCCGTCGGTCCCGTAGCGCGACAGCGAGAGGCGATCGTCGGCGACGACCACCAACTCGTCGCCGCGGCGCACCAACCCGCTGCCGGCGCTGAGGTCCAGGTCGGCGACGTGGGTGAGGTGCACGGTCTCGGGCAGACGGGGCATGGGGGACGCCAGCCGATGATCGGGGAGCCGCGCCGGAAAAGCGAGCCGATCGCCGGCGCGCGACGGGCCGCGGATTCGACCCTTCTGTTAGAGTCCGCGGCCGCCGTCGCATGTCGCGTCCCACGCCCCGTCGCAGCTCCTGCGCATCCAACGACGCGCGCCCCGGCATGGTCGTCGTCCGCGGTGCCCGCGAGCACAACCTGAAGAACATCGACGTCGAGCTGCCGCGCGATGCGCTGGTGGTGTTCACCGGCGTGTCGGGCTCGGGCAAGTCGTCGCTGGCGTTCGGCACGCTCTACGCCGAGGCCCAGCGCCGCTACCTCGAGTCGGTGTCCCCCTATGCGCGGCGACTGTTCCAGCAGATGGAGGTGCCGGCGGTCGACACGATCGAGGGTCTGCCGCCGGCGGTCGCGTTGCAGCAGCAGCGGGGCTCGCCGACCACACGCTCGTCGGTGGGCAGCGTCACCACGCTCTCGAACCTCCTGCGCATGTTGTACTCGCGCGCGGGCACGTACCCGCGCGGGGCGCCGCTGCTGTACGCGGAGTCGTTCTCGCCCAACACCCCCGAGGGCGCGTGCCCGAGCTGTCACGGGCTCGGTCGCGCCTACGAGGTCACCGAGCGCTCGATGGTGCCCGATGATCGGCTCACGATCCGCGAGCGGGCGATCGCAGCGTGGCCGACGGCGTGGGGCGGGCAGAACCAACGCGACATCCTGGTGACCCTCGGCTACGACGTCGATCGCCCGTGGCGCGAGCTCCCGAAGAAGGACCGCGAGTGGATCCTGTTCACCGACGAGCAGCCGGTGGTGCCGGTGTACGCCGGCTACACGCCCGCCGAGACCCGTCGCGCGCTGAAGCGCAAGGAAGAGCCCAGCTATCAGGGCACGTTCTCCAGCGCGAAGCGCCACGTGCTGCACACGTTCGCGAACAGCGACAGCGCGAAGATGAAGCAGCGCGCCGCGGCGTTCATGATCAGCACCGAGTGCTCGACGTGCCACGGCAAGCGGCTGCGGCAGGACGCGCTCGCCGTGACCTTCGCGGGGCTCGACATCGCCGAGATCGCCCGGGTGCCGCTGTCGCGCCTCGGGGCGCTGCTCGAGGGCGCCGCGCAGCACGACACCAAGGCGTCGGCGAAGCACCGCGCGGCACATCCTGAGCAAGTGTTGGTCGCCGAGCGCATCGTCACCGATCTGCGCGCGCGCCTGACCCCGCTGCTCGACCTCGGCCTCGGGTACCTGACGCTCGAGCGCAGCACGCCGACGTTGTCGCCCGGTGAGCTGCAGCGGCTGCGGCTCGCGACCGCCGTGCGGTCGAACCTGTTCGGCGTCGTGTACGTGCTCGACGAGCCGTCGGCCGGGTTGCATCCCGCCGACACCGAGGCGCTGCTCGATGCGCTCGCGCAGCTGAAGGCCTCGGGCAACTCGCTGTTCGTCGTCGAGCACGAGCTCGACGTGATCCGCCGCGCCGATTGGATCGTGGACGTCGGCCCCGGCGCGGGTGAGCACGGCGGGCGCGTGCTCTACAGCGGGCCGCCCGCGGGGCTCGAGACGATCGACGGCTCGCGCACCGCGGACGCGTTGTTCGGTCGCGACCCGGCGCCGCGACGATCACCGCGGACGCCCCGGGGTTGGCTGCGGTTGGCCGGCGTCTCGCGCAACAACCTCCGCGCG
Source organism: Nannocystaceae bacterium (assembly GCA_044344875.1). Taxonomy (GTDB): domain Bacteria; phylum Myxococcota_A; class Polyangia; order Nannocystales; family Nannocystaceae; genus Xiheibacterium. Next base: position 25,349 of record JBIJCC010000034.1, read on the forward strand.
CTCGATGTCGCGTTCCCCACCGGCGTGCTCACGAGCGTCACCGGCGTGTCGGGCTCGGGAAAGTCGAGCCTCGTCGCGCAGGCGCTCGTCGATCTCGTCGGTGCCGAGCTCGGCGTTGCGCGGGCGGGCGACGACGAGGACGTCGACGAGCTCGAGCGCGGCGCGGTGCCGACGACCGACGGCAGGATCGTCGGCGGGCTCGCTGGCGTCGCGCGGCTGGTGCAGGTCGATCAGCGGCCGATCGGTCGGACGCCGCGATCGAACCTCGCGACCTACACCGGCCTGTTCGATCACGTGCGCCGGATCTTCGCCGCGACCCCCGGCGCGAAGGCCCGTCGCTACGACGCGGGTCGCTTCTCGTTCAACGTCGCCAAGGGCCGTTGCGCCACCTGCGAGGGCGAGGGATCGGTCACCGTCGAGCTGCTGTTCCTGCCCAGCGTCCACGCGCCGTGCCCCGCGTGCCACGGTGCGCGCTACGACCCCAAGACCCTCGAGATCACCTACCGCGATCGCAACATCGCCGAGGTCCTCGGCATGACGGTGGACGCGGCGTGGGCGTTCTTCGCCGACGAGCCGCCGCTGCACCGCTCGCTCGACGTGGTGCGTCAGGTCGGCCTCGGCTACCTGCGACTCGGACAGCCGGCGACCGAGCTGTCGGGCGGCGAGGCCCAGCGGATCAAGCTCGCGACCGAGCTGCAGCGGGCGTCGCGGGGCGACGCGCTGTACGTCCTCGACGAGCCGACCACGGGCCTGCATCCGTCGGACGTCGCGACGCTGATGGTGCAGCTGTCGGGCCTGGTCGACGCCGGCAACACGGTGGTGGTGGTCGAGCACGACATGCAGGTCGTCGCGGGCAGCGACTGGGTGATCGACATCGGGCCGGGCGCGGGGGATGAAGGTGGGCGCGTGGTCGCGGCGGGGGTGCCGGGGGTGATCGCGACGGCGAAGGGGAGCCGCACGGCGCGGTACCTGGCGCGGGCGTTGGGGACCAGCGGCTGACCATGCTCGCAACCGAGTTGGCCGGCTCGCAAGATCCTGCGTAGCGCCGTCGCCACCCGCGGACACGATCCCCGGCAGTTCGCGTGGCGTGGGGGTTGCAGACGCCGCGGGCATGCATCGAACCCCCGCCGTCACGCCCTTCGTCCTCGCGCTCGCCTGTGGAGACTCCGGCTCAGGCTCGGGCGATGCGGGCACGCAGGGCAGCACCGGCAGCGACTCGGGCCCGGCGACCGTGTCGGCGTCGGTGTCCGACGGGCCGACGCAGCCGACCGACGCGAGCGCCGACACCACCGTGGACGAGGGCTCCACGTCGGCGCCGTCGACCTCGGACACCGCGGCGAGCGAGGACACCACCGCGAGCGACGACACCGCGGGCACCACGGGCGAGCCGGGCGGCTGCGCGGGCTCCGGCGAGCTCGCGTACGACGTCGCCTTCTCGACCTACCTCGGCGGCGCGGCGAACTGGGAGCACGCGCGCGACACCGTCGTCGACGCCAGCGGCAACATCTACATCACCGGCGGCACGCGATCCACGGACTTCCCGGTCACGCCTGGGGCCTACGACACGACCTTCGGCAACGGCGGCAACGCGGTCGGATCCGACGGGTTCAGCGACGCGTTCGTGGCCAAGTTCACGCCCGACGGACAGCTCGAGTGGGCGACGTACCTCGGCGGTCCCAACTACGATCGCGCGTACGCGATCGAGCTCGATCCGGACGGGTTCGTGATCGTCTCCGGTCGCGCGGGCCCCGGCTTCCCGACCACGCCCGGCGCGTTCCAGACCGAGTACCTCGGCAACAACGCGGGGATCTACGGCACGCAGAACGGCTTCGTCGCGAAGCTGTCCCCCGACGGCGCCGAGCTGGTGTGGTCGAGTCAGGTCGGCGTCGCGCACCTGGTCCGCGACGTCCACGTCGACGACGCCGGAGACATCTACGCGGTGATGGCCTACGCGCCGCCGTCGGCGACGCAGCCGGATCCCGCGTGGTTGGCCGGCGCGGTCGCGGGCGCGCACCAGTCCGTGCGCAACGACGACGCGGAGTCCGGCCTGGTGAAGATCGACCGCGACGGTGGCGAGGTCGAGTGGGCGACGTGGCTCGGCGGCAACGGGGTCGAATCGGCGATCGGCTCGGTGCGCGTCGACGGATCGGGCCGACCGCACCTGGCGTTCTACACGACCTCGACCGATCTGCCGACGACGGCGGCCGATGGCGGTGCGTCGCACCACGGCGGCACGGACGTGTACGTCGCGCGACTCGCCGCCGACGGCAGTGCGGTCGAGATGGGTGCGTACCTCGGCGGGTCGGCCAACGACGGCTTCGAGACCCACGGCCTCGGGCTGCACGGCGACGAGGTGTTCGTCGGCGGCTTCACCCAATCGGCGGATCTCGCCACGACCGCGGGCGCGTTCCAGCCGGCGTCGGCCGGGGGCCTCGACGCCTTCGTCGCCCGGCTCGACGCCAACGGCGACACGCTCGCAGCGACCTACGTCGGCGGCGGTGGCGGTGACTCGGTCGATGGCTTCGTCGTCGCCGCGAGCGGCGAGGTGCTGTTCGTCGGCGAGACCAACTCCGACGATCTGCCGACCTCGAGCAACGCCTTCCAGGCCGCGCGCGGCGGCGACTGGGACGCGTTCGCGATCCGTCTCGGCCCCGATCTCGACACCCTGCGCTACGGCACGTACCTCGGCGGCGCGGCCCACGACAACGGCCGCGGCGCGACGCTCACCGAGTCCTGCGAGATCATCATCACCGGCGCGTCGGCGGGCGCGGGGTTCCCGACGGTCGCCGCATGGCAGCCAGACTTCGCCGGCGGCGCGGGTATGTACGGCAACGGTGATGTGATCGTCGCCAAGCTCGCGCTGCCGTGAGCGCGACGCGGGCCGATCGCCCGCGCCCATCGATGCCGCACGGGTGCGATCGCACTACCGTCTACGGGCGAGCAGGCCTGCGTCGGGATCGTCCACGGCGACGATGGTAGCACCGCGACTCACTGCGCTTGCGAGCGGCGCGGCACCGCGACTACGATGCGCCGGTGGTTCGGCTCCTCCTCGCCGCCCTGCTGTCTGGGCCAGCGGCCGGACGCGTCGAGATCGCGATCCACGGCGACGATGGGGAGTTCCCCGCGCTGCGCGGGCGCCTGCACGAGCTCCTCGACGCGCAGGGACACACGCTGCAGATCGACCGCAGCGGGCCGCTCGACGTCGCGGCCCACGTGGCGTCTGGAGCCGGTGATCCGGGCCGGCTCGCGCAGATCTGGATCGAGCTCGAGCTCGACGGTCGCGCGACGGTGCTCGTCGTCGATGGCCCGCGGCAGCGGGTGCTCCTGCGCCACGTGGACGCGCCGACGGGCACCGACGAGGTCGTGCTCGAGGCCGTCGGCACGATCGTCGCCGGCGCCGTCGAGGCGCTCGCCGAGGGCTTGCCGATCGGGGTGACGCGCGCCGAGGCCGAGGCCGAGTTGTCTGCGCCACGCGGACCCGAGTCCACGCCGGCGCCCGAGTCCACGCCGGCGCCCGAGCCGAAGCCTGCACCCGAGTCGACACGCGCGCCCGAGCGCGACGCGCCTGCGCCCGCGCCGGGACCGGTGCGCCTCGCGATCGAGCCGGGCTGGCAGGTCCAGGGGTGGTCCACCGACGCGCCGGCCGTCGTCCACGGCCCGACACTCGCGGTCGTCGCCCTCGCGGCGGCCGTGCGTGCGCGGCCCGGCGCGGGCATCAGCGGTCAGTTCCGCCTGCCCGCCCGCATCGACGACGGCACGATCACGACGCGCATCGCCTCGGGATCGCTGCGGGGGTTCGTCGCGGTCCAGCCGACGCTGTCGCCCCGCGTGACGCTGCGGACCCGCGTGGGTGCAGGGGTCGACCTCGTGCGCGTGACCACCCGTGGGGTGCAGAACGCGGCGCCGCGGCTCGTCCACGCGATCCCGATCGTCCACGGGGCCGTGGGCGTCGCCGTCCGGGTCGCGCCACGGGTCGCCCTCGCGCTCGACGCGGTCGTCGAGGTCGACCTGGTCGACACGCAGTTCGTGCTCGACGAGCCGGAGCGGACCGTCTTCGACCCGTGGCGGGCGCGGCCCGGCGTCTCATTCTCGGTGGTCTGGGACGTGCTCGCGGCGCCACCTTCGCCAGGGGCCGGGCGGACCGAGAATCGCCCGCCACGTTGATCGATCGGGGCCGGCCGTGGCCACACCAGGGCACCATGACGCACGCAATCGCTCGGTTCGCACCCCTCCTGCTCGTCGTCACGGCGCTCACCGCCTGTGGCGGCGGCAAGATCTCGCTAGGCGCCAGCGACACCAGCCTCGAGCAGGCCACCGGCGAGGGCAGCGGCGGTGGCAGCAGCGACGACGACGGCGCCTCGGAGACGAGCGTCGGCGAGGGACTCGAGTGCCCGTGGGTCGAGGACGAGGTCGGCGCCGACTTCACGTTCGTCTACGAGAACACCCTCGATCAGCCGATCATCGTCATCCCCGAGCGCTTCGCTTGCCGCGCGCCGTTCCACGTCTACATCGACTCGGAGGACGGCCACGGGTCGACGTCGAACGTGCGCTGCGACGTGCCACTGTGCCGCGACTTCACCGAGCTCGGGCCGCTGTGCGGCACCGATCTGTGCGAGGAGGGACAGCCGCTGCTGCTGATGCCCGGCGCCACCTGGGAGGAGACCTGGGATCGCTCGTGGTGGATGCTGCAGGACACCCCGGCGGGCTGCAGCGACGAGCCCGGCTATGCTGGCGTGTGCACCGCCCGTCCGCTCTTCGATCGCGAGACCGTGGTGGTCTCCGAGTCGATCGCGGTGCCCGAGGGGCTGTGCGGCGATGCGCCGTGCGAGTGCCCGGACGGCGCCACGGCGTGCCTGCTGGACGTGCCCGCCCAAGACGTCGTGTTCGAAGAGACGCTGACGTGGACGCAGCTGTCGATCACCCCGGACATGGATTCGTTGGCGGTCGCCTTCGGTCTCTGACGATGGCGCGTGTGGGCATCGCCGCGGCGCCGTCGTGCCGCACGGACGACTCGCTCGACGAGCTGGTCGCCCGTGCGCGGCAGCGGGATCGCGCTGCGGTGACGGCGTTGCTGACGGCCGTGGCGCCGCGCGTGCTGGCGGCGGTGCGCGGCGTCCTCGGCTCCGAAGCGACGGACCTCGACGACGTCGTGCAGGAGAGCCTGCTGGCGCTGGTGTCGGCGTTGCCGCATTTCCGCGGCGAGTGCCCCCTCGCCAGCTTCGCGTGCGGGGTCGCCGTGCGCACGGCACTGCGATCGCGGCGTCGATGGCTGCGGCGCGCGCCCAAGCACGCGCAGTTCGAGCGCGAGTGCGGAGATGATCGCGTCGACGCCGACGTCGACGTCGAGGTCGATCGCGCGCGACGGCTCGCGATGCTGCGATCGCTGCTCACCGCGCTGCCGCCCGAGCAGGGTGAGGCGCTCGCCCTGCGCTGCATGCTCGACGCCGATCTGCCGGACATCGCGGCGGTGTTCGGCGTCCCGATCAACACCGTGCGCAGTCGCATCCGACTGGCGCGCATTGCCCTGCTGGCGCGCATCGAGTCGGATCCCGACCTGCGCGCACTGTTCGAGGTCGACCATGGCTGATCCCCGACGCATCCACTCGGTCGAGTCGCGCCTCGCCCACGATCTCTCCTGGGACGCGGCGCCCCGCAGCGGCGACGACGAGCGACTGCGGCGGCTCGTGGTCGGGGCCGCGGCCGGCTCCGTCGGCCTCGGTGCGGCGTGGCTGATGCTGCGCTCGCACCTGTCGATGAAGCTGCTGGGGGTGACGGTGGTGACGGCGACCGTCACGGCGACGACGGCGTCACTGATGACCGCGTCGGCTCCCATCAGGCCCGAGCACGTCGCCGCGATCGAGCTCGGCGCGGGCGAAGAGCCCCCGACGGCGACGCGTCGCGACCGCGTCGCCGCGGTGCCGACCGAGTTGCCGACGCCCGCAGCCGTGCCGGGACCGACGTCGACGCACGAGCCGGTCGGGCGGAGTCTCGAGTCCGCGCCGCGCCCGTCCGCGCGACCGCACGTCACGCCGAGCGCGGCGGCGTTGCTCGAGGCCGCGAACGCGGCGCGTGCCCGCGGTGACGAGACCGCTGCGCTCGGGTCGTACGCGGCGCTCCTCGAGCACCACCCCGACAGTCGCGAGGCCGAGGTCGGCTGCGTTGCGCACGGTCGAATGCTGCGGGCGCGTCGGGATGTCGTCGGCGCCGAGAAGATCTTCGCCCGGTGCGTGGCGGCGCACCCCGACGGCGCGCTGCTCGAGACCGCGTTGGTCGGCCGCGCCGACGCGCTCGAGGCCCTCGGGCGCGGAGCCGAGGCCCGTCGGGTGTGGGCGGAGCTGCTGCGTCGATTCCCCGACAGCCTGCATGCCGAGCGCGCGCGCCGTTGAGCGTCGCGGCGCGCTGACGCTCTGGGATCAGGAACCGCCACGACCCAGCAGGTTCTCGCAATTCGAGCGCACGCAGTACGTCGCGGCGATCCGCCTGCGCGACAACGAGACACCGCGGTGCAACGACATCGGACACGGCGCGTGTCCGCCGAGCAACGGGATCGCGGCGTCGCCTGCGGGTTGCGGTCGCCGACGTCACGGTCCGCTCGCTCACGACCTGGGGCGGCCACGCTGCGAGGACCGCACCCGTCCCGACTGGACGTTCTGAAACCAGCGCGGGTCGAAATGCGCCGTACGAACACGGCGACGGCGAGCCATCCCGAGGCCCATCCCGAGGCCCATCCCTAGGTTGGGCCTTGTCAGCACCGAAGCGACCTTCTATAGTGCGCGCCTCGGTTCGTCTGATGCGCGAGCGATTCGCCCGCTGGCTGCTTGTGAACCTGGCCCTGGCGCTCACGCTCCTCGGCCGGCCGGGCGGTGCGTGCGACAAGCCGAGCGTCGACGACGAAGCGCTGCGGGCCTGGGCGGCTGATACCTCGCTGATGAGCGAGGAGCGTCGGGTGCCCGGTCTCGAGCGGGCGGGCGAGGGCGCGCGAACCAGCAAGTCCGGTCCCACTGCACAGGCGGCCACGTTGGAACCGGTGCGCCCCGAGTTGATCGCGCTCGTCCTCGTCGACGAGCTCGAACCGACGCCGCCGCCGGCCTGTCTCGCCACGGGACAAGCCTCCGCCGCGTCTGCGCGTGGACCTCCCGCCGTCACGGCCTGAGTCGCGCCCGCGTCGTGTCGTGCCGGTGAACTCTGTGGTTCACGCTGCGTGACGGAACGTGACGGTGTGCCTCGGGTCGTGGTCTCGAGCGGCCTCGCTCGGGCATCGGACGTCGTCGACGTCGATGCGCGAGCGAGCGTGTTCACCCGTCGCGTCGGTCCGTGCTCGTCATGCTGCAGCAGCTCATCCGCCATTGCATCCAGCGGCGTTTCGCCGCAATCGTCGTCACGCTCATCGTCGCGGCGTACGGCGTCCACGCCTACCTCCGGACGCCCGTCGAGGCCTACCCGGACGTCACCAACGTCCAGGTCGAGGTCGTGGCTCAGCTCCCGGGCCTCGCGCCCGAGGAGATGGAGCGCCAGGTCACCATCCCGCTGGAGCGCGCCCTCAACGGCAACCCCGGCATGATGCAGATGCGCAGCGAGAGCGCGTTCGGCCTCACGATCATCTGGTGCGTCTTCGAGGACGGCACCGACAGCTTCCGCGCCCGCACGCAGACCGCCGAGCGCCTGCTCACCGCGGAACTCCCCGAGGAGGCCTTCGTCCGGCTCACGCCCGACGCGACGCCGCTGGGCAAGATCTTCTACTACCGCCTCACCAGCGATCGCCACGATCTCTACCAGCTGCGCTCGGAGCAGGAGTGGACGGTCGCGCGGTTGCTCAAGCAGGTGCCCGGCGTCGCGGACGCCCTGGGCATGGGCGGCTTCCTCAAGGAGCTGCACGTCGAGGTCGAGCCGGCGAAGCTCGCCGCGTACGGCCTCACGCTGGCCGAGGTCACCGAGGCGATCGAGCGCTCCAACCTCAACGTCGGCGGCGGCATCCAGAAGCGCGGCGATCAGCAGTTCATGATCCGCGCCATCGGGTACCTGACCTCACCCGAGGACATCAAGGACGTCGTGCTGGAGGTCGACTCCGGCACCCCGGTCACCATCGGTGACGTCGCCCGCGTGGTGCAGTCGTTCACGCCGCGCTACGGCGCGGTCGGCTACGACGATCAGCGCGAGATCGTCGAGGGCATCGTGCTGCTGCGACGCGGCGAGAACCCCGACGAGGTGCTCGATGGCGTCCACGCCAAGATCGCCGAGCTGAACGGCCGCGTGCTCCCCGAGGGCATGCAGATCGAGACGATGTACGACCGCAGCGTGCTGACGGGGCTGACGCTGCACACCGTCAACGAGAACCTCCTGCACGGCTTCGTGCTGATCGTCGGCGTCGTGTGGCTGTTCCTGCGCAGCATGCGGGGCTCGCTCATCGTTGCCGCAGTCATCCCGCTGGCCCTGCTCACCGCGTTCGCGGGCCTCTACAGCATCGATTTGCCGGCGAACCTCATCTCGATGGGGGCGATCGACTTCGGCATCCTCGTCGACGGGGCGGTGGTGCTCGTCGAGAGCGTCATCCACGAGGCCAGACACGCGAAACCAACCACCAAGCGCGAAATGCTGGGGCTGGTCGGTCGCTCCGCGCTGAAGGTTGCCCGGCCGACGTTCTACGCGATGGCCGTGATCATCGCGGCGCTCATCCCGGTGTTCACGCTCGAGAGCGTCGAGGGCCGCATCTTCCGCCCGCTCGCGCTGACGTACAGCTTCGCGTTGCTCGGCGCGCTCATCTTCTCTCTGACCGTGGTCCCCGCGCTCTGCGCCGTGTTCATGCGGCCCAAGGACGCGCTGACGAAGGACCCGCGCACCCTGCTGTGGCTGCGCGACGTCTACGGCCGGATGCTCGAGTGGCTGTTGCGCGGGCACAAGTCGCTCGGCTTGGCCCTCGGCGTCGGGCTGTTCGTCGCCGGGTTCTGGGCGGCGCCGCGGATCGGCACCGAGTTCCTCCCCGAGCTCGACGAGGGCGACGTGTTCGTCGTCGTCGAGATGCCGCCGTCGATCGGCCTCGAGCGCGGGCAGGACGTGCTCGGCGAGATCCGCCGGCGCCTGCTCGAGTTCCCCGAGGTGAAGGCGGTGCCGGCCGAGCAGGGCCGCCCCGAGGACGGTCTCGACAACGAGACCACCAACATGGCCGAGGTCTTCGCCCGCCTGCACCCGCGCGAGCAGTGGCGACCCGGCTACGACTCGCACCGACTCGTCGACGAGATGCGCGCGTCGCTGTCGGAGATCCCCGGGGTGAAGTTCAACTTCTCCCAGCCGATCAAAGACCGCGTCGAGGAGGCGGTCAGCGGCGTGCGCGGCAAGGTCGTGCTGAAGGCCTTCGGCAGCGACATCGAGGGTCTGCGCACCACGCTGCTCGCCGCCAAGGAGACCCTCGAGAACGTCGAGGGCATCGTCGATCTCGGGCTGTACCGCGACGCGACCGTGCCGCAGCTGCAGATCAAGTTCGATCGCGGCGCGCTCGCACGCGCCGGGATCAGCGTCCACGACGCCGAAGCGGTCGTCGAGACCGCTTTGGCCGGCAAGGTCACGACGACGATGTGGGAAGGCGAGCGCATGGTGCCGATCCGCGTCCGCCTGCCCAGCAGCGAGAAGACCGACATCAGCCAGATCGGCGAGCTCATGGTGCCGTCGCCGACCGGCGCTCGGGTGCCACTGCGGGAGCTGTCGGAGATCACGCTCGGCGACGGGCGCATCTCGATCCCCCGCGAGGGCAACAGCCGGTACATCGCGCTCAAGTTCAACGTCGAGGGCCGCGACCTCGGCTCGGTCGTCGATGAGGCCATCGCCGCGGTCGAATCCGAGGTCACCGTGCCCGACGGGCAGTACCTGGTCTGGGGCGGCGAGTTCGAGAACCAGCAGCGCGCGATGGGCCGACTGCAGGTCATCGTCCCGGTGGCGCTCCTCTTGGTGTTGATGCTGTTGTACGGCGCGCTCGGCTCGGGCCGCAGCGCGATGACCGTGCTGCTCTCCGCGCCGTTCGCCATGACCGGCGGCCTGTTCGGGCTGTTGTTCAGCGGCGTCGCGCTGTCGGTGAGCGCCGCGGTCGGCTTCATCGCGCTGCTCGGTCAGGTGTCGCTCGCCGGCCTCCTGGTCATCAGCGCGATCGACGACGAGCGCCGCAACGGGGTCGCCATCGACGCGGCGATCCTCGCCGGTGCGACCACGCGGTTCCGGGCCCTGCTCATGACCGCGCTGCTGGCGATGCTCGGCCTGCTGCCCATGGCCGTCTCCGACGCCGTCGGCTCCGAGACCCAGCGCCCGTTCGCCATCGTCATCGTCTGCGGCATGGTCACGACGCTGTTCGTGGCGCTGTTCTTCGTACCCGTCCTCTATCGACTGCTGGCGGCCAAGCAGATGCGCTCGTCCGAAGGCGAAGACATCGACTTCGGTGACGCACCTGCAGCGACGCATCCCCCCAAGGAGTCCCCATGATCCCGTCGTTCCCCACCGTGTCCCTGCGCCCGGTCCTCGTCGCCCTCGCCCTGGCCCTGGGTTGCTCCGCGGGCGCGAAGCCTGCGGGCGATGCCGCTGCCGAGCCCGAGACGGCGCGACCGAGCAACGCCAAGCTCGTCGAGAACAACGGCGTCGAGATCGCCGCGACGTCGCGGGAGTTCATCACCGTCGAGGAGGTCGGCTCGCAGCAGACCAAGGTCACGCTGCGGGCACCGGCGCGGGTGGCCTTCCGCGACAGCGCGATCTCGCGGGTCGGCGCGCCGATCCCCGCGCGCGTGATGAAGCTGCACGTGAAGGTCGGCGATCAGGTCCGGCTCAACGATCCGCTGGCGACCCTCGCCAGCCCCGACGCCTCGGCCTACCACGCCGAGCTCGCGCGGGCGCGCGTCGAGCTGGCCTCGGCGACCGCGACGCTGAAGCGCCAAGAAGAGATGGTCGCCAAGGGCGTCGGCCGCGAGTACGAGCGGGTCAGCGCCGAGATGCAGGTGCGCGATGCCGAGGAGCGGGTGCGCGGAGCCAAGCGCGACGTAGCGCTGCTCGGCAAGAGCTTCGGCGGCACCGTGATCGTCACCTCGCAGATCGAGGGCACCGTGCTCGCACGCAACGCGAGCGTCGGCGCGCAGGTCGAGCCCGAGGGCGAGCCGCTCTTCGAGATCGGCAACCCCAAGGATCTCTGGGTCGTCGCCGACGTGTTCCAGGACGACCTCGTGATGATCCGCCCCGGTGCCCAGGTCACCGTCGAGCTCGCTGCGCTCGCCGAGCCCGTCACCGGCACGGTCGCGTCGATCGGCGCGCTGCTCGACACCGCGGTCCGCCGCGCGCCGGTGTACATCGAGCTGTCGGGCAAGGACCGCGCCGCGCTGCGGGCCGGCATGTTCGCCCGCGCGATCGTCGAGGCCAACGAGATCGACGGGCTCACGCTGCCGACGGAGGCCGTGCTCATCAAGGATGGCGACAAGACCGTCGTGTACATCGAGCGCACCGAGGGTGTGTTCGAGCCCCGCGAGGTCCAGCTCGGCCACGCCTTCTTGCAGCGCGTCGAGATCGTCTCGGGCCTGCGCAGCGGCGAGCGCGTCGCCGTCAAGGGCGCGCTGCTCATCGACGGCGCTGCCAACCAACTGCTCTGACGCGTCGCCTTCGTCTCGATCGAGGTCATCCCCCATGTCCACCATGCCCCTGTGGTTGGCGGCCGCGATGCTCGCGCCCGCCACGGCGACGCCACCGCCAGAACCGCCACCGCCCGCGACCGTATCCCCGGCGACGGCACCGGTCGCGACGCCGTCCCCCGCGAGCACCGCGTCGACGCCCATCGACGACGGCATCGCGACCGAGTCGCTGACGCTCGCGCAGCTCTTCGATCTGCTGCGCACCGATGCGCCGCGTCACAAGACCGCGCTCGCGCAGCTCCAAGTCGCGCAGGCGCGCAAGGTCGGGGCCCGCGTGCTGCCCAACCCCATCTTCAACTTCCAGGCGCTGCACCTGATCTCCGGCTACAACCAGAACGGCTTCGGCACGTACACCGTGTACTTCCAGCAGCCGGTGCTGATCGGCGGCCAGCGGCAGATGCGGGGCAAGGCGGCCAAGGCGGCGGAGCGCGCGGCCCAGAGCGACGTCAGTGCGCAGTTCCACGACCTCGCGGCCGAGGGGCGGCACGTGTTCGTTGCCTTGCAGGCGCGACAGCAGCACCACGAGGTCCTGAAGTCCGCGATCACCGATCTCGAGCGCGTCGAGGCGATGGTCATCAGCCGACACACCGCCGGCGCCGAGAGCCGCTACGACGTCGCGCGCATCGGGCTGGCGGTCCGGCAGTGGCGGGCGCAGACGATCAGCGCAGACGCGGAGATCCGCGACGTCGCCGGGCACCTCGGCGTGCTCGTCGGTCGCCCGCAGTGGCGGCCGCACGCCGAGGGCCAGTTCGAGCCCATGGGCATCACCGCCGATGCGCGCTCGCTGTGGCCCGACGTGCAGCGCTCGCAGCCGTCGATCCGCGCCGCGAAGGACCGCGAGACGCTCGCTGAGCGCGACTTGAAGGCGACACGCCGCGAGGTGTGGCCGCAGCCGACGTTCGGCTTGGGCGTCGTCGGCATCGACAACTTCTTCAGCATGTCGGTCGTCGGCGGCATCGTGATGCCGATGCCAGTGTTCGACTGGGGGCAGGGGCCGGTCGCCAAGGCCAAGGCCGACCTGCACGTCGCGCGCATCGAGAAGGACGCCCACGTCACCGAGCTGCAGGCCGAGCTGGATCGCGTCACCTCGGTGCTGCACGAGCGCAAGCGGGCGCTCGCCGGCTTCGAGGCCGATGTGCTGTCCCAAACCACCGAGCTGCAGCGCATGGCCGAGGACGCGTACGTCACCGGGCAGGTCGAGATCCTCGAGCTCATCGACGCGGTCGAGGCCCGCTACGAGCTCGAGCTTCAGCACGTCGAGCTGATGGAGCACGTCATGCATGCCGAGATCGACGTGCTGCACGTGGTCGGACGCGTGGAGGAGACCCGATGAGACTCGTACACGCATCGCAGCGGCGCGTGATGGCGCTGGTACTGGCGCTCGGTGCCCCGACGCTGACCGGGTGCTCGACCACCGAGCGCCGCATCGTCGAGCCCGAGGCCGACTGGGCCAAGGCCGAGGTCGAGGCCCGCATCGAGGAGCGCAAGGGCAAGCGCAAGGCCACGTGGAAGCCCATCGTCGCCGGCGCGATCGCGGCGGTGACCGCGGGCGCCGTGAGCATGATCTGGGTCGGATTCCTGACGCCCAACCGGCCGATGGCGGTCGCCGGGCTCGTCGGCGTCGCCGTGGTGCCGACCTTCGGGACGCTCCCGTTCCTGCTCCGGCAGGACGTGCCGTGGACCAAGACCGAGTGGAAGTCGTGGGAGCCGGCGGGCAACCAGCACGCCGACCTCGACGTCATCGGTCGCGAAGAGACGCCGCTATCGACCCATGGCCTGGTCACCGACGCCGACGGTGCGCTGCACATCCCGTTCTCGACCACGCTGTGCGACGACGCCAAGGTCCGCGAGCTGCAGCTCGTCGACCTCGTGGTCCGCGTGCCCGACACCGACTCGGCGTCGGTCACGATCCCCGTCGAGCGTCTGTCGTGCGGCGGCGGTCGTCTGTCGCTGCTCGGCGACGGCAAGGAGGGTCACGATGGCAATCTCTGATCGACGCGCCCCCCTGTTGGTGGCCGGTGTCCTGCTCGGCGCGGCGACCGACTGCCGGTGCATCGAGCACCCGCTGTACGACGCGAAGGCGAACCGCTTCGACACCTGGTACCTCGGCGGCGGCAACACACAGTACCGACCGTTCCGCAGCGTCGCCTACGGGCCTGCGGTCCGGTTCGACGTCGAGCTGCGCGTACGCGAGGCCGACGACGACGATCCTGCACTGCTCGTGGTCGCCGCGCGCATCGGCGGCGAGGATGCGCCCGACGTCGAGGGCGAGGTGGTCGCCCGCTTCGGCGGGGCCGCTTCGGCCGGCCCCGTCCGGGAGGAGCTCCTCGCGAGCTTCGATCACGTCGACGACGATCTGTCGCTGGCGCGGATCGATCGCGATCGACTCCACCAGCTCGCCGATGACGGCGTCACCATCGTGCTCCGGTTCTCGGACGCGTCGACCGGCACGGCGACGCTCGAGCTGGATCCCGACGCGCTACTCGAGCCCGCGCACGACCGCGGCGCGAACCAAGAGGTCCCATGAAGATCCGAAACATTGCGGTCCTCGGGCTCGCGCTGCCGGCCCTCCTCGGCGCTGGCACCTGCGGCATCCTGTTCGATCTGTGGAGCTGGGACGAGATCACCGATCACGCCGAGCGCCTGAACGTCGACGTCACCGAGGGCGCGGTCGAGATCGCCGCGTACCCCCGGACCAACATCTGGATCCAGCGGCACGTCTATGCGTTCGAGCGCACGATCGAGGAGGCCGACTATTCGGTCGACGAGAACGAGGTCGCGCAAGTCGTCTTCCACTGCGACGGCCGTGCGGTGTGCTTCGCCGATCACTGGCTCGAGATCCCCTCGGGCATGCCGGTGGACGTCGAGCTCGGGCTGGGCAGCGTGTCGCTGATCGCGGTCGACGCGGCCACGGTGCTCGTGGTCGACGAAGGACCGATCACCGGCGACGCGCTCGCCACACCGACGTTCGAACTCGACGGCGGGTCCCACGACGAGATCACGCTGAAGTGGGCAGCGACCGCGACACCCATGGCGATCGCCATCGATGCGAAGTCGGCCCCGGTCGCGCTCGAACTGCCGGCGGGGACGTATGCCTGCGACATCACGACGTCGGGCGAGGTCGACATCGATCCGGCGATCGTGTGTGAGGACGGCGCCGCGGCGAGCCTCGTCATCACGCTCGACGACGGCGACGTGGTCATCTCGCCGGCGGACTGACACCGATCGTGGTCTTCCCCGCCGGCCTCGCCGTGCTCGCCGCGCTCGCCGAGCCCCTCCCTACGGTCTCGAGCGACGCGCCGGATCAGACCAACGGCACGTTCACCGTCGCGCCCGGGGCGTGGCAGATGGAGCTCGGCCTCGATGCCTCCCTGCCCGGCAGCGACCTGTCGGGCGGCGAGCTGCCGCTGCGGATCCCGACCACGCTCCGCATCGGCCTCAGCCCGCGCGTCGAGCTGCGGGCGTTCGATGGCGAGCGCCTGTTCCACCGCGACGTCCAGGGCGAGGCGAGCGGCGAGACCTCGTTCGGGTTCAAGATCCGGTTCGACGATCCGCGCCCCGACGCACCGTATCGTCCGCTCTTCGGCTTGCAGCCGTACGTCGCGTTCCCCACCGTCGAGTTGCTCGACCACACGGAGTCGCTCGCGCTGGGGGCGACGCTGCTGTGGGCGCAGCCGGTCGCGTCGTGGCTCGCGATCGACATCAACCTCGGCGCCGAGATCGCCTACGATCGCGACGCGCCGCCGGTGAGCTCGTTCGCGTCGATGTCGGCGCAGGCGTTCGCGTCGGCGCGATGGTTGCCCTACGCGGAGATCTACGCCGACATCCCGTGGCGCGAGCGCAGCGCGTTCGAGCTCGGCACCGACGCCGGCTTCGTGGTCGTCGCGAACCGGCGCCTGGCGTTCAACCTCGCCGGTCGTGCGACGATCGTCGCGCCCGCGCGGAGCTACGGCGTGCTCGCGGGGTTGGCGGTGTTGCTCGCGGACGGCACCCGCTGGCGACGCTTCATCGCGTCACGCTAGCGCCCGACGATCCATCACCCGGGCGGCAGCGCGAAGGCGAAGACCGCACCCGGACGGACGATGCCCCACGGGGCGCCGACGAGCACGACGTCGTCGGCCGTCGCGAACACCGTGCCGAAGGACGAGCCCGGGGCCGCGTTGGGCTGTTGGCTCGGGTCGGGGCGCAGCGTCGCTCGGGCATCGAACCTGTCGCCGAGATCCTCGAAGACGTCGATCGACCCCACACCGACGCCGCCCCAGGTGGTCGAGACCAGCAGACGCTTCCCGTCGGGCGTGAACGCCAGCGTGTCGCCGAAGTAGTCACTCGGCTGACCCGACCCGCGGAGGGTGGTGAGGGGGACGAATTTTCCTCCACGGGAGCGGAACACGCGGACCTCTCCATCGTCGGCGATGCGGACGCTCGCGATCGCGAGGGTGCCTCCGTCACCGGAGATCGCCGCGCTCGTCGGTGCGTGGTCGACCTCGATCGTCTGGGTCGTGAGGGTACGGCCAGCGCGGGTCACAACGACCACGCTCGTCCGGTCGGCGACGCCACCCGGTGGCAGCACGATGGTGGAGCCCATGCGATCGACGCGGGGACAGCCCTCGGCGTCGAGCGTCGCGAACTCCTCGAACCCGTGCTCGGTGCGCGCGAAGACGTGGGCCTGCTCGATCGTACCGGCGACGAGGAGCTCGCCGTTCGCGCTGAGCGCCACGCACGGCGAGGCAATGCTGGCAACGCTCACGCGCGAGACCTCCCGCAGCTCCGTCCCATCCCACGCGAGCTCGGCGACGCCGTCGGCGAAGCCGACGATGACCCGCGTGCCGTCGCTGTTCGTCGCCAGCGAGGCGCCGAAGGACACCGTGGCTTCGTCGTGCAGCTCGGCCTTCACCTCGAACGTCGCGCCGCGCCGCACGAAGACGTAGACGGTGCGTTCGCTCGCCGCGATCTGGCTGGCCGCGCGCGGCCCGGGTGCTCCGACGAACGCCGTGCGCCCGTCGCCCGACACGGCGATGGCGGTACCG
Organism: Nannocystaceae bacterium; assembly: GCA_044344875.1. Lineage (GTDB taxonomy): Bacteria > Myxococcota_A > Polyangia > Nannocystales > Nannocystaceae > Xiheibacterium. The sequence goes on from JBIJCC010000034.1 coordinate 42,027, forward strand.
AACTGGTCGGCGGTCGTGCGCGCGGTGCCTGTGGTCTCGAGCTCGACGGGAGCCGCAGGGTCCGACGTCGACGCCGACGGTGCGGCGGCCGCGGCGGGTGCCGACGATGCCGACGGAGTGCTGCATGCGCTCGAGAGGGCGAGCAGGAGGCAGGTCACGGGCACGTGCAGGCTTCGACGCGAGGTCATCGTCGGGGCGAGCCTATCAGGGCCGAATCGCGAAGTGTGATCCACCATCGGAGGCGACGATGAGGATGCCAAAGAGGTCGTGATCCGGATCGCGGAGATCAAGCCGATGACCCGCACCGGCCTGGCGGACGGACGTCGAGACCTGAAGTGCTACGCGGATCGCGTCACCGAAGCGGGGGAGAAGTGCGTCGAGATCACCGCAGAGGGAGAGCCCGCGTTGGAGGAGTACCTCGAGTTCTGTGTGACGTTCGATGCGCTCGGCATGCTCGTCCGGCTCGACCAGGAGCCGTATCTCTTTCGCCAGCCGGCGCTCGAGGAGCACGTCCCGCACACCATCGCGACCCCGCCCGGTGGCCCGAACGCGTTGACGATCACGACGTGCGAGGCCGGCTTGGTGACCTATCAATGCGAGCAGTAGGCGCGAACCACCAACGTCACGTCAGCTTCGCCTGCGACAGCCGCATCGCGAGCTCCGCCCGCGAGCCGATCCCGAGCCGGCGGTAGACGTTCTCGAGGTGGCTGCCGACGGTGCGCGGGCGGATCCCGAGGCGTTCGGCGATCTGCGGGTTGCTGAGGCCGGCGACGACGAGCCGGGCGATCTCGAGCTCGCGCTCGGTGAGGTGCGGGGGCTCGTCGCCCTCGGCGGGGACCCGCTCGCAGACGAGCTCGGCCACCGGGCCGATGCGCACGCGGTGCCCGAGGCGCAGCGACGCCAGCTCGATCCGCGCGTCGTTGACGAGGGTGCCGTTGGTCGAGTCGAGGTCGATGAGCACGACGGTGCCGTCGCCGGCCGGCATGACCTTGGCGTGGCGCCGCGAGACCCCCGAGTCGGTGAGACGGAGATCGGCCTTCTCGTCGCGGCCGATCACGAGCTCTCCGCGATCGAGTCGCAGCACGCGGCCGGTCGCAGCGCCTGCGACCACGCGCAGTTGCCAGCGCCCCGCCGCGTCGCCTTCGTCGCGGCGGAACGGGCGGACCGTGGTCTCGTCGTCACCCACAGACTCCACTCCCGTTGCGCCAGCGTATCATCGGGCCGCCGGCATGTCCGAGTCCCGCGCCGACGAGAGCACCACGCGGGTCGGCGACGGGCCGGCGCCCGATCGCAGCGCGAGGGGATCGCTGGGCAAGGGCGACAGCGTCGATCGGTTCGTCGTGCTGGAGTGGATCGGCCGAGGCGGCGCCGGCGAGGTCTACCGCGCGTACGATCCCGATCTCGACCGGCGCGTGGCGATCAAGGTGCTGTGGCGGCTCGCGGACGATGTCGTCGGCGCGCGGGCGAGGTTGCTGCACGAGGCCCGGGCGCTGGCTCGACTGCGTCACCCGAGCGTCGTGCAGGTGTTCGACGCGGGGGTCGACGGCGAGCGGGTGTTCCTCGCGATGGAGTACCTGCAGGGCCCGACGCTCGCTGCGTGGTTGCGGAGCACGCCGCGGACGTGGCGAGCGACGGCGCAGGTGCTGCTCGCCGCAGGGCAGGGACTCGCCGCGGCCCACGACGCGGGGTTGCTCCACCGCGACGTCAAGCCGAACAACGTCATCGTCACCGACGCGGATCGGGTCTGCATGATCGACTTCGGCCTCGCCGAGCCCCACGACCCGGGCACGGATCGCGCGGCCAGGACGTCTTGCGCGGCGCGGGGACCCAACGGCACGCCGGCGTATCTCGCCCCGGAGCTCTACGACGGCGTGGCGCCGAGCGTCGCCTCGGATGTGTTCTCGTTCTGCGTGATGGCATGGGAGGCGCTGTTCGGCGCGCGCCCGTGGAGCGGCGCCGACGAGGTCGACCTCCTCGCGCGCAAGCGCCAGGGTCCACCGGCGATCGGCCGAACGACGGTGGCCCGCGGTGTCGTCGAGGCGCTGCGTCGCGGCCTCGCGGCCGACCCAGCGACGCGAACGTCGTCGATGGCACCGGTGCTCGCCGCGATCGAACGCGCGATCGCACCGCGGGTGCGTCGTTGGCTCGTGGCGGGGACGCTGGGGCTCGCCGGGGTCGGTGTCGCCGCGTGGGCGCTGCGCCCCGGGCCGTGCGCCGAGGCGGGCGAGGCCGCGGACGCGGTGTGGAACGTCGTGACGCGCGCCGCGGTGAGGGACGGACTGCTGGCCGGAGCGACACCGTTCGCGCCCGACGTCTGGCTGTACGTCGGCCCCGCGATCGACGAGCACGTCGCCCGCTGGACCGCCGCCCGCATCGACGCCTGCGCCGCGACCTACGAGCGGCACGAGCAATCGCCGGAGCTGTTCGACGCGCGCATCGCCTGCTTCGATCGGCAACTCGCGGCGCTCGACTCGATGCTGGCGCTCCATGCGAGCGGCGACCCCGAGATCGCCGCGCGGGCAGTCGACATGCTCGCGGCGCTCGATCCGGCGTCGAGCTGCGATCGCGAGGCGCTGCAGCGCGCGCGGGGCCACGCCGTCGCCCCCGAACACGCCGCGGTGCTCGACCGCGCCCGCGTGCTCGAGTCGGCGGCGCGGTACCAGGACGCGATGGTGCTCGTCGACGAGCTGCTCGCGTCGGGCCTCGACACCGCCGACGACGCCCGGCTCGAGGCCGACTACCTGCGCGGGCGCCTGCTCGATCGCACCGGAGATCCCCGCGGTGCGCTGCGTCTGCTCGAGGACCTCCACTGGCGCGCCGAGATCGCGGGCGCGGACACGCTTGCGGCCAAGGCGGCGGTGTACGTGGCGTTCGAGCTCGCGGCGGTCGAAGGTCGGCCCGCCGACGCGCTGCAGTGGGCTCCGCACGCGCGGGCGGCGATCGAGCGCGCCGGCGACGATGCGGCCCTGCGCGCGACGCTGCTGGAGAACGAGGGTACCGCCCACCTCGCGCAGCTGGACGGTGACACGGCGTTGCAGCGCTACCAGAGCGCGTTGGCGATCCGAGAGGAGCTCGCGTTCCGCGATCCCCTGGGGCTGCTCTCGACCCTGGGGAGCATCGGTGTCCTGCTCGAGGAGTTGCATCGCTACGACGAGGCGCTGTCGATCGGGCACCGCGCGCTCGCCCTGGCCCAGTCGACCGTCGGCGACGCGCATCCGCACACCGCACGCAGCCACGACAACCTCGGCACGACGTTGGTCCGCATGGGCCGCATCGACGAGGCCCTGGTGCACCTCGAGCGCGCGCTCGAGATCCGTCGCGCTGCCCTGGGTGCCACGCATCCGCTGGTGGCGTTGTCGTCGAGCCACCTCGGCCTGGCCCACCTCGACCGGGGTGACGCCGCGCGGGCCGTGGAGCACTACCGTCGCGCGCTCGAGCTCGGCGTGGCGGCGCAGGTCTCGGCGACCCTGCAGCTGCGCTATCGCGAGGGCCTCGCGCACTCGCTCGACGCCGCGGGTCACCGCGAAGAGGCGCTCGAGCACGCGCGCGTCGCCCACGAGGGGTTGCGCGCGAGCTTCGGGGCGGCGCACCCGGAGGTCGAGGGCCTCCGGGCGCTCATCGAGCGGATCGACGGGGTCGACGCCGTCCCACCGTGAGCGGCGGATCGGCGCCACACGTCAGGCCGGTTCACAGGTGATCGGATCGACGCACTCGAAGCAGCCCTTGATGCGGACCTTGACCGCACCCGCGTCGCAGATGGGCGGCACGTCGCAGAGCATGTTCGGTTCGCTGCCGTCCCCGCAGTCCTCGGGCCCCGAGCTCGCGGGCTCGCAGGTGATCGGATCGACGCACTCGAAGCAGCCCTTGATGCGGACCTTGACCGCACCCTCGTCGCAGATGGGCGGCACGTCGCAGAGCATGTTCGGTTCGCTGCCGTCCCCGCAGTCCTCGGACGCGGGCGCCTCGCAGGTCAGCGCGTCGACGCACTGGAAGCAGCCGTTCTTCCGCGCCGCGACCTGGCCGGGCTCGCAGCTCGGCTTGATGTCGCACAGCGGGCTCGGTGCGCTGCCGTCGTTGCACTCGGGCGCGGGCAGCTCGTCGGCGCACGCGACATAGACGTCGCTGCAGCAGTCGCCGAAGTCCTTGCAGCCCTCGTCGCACCAGCAGTTGCCGTTCGCCGCGATGTCACCGCAGTCGTTCGGGGTGCACGAGCCGACGAGGTCGGCCTTGCCGATCATCGTGCGTTCTTCGCCGGCGTCAGCGGCCTCGGTGGAGCAGGCGATCGTCAGGGACAACGAGAGGAGCAGGGTGATCGTGCGCATGGAGTTCCTTGGGTTCGACGCGACGAGCATCGTCCCTGCCCCCACACGCGACCATCGGGCGACTGCCCGAGTCGGGCACGATTGCCGGGAGTTCGCGCGGGATCGGGTGGAGATCGGCCCAACGCCCGTCGTTGCCCCATCACCGGGGCTCGCCTCGTCGGGCGGGGCGCCCTCGCGCCTGGGGCAGTCACCCGATATCGCGGGCTGGCTTGGCGGCTCGACCTCAGCGGAACAGCCCGTCACATCCCGAGTGCGATCCGTCTCCAAGCCACCGTCGGTTCTTGCTGCCGACCCACCCGCGGAGACCCCCGATGATCTCTATCGTACGCCTCGCTACGGCGGCGCTCGTCGCCACCGGCCTGGGCATCTCGTTCGGCGCACTCGCCGGCCCCAAGACCCAGTCGCCGTCGAGCACTGCTTGCCCGACGCCCGGCGCCGCGATGTGCTTGGCCAAGGGCTATCTCGACAGCGCCTGCGGGCGAGAGCACGCCCAGACGTGCAAGCCGCACGTGCTCGCGGGACTCGAGTCGAACCCCGCGCGCGCGACCGCGGCGAAGACCAAGATGCTCTCGGTCGGCGGCAGCGACATCCCGGCCGACCTGGTCGAGGGCGCGCGATATCCCTACGACGGGCCGAAGCCGGGGCGCGGAGTGCAACGTCGCGGGCGCAACGTGTTGTCGGCGTCACCGCTGGTGGGTGCGGTGCGTTTGGGCGTCACCCCGGCGAACGCGGCCAAGCACCACCGCAATCCGGCGTGGGACGCCAACGGCGAGCAGATCGCATCGTGTGCCGAGTACGGCTACGAGATGACGTACGACTGGTCGCGATTCGTCGACGCGGCAGGTGCGTGCCGCGGCGACGCGCGGTGCGTCGTCGACGTCGCGTTCCTCGGGACGACCCCGGGCATCGCGCGCCGCAAGCTGAAGCGCCGCGACGGCAAACGTCTGGTGCCGCAGATCTATGTGTCCGACGGCCATTCGTTCCCCAAGAACGACTTCTTCGCGCTCGGACAGAGGATGGCCTATGCCGGCGGACCCGGCGGTGTGGTCGACACCCCGGAACTCCAGGCGCTCGCGGCCGCGCTCGATCGAGGCAGGCTCTTCTACGAGCTCGGATGCAACCTGCGCGGCGGCAAGTGCAAGCCGCACGCGTTCGCCGACGAGTGGGCGTTCCACCAGTCGCTGCGCACTGCGACCAAGGCGGTCAGCGACGCCGAGTTCGCCGAGTACGAGCGGCGCAAGGCGAAGTTTCGTGAGCTGCTGGCCGCCCATGATGCGGCGGTCCGGGCCGAGCTCGACATCATGGACAAGATCCCGGCCAAGGCCCGCAAGAAGGTCCTGCCCTTCGACATGGTGACGTCCGATCCGCTCGAGCGGTACGACGTGATGGCGGAGATGGACGCGCGCGGGCGAACGGCCGCCAAGCGCAAGATCGACGCGCTCGGAACTCCCGCGGTGAAGGCGATCCCGGGCGCGGGGATCCAGACGGTGCCGGTGCCGGCAGCGAAGGGGAGCGTGCATGGTGCGGTCGATCTCGACGATCCGTGGGAGGCGTCGGGCTCGCCGATGCCCCTGGGCGTGCTCGCGGCGCCGAAGCCACCCGGGGCAGGGAGCGCCCGCCCCGCGAGCAAGGGCGGGCGTCCGAAGGTGACCTCGCCGTGCACGACCGCGGCGTTCAAGGCCGCGGGCATCGACATCCACGAAGTGCTGGGGGTCGGCCCGATCAGCTGCCAGATCGGCGCGCTGCTCCGCGAGGAGTGGTCACGCAAGCAACTCGGTCAGAAGAGCTGTCTCGACATCGACAGCCCCGACTGCGATTGGTCGCCGTCGATGTTCCATGCTCGGTTCGTCGATCGCGACACGTACTTCAAACAGCAACAGGCGGCGCAGAACGAGTGCGTGCTGTGGACCAACGACCAGTTCCCGGTCAAGGCCGACATCACCGCCCTCGAGCAGCACATCGCGGCCGTCAAGGCGGCGGTGACCGCCGAGCTGGCCGAGCTGGCGCCGTACCGCGAGGGCCAGGGCGCCAAGGGCAAGAAGTTCGGCGACGAGCTCGAGGACTCCGACGTCGAAGGCGACAAGGACTGGTTCGCGGTCGGGTACGACTACAACCTCGGATGGGCGGTCGAGCCGATCGCGAAGACCGCCAAGGGTGCGGTCTGCGACCTGCGTGGCGAGCTGCGTGCGGGCGTCGGCGTCGACGCGTGGTTCCTCGGCGGCGACGTCTCCGTCGTCGACGCGCTCGGCAAGGCCAAGGTCAACGTCGAGCACCCGACCACCCACAAGAAGTCGACCCGAGTGGTCTCGCACCTGCGGATCCTGGGCGCGGACGTTTTCTCGCCCGTCGACGAGTACTACGCCCAGGCGTGGACCGAGTCGGTCGACGAGCCGGTGGCGAAGATCCCGAGGCCCGCGCCGCAGTTCACCGTGTTCATCGGGCCGGTGCCGGTCACCGGCGCGGCCTGGGGCGAGATCGTCCTGGGCGCCGACTTCGGCGTCGAGGGCGTGCTCCAGTCGCAGACGTGCAGCGCGGACGACGTCACCTTCGGCGCGAAGGGCTCGTTCATCCCGTGGCTGCGAGTCGACGGCCGCGCGCAGGTGGGCGTGGGCATCTCCGGTCTGCTCAGCGCGGGCGTGCGAGCGACGCTCAACTTGATCACGCTGAAGGTGCCGGTCGACATCAGCCTGGTGACGCGCATGAAGGACATCGCCGGCCAGGTGCAGGCCGCGCTGAAGTTCCATGCGCAGATCTCGATGACGCTCGGTACGCTCTCGGGTGCGATCTCGCTGTACCTCGAGTTCCTGATGTTCACCGAGGAGTTCGAGCTGTTCTCGTGGAACGGGATCGGTCCAGCCACGATCCCGTTGATGCCACCCCTCGACGCCGAGCTGCCGCTCGTCGGGATGAAGTAGGAGAGCCATGCGCACGCCAGCGTTTGTCCTCCTTGCGGCGCTCTGCGCCGCCTGCACCGACGACCACGAGGGCTCGGTCCACCGCGCCGCGACCATCGACGAGGCGCCGCTCGTCGCCGGTCGGGTGCATGTCTACGCGTTCGAGTGGACGGTCGACGCCGAGGCCCACGAGCTCGGCCTGCAGCCCGACGGAGCGCCGCTGCAGGCTCAGATCGAGCTGACGGGCGAGCTCGGCGTGCGGGTCGTCCGCGCCGCCGGTGGGGTGACCGAGCTCGCGGTCGCGATCCGCCGGCTGGATCGCCACGGGATCTCGTTGTACGGGCGCGACGTCATCCCGTCGGCGGATGTGCTCATCGGCCCCGAGGCCTTCGTGACCCTCGACGCGGGCTCCGACGTCCGCGAGGTGGTCTTCGACCGCGACACGCCGCCGCTGCTGCGTCATGTCATGGCGGGGCTGCTCGCGCAGATCGATCTCACCGTCGGAGCTCCGGGTGAGGCGCGATGGCGGGCGGAGGTTCCCGCGAGCAACGGACTGGCGCGGGTCGAGTACGCGCTCGACGAAGCGGGCCACCTGCACCGCGAGCTGCTCGACTACACGCGGCTCGACGCGGTCGAGCAGCACACCGGAGTCAACGTGAGCGGCACCGCCGATCTGGTCGGCAGCGCCGATGGGCTGCCCCGGACGATCACGGCGCACGAGCAGCTGCGCGCGACCGGGATCCGCGGTGAGCACAGCGTGTTCGAGTCCGACACGCGCTTCTCGATGCGACGCGTGGGCGAGGTCGACGGCCCGGTCGGCGGTTGGCCCGCGGTCGATCGCATCGTCGCGGTCGATCTCGCGGCGGCCCCGAGTGACGTGGAGGCCCAACGCGAGCTCGCGCGCAAGTTCGCAGGGGATCTCACGATCGACGACGTCGAGCGCGTGGTGCGTTCGGTCGACCACGGGCTGCTGCCGCGGCCGGGGTTCATGGTGGCGGCGACCGGACTGCTGCGGGCATCGCCGGAGCTCGCCGCTGCGCTGGTGCCGATGTTCGAGCAGACCGACGACGGCGGCGCGCGGTCGCTGGTGATGGACATCTTGGCCTCGGCCGGCACGCCCGAGTCGCAGGGCACGATGATCGAGCTGCTGTCGGCGCCCGAGCGGCGCGACGAGCCGGCGTTCGTCGCATGGCTGCAGCGCTTCTCGTTCGTCGCGCACCCGATCCCGGAGTCGGCGACCTTCCTGGTGGCGCTCGCCGAGGACGCGGTCGGCCAACCGGTCGGGCGTGCGGCGCTCTTCCCCCTGGGCTCGGTGGCGCGGCGCGTCGTCCCCGAGTCGCCGCTCGTCGGCGCGCTGGCCCATCGGGTGCTCCTCGACGCCCTGGATGGCGCCGGTGATCCCGACGACAGCATCGCGGCGCTCGCGGGCCTCGGCAACGAGGGAAACGACGACTCGCTCGACTCGTTGCTCGCCTACGTCGATCACCAGGATTTCGGCGTTCGCCTGCAGGTGGCGAGTGCCCTGCGCAATCAGACCGACGAGCGGGCGCGCGCGGCCCTGTTCGAGCTGTTGCAGGACGAGGATGACGCGGTCGCGCGGGTCGCCCTCGGCTCACTCGCCGACCACCGACTCGGGGGAGACGCGGCGTCCTCGCTGGCCGCGGTGGGCCTCGCCGGTGCGTTCAACCCCGCGATCGTGGGCGCGCTGGTCGGCGAGCTCGGGCGTCGCGTGGACGAGGGACCCGAGGTGCGGCAAGCCCTCGCGCGGCTCGGCGACACCTCCGAGGACGCGCGGCTGCGGGCGCGTGTGGACGCCGTCCTCGCGCTGTGATCGACGGCGAGGAGTCACTCACCACGAGATCTCGAGTTCGCGAGGCACGTACGCGATCCGGAAGTGCTCGGTTCCGGTGGCGCCATCGAGCGCCACGATGGTTCCTGGTCCGACCGAGTCGTCGCCGGACCAGGCGACGACGATCACGTGCCCACGTCGTCGGCGTTCGCGACGTCGAGCAATGGGCCGTCGTCGGCGGCGAAGGTGGCGAACACGAGGCGCAACGGCTCGGCGGCACGTGCATGCGACGGGGCGACCATCGTCGCCGACGCTAGCAGCGGGCGCGTTGTCGCTCGCCGCGACGCAATCGCCGGTGATCCCGATCGCGGCGCGTTCGGATCTGGTCCGCCCGCTCCACGCTCGCCGGGATTCTTGGTTTTTTCCGATGCTTCGGTCGGCGTTTTCCTGCGTGCCGAGTTCGAAGCGCCGTCCAAGATGAGATCGTGGCACCTCATGTTGGACCGGGGAGAACGTCGAGACGCGTCGCGTGGCTGGTCCTGATGGCCGCGTTCCTGTCCTCCGGGTGCCACGCCGTGCACCGGAACATGGGTCGGCACCCGGCGTCGCCAACGCCCCCCGCTCGCCCGGACCCAGCGCAGGTCCATCCCTCCCGCTTGTCCCACGGCGCGACGACGACGCATGTCGTCGCGACGGCTCGCGCCAAGAATGGCGTCGACGTCCGAGTCGCGGTCCTGGTCGAGTACAGCCTCCATCCGGTGGTTGCCGCACAGGTGGTCGGGATGGTGCGGCACGAGTACCGCGAGTCCGTCACCGACACGGTGATCCGTGAGGAACTCGAGCGGGCGATCACCGGCTCGACCTCGTGGAGTTGGAACGATGCGCGCGACGACCTCGCCGCGGACCTGGAGCGGAGACTCGCGGCGGGCGCGGTGGAACGCGGAATCGACATCCACGAGGTCCTCATCGAGAGCCTTCGCTGCGAACCGGCGGGGGCCTCCGTGAGCTGTGCGGCCCCTGCTACCCCGGCTACCCCTGACCCCTGAAGCACGTCGAGGGCGCGGCGACTCGGCGCCCGAGCCTCGCCGATCCCGCCGTCGCGGATCGCGACGGCGGCCGTCGTCACACGTGCTCGATCCACTGCCGCAGGAGATCGGCGAACGCATCCTGCTTGGCCGCGAAGTCGGCCTCGTCGGCGAACCGCACCACCGCGCGGTCGGGCGCGAGCCACCGCAGCAGGCCCGTCGGATCGGCGATCTCGGGCGTGACCTGCGTCGATCGGACCTTCGCGCCGAGGTGGAGGATCACGCCGACGCCGTCCTTCTCGCGCAGGTGCGTGGTCGCGAAGTACTCGTGGGTGCGGAAGCTCGGGGCGTTCCACTTGATGCCCTCGCCGATCGCAGGATCGAGCTCGAGGATGCAGCGGCGCAGCTGCTCGATCACGGGCTTGCATGCGTGGACGAGCGCGGCCATGAACGCATCGACGGCATCGGTCGTGTCGGCCTTGGTGCCGTGGCGCGATGCCGGCATCGCGAGCTTGACGGCGGTGTTCTTGCTTCGCTTCGGGGGCACGCGTCACTCCCCCGGGCAGGCCGTGAACTCGCAGTTGGGTCCGGTGCGTCCGACGGCGCTGCCGTCGGGGCAGACCTTCGCCTCCATCGTGCACACCGGACCTCCCGGATCGGCCGGAGCATCGGGCGGCGTGCTCGGGGGCGCCGACTTCTCGCAGGCGATGAGCATGGTGGCGAAGGCGATGGGGAGGCACAGGCGTCGGCGCATGGCGGGAGCTTGCGCGAAGTCGATCGGCGCTCCAAGTCCGCCGATGCCGCGGTGAAAAAGTCCTGGCGGAGCCCACGGCCCGGCGCTACACCTGCCAGCGCTCCCGTCACCGCGGGGGCGACGATGACCCTGCGCCGCTGAATCGAGTTTTCCCGACTCCCGTGCCGCGGTGCCGCGCGCTGAAGCGCGGTGGCGCGGCCGCTGGCCGGTTCGATTCACCGGAGCATCGTCATGACCTCGAGCCTCGTCCACCTCCAGGGCGCGTCGTTCCAATTCAGCGACGCGAATCCCATCCTCCACGACGTCGACCTCGTGCTCACCCCCGGCTGGACCGGTCTGGTGGGCGCCAACGGGGCCGGCAAGACCACGCTGCTGCGCCTCGTCGACGGCACGCTGACGCCGACCGCGGGCCTCGTGCGGCGCGAGCCCGACGGCGCGCGCGTGGCCACGTGCCCGCAGGAGGTCCACGATCGCACCGCGGCGATCGAGGCCTTCGCCGGCGCGTGGGACGGCCTCGCACAGCGCCTGCACGGCCGACTCCGCCTCGATCCCGACGCGATCGATCGCTGGCCGACGCTGAGCGCCGGTGAGCGCAAGCGCTGGCAGATCGGCGCGGCGCTGGCCGACGAGCCCGACGTGCTGTTGCTCGACGAGCCGACCAACCACCTCGACACGACCGCGCGGGCGTGGTTGCTCGATGCGCTGCGCGGCTTCCACGGCGTGGGCGTCGTCGTCTCGCACGATCGCGCCGTGCTCGACTCGCTCACGGCGCGGACCGTCCGGGTCGAGGGTGGCGACGCGACGGCGTGGCCGGTGCCGTACTCGCAGGCGAGAGCGGCGTGGGAGCTCGAGCGGCAGCAGCGACTGGACGCGCGGCAATCGGCGCAGGACGAGGTGCGCCGGCTGCAGCGGCAGCGCGACGCCCTGCAGCGCGAGCGCGAGGGGGCAGAGCGGCAGCGATCGGCGGCGGCCCGCATGCGCGACCGCAACGACTCGGATGCGCGGGGGATCCTCGCCCAGACCAAGGCGGACTGGGCCGAGGCCGCGTTGGCGCGGCGAGCCGGCATCACGCGGCGCCGGGCCGAAGATGCGCGGGCGCAGATCGATCCGGTGGAGGTCGACGTCGCGCTCGGTCGCAGTGTGTTCGCGCAGTTCGAGCGGTGTCCGCAGGCGTTCCTCGCGGTGCGCGAGGCGGCGCCGATCGTGCGCGGGGATCGGACGATCGTCGACACGCCGACGCTGGCGTGGGGCCGAGGCGATCGCATCCGGGTCGCGGGATCCAACGGCGCCGGCAAGACGACGCTCGTGCAGGCGCTGCTCGAGCACGCGCGCGTCGGACTCGATCGACTGCTCTTGCTGCCGCAGGATCCGTCGCCGGCGTCGATCCGCGCGGCGATGGGCTGGCTGCACGGGCTGTCACCGGCCGAGCGCGGGCGGGTGTTGTCGATCGTCGCGGCGCTCGGCGTCGCACCGCAGCGCCTGCTCGCGACCGCCTCGCCGTCGCCGGGCGAGGCCCGCAAGTTGCTCATCGCCCGCGGCCTGGGGTCCCAGGCGTGGGGTCTGGTGCTCGACGAACCCACGAATCATCTCGATCTCCCAGCGCTCGAACGGCTCGAGGCGGCGTTGGCGGCATATCCCGGTGCACTGCTCCTGGTGACCCACGACGACGCGTTCGCGCAGGCTTGCACCACCAGCACCTGGACGATCGAACACGGTCGGATCGCGCGAACTGGCCCGTAGTGGGCGAACAAGCCCGGCGGTCGGGGTGGACACTTCGGTCGGCGCGGGGTAGTCGAGGTGTTCCGCGTGCGTTCGACTCGTCGCTTTGGCGCGTCGACACCCGCGGAACTCTCGGCAGAAAAGATCACGAAATGTCTGAAGGTACGATCAAGCGTCTCATCGACAAGGGCTTTGGATTCATCGACACGGGCGGTGGCAAGGACATGTTCTTCCACAACTCGGCCGTCCAGGGCACCAGCTTCGAGCAGCTCCGCGAAGGCCAGAAGGTCACGTTCACCGAGGGCGAGGGTCCCAAGGGCCCGCGCGCGGAGAACGTTCGCCTGGTCTAGCTGACTAGGGCCCGTTGCGAGTGAGTCCGGATCGCGGAGAGATGTTGCCGATGCGGCGGCATCTCTTCGCGAACCGATGAGGTGGGTTGGGTTGGATCAGGACGTCGGTGGGGTCGCTCACCCGAACAGGAACGCCGAGGTCGACAGGCTGCATCCGAACTCGTCGCTCGCCGCACCGGCGATCACGAGCAGCGGTAGGAAGTGCTCGATGCTCGGATGCGCGAGCGCGGCCAACGGATGCCGTTCGAAGCCGGCGAGTGCGGCCTCGCGATCGTCCCCGCGGCGCGTGGTCACGAGATCGGTGACCCAGGTGTCGAACTCGACCGAGAACGCCTCGGCGGAAGACCTCTTGATTGTGGGTGACGCCACCGCTGCCGACGAACAACACGCCGTCGTCGCGCAGCGGAGCGAGGGCCCGCCCGATGATCTGCACGGTGCACGACGCCGGCGGCACGCCGAACGCCGCCTCCACGCGGCCGTAGATCATGCCCGGCGTGGCCGGAACGGGGATCGCCTCACAGGCGGCGTGGTCCGTGCCCGGGGCGAGGCAACGCTCGTTCGCGTCGCAGTCCTTGTCGGCGCGACACAGCGCGCGGCAGTACTGACCCGAGCACACTACCCCACCCCCTACCGGTGCGCCGCGAGCCAAGCCGTCACTTCCTCCCGTCTCTCTCCCCCCGCCGCATCGTCCCCCATCGCCGCGAGGGCCTCGGTCGCGAGGCTCCGCGCCCGCGCCCGATCCTTGCCCACCTCCCACAGCGCCTTGGCCAAGGTGAAGGTCGTCTCGCCGCGCAACGTCGGCGAGACGCGGCCGTTCTGGCACAGGGCGTGGGCGCGCTCGAGGGGGGCGATGGCCTCGGCGGCGCGGCCGAGATCCATGAGCACGCCGCCGAGGCCGTCGAGGCCGTAGACGACGCTCGGGTTGTCGGGGGCGACGGTGGCGTCCCACATCGCGATCGCGCGACGGTAGTTCTCCTCGGCCTCGGCGAGCTTGCCCGACGAGCGCAGCGCGTTGCCGAGGTTGCTGTAGGCGCCGGCGAGATCGGGGTGCTCGGTGCCGAGGGACTTCTCGTAGATCGCGATGGCCTTGCGCGCCTCGGCCACCGCGCCCGCGGTGGCCGAGGCCGTCGCCGCGTCGCCGGTCGCCGACGCGCTCTCGCGGCGTCGCACCATCACCGCGAGGTTGTTGCGCAGGCCCGCGATCTGCGGGTGCTCGGGGCCGAGGCGCTCCTCGTAGATCGTGAGCGCGGCGCGGAGCGTCGACTCGGCCTCGGCGAGGTTGCCCTGCATCGCGAGGACGATCGCGAGGTTGGCCCGTGCGCTCGCCGATCCCAGCGAGGTCGCGTCGGTCGACTCCCACAGCGCGAGCGCGCCGCGCAGCTCGGACTCGGCGCCGACGACGTCGCCCTGCAAGCCGTAGATGTTCGCGACGCTGCTCTTGGCCCGCGCCTGCGCCTCGGGCCCCAGCGCGGCCGCGAGGCCCAGCGCCGTCTGGGCGTAGGCGAGGCCCTCGCCATGGCGGTGCTGCTCGCCACCGACGACGAGGATCAGCTCCTGCGCAGCCGCGGCCGCCAACGGGAGTTGGCGCGATTGCAGGGCCGAGCGCAGCGCTGCACCGAAGCTCGCCTCCGCCGCGGCGTATTCGCCGAGCCCGTCCTGGGCGCGCGCGGTGACCAGCAGCCACGAGGTGCGGATCGGCTCGTAGCCGAGGGCCTCGACGACGTCGGCGATCGCCTCGGTCCGCGCCAGCGCACCGGCGTAGTCGCCGACGCCCAGGCGCGTGCGCGCGGCCGCGAGATCACCCTCGAAGTCGCGGACCGCCGCGCGATCGGCCTCGTCCTCGGGCGGCGGCACCTCGGCCTGCAGCGCCTCGAGATCGCTGCATGCGGTCAGGCTCGGGAGGCTGGTCGCGAGCGCATGGGCCTTCTCGACGGTCGGCGCGTCGGCGTCGACCAACGCCGACGATGTGGACTCGAGCTGCAGTCGCGCGCGACGCAGGCAGTTCATCCGCAGGTCCATCACGTGGGCCGACTGCTCGCCGCGCACGCTGGTGGCCTCGCAGCTCTCGCGGTGCGTCGCCACCCATTGCGCGGCGTAGTCGTCGAGCGTGGGCCGCACGCGCTCCCACACGCCCGCGGCGTACGGCAGCTCCGTGGCCTCGAAGGCCGTCGCCGCGCGGGTGCGGCGATCGTCGTCCCATACCCCCGCGAGCTGATCCTCGGCGCCGCTGCACAGCGAGTCGCGGCGGTACTGCCACCACAGCGCGGTGCCGGCGACCGCGGCCACCAGCGCGCCCGCGCCCGCGATGCGCAGCAACCCCGCGCGACGACGACCGCTCACCGCCTCGGAGAGCTCCGCGAGCAGGGCCGCCATCGAGGGCCAGCGATCGAGCGGGCGCGGCGCGAGGCCACGCAGGATCGCGGCGACCACCGGGCCCGGGAGCTCGACGTGCTTGGGCCACGGCGGCGGACCGTCCGCCTTGGCGTTGGCGAGCATCGTCATCGTGCGGCCGCGCACCGCGTACGGCAGGCTGCCGACCAGCGCCTGCCACAGCGACACGCAGAACGCGAACTGATCGGCCGCTGGCGTGAGCGGAGCGCCGGCGTGCTGCTCGATCGCCATGTACGCGGGCGTGCCCTTGATCGTGTCGCCGAGCGTCTCCGGGCTCGCGTTGCCCTCGATGGTGGCGGTCGCGTTCGGTCCGGGGGCCTCGGCATCTCGAGGTGGCGGTGTGCCGTCGTCGCTGATGCGGGCGCGCAGCGCCTCGTCGATGCGCGCCAGTCCGAAGTCGGTGACCTTGGCGCGGCCGTCGGACATGATGAGCACGTTGCTCGGCTTGAAGTCGCGGTGCAGCACGCCGGCGTCGTGCGCGGCCTGCAGTCCGCGGCCGGCCTCGATCGCGATCGTCACGATCTCACGCCACGATCGCGGCGCGGCGGCGAGCCACTTCGTCAGCGTCGATCCCTCGACGTACTCCATCGCGAGCACGACCGTCGCCCCGTCGGGCTCGACGTCGTAGACGCCGACGACGTTGGGATGGCTGAGCTTCGCCATCGACTGCGCCTCGCGGACCAGGGCGGCCTGCGCCGCTGCACCGCCGCGATCGGGACGCAGGATCTTGACCGCGACCTCGCGTTGCAGCCGCGGATCGTAGGCGCGCAGCACCAGGCCCATGCCACCGCGTCCGAGCTCCCCGATGACGAGGTAGCGGCCGATCGTCTTGCCGACCCCCGGCGGGGTCGACGACGCGGTCGCGGACAGGTGTACGGCCACGCGCTGGGTATCGTCGTCGGGCTCGGGCAGGCGGCGGGGCATCGCGACGGGAGGGTGACGCGAGCGCATCATGACAGCTTCGGGCCGGGGTTTGTCCACGCGGCCGCGCCGGTCCGTCGACGGCGCGGGCCCGGCGGCAGGGTCGGGCCGGCCGGCGTCTGGGTGAGCCGGACCCCACGCGTCAGCTCGGGATCGCGTGTGGGCTCGGGTCCCGAGCGGCACGCGATTCGCAAACCGGACGCGCATGATGGTCCCCTGCGTCCGCGGCCTCGGGCTGCCCATGGTGTTCGGCTGTGGCGTGCTCGCGTGCGGCGCGTCGGGATCCGACGACGACGCGGCGGCTGGCACCGAGGCCTCGAGCGGCGCGGCCAGCAGCGCGGGCGTGGGCACCGCGGCGTCGGCGACCGCCCCGGACACCGGCGATCCGTCGGGGGACGGCACGACCGGGCCCGTGGACACCACCGCGGATTCGGGCCCGACGGACGGCAGCTCGGGCGGCGACACCGGGGTCCCGAGCCACGATCCGAACCCGATCTTCGCCGACATGCAGCCCGGCGAGGTCCTCGATCTCGGCCCGTTCGGGTGCACGCCGCCGGCCGGGGAAGAGGGCTGCATCGGGGTCACCGACTACAGCGGCATGGCGTTCGATCCCGTCGGCTACCGCGTGCTCGCGTTCGGCGGTGGTCATGCGACGACGATGAACGACTCGGTGATCGCGTTGTCGCTCGACGGCACGCCGAGCTGGGCCTCGATGCACGAGCCGACGCCGTGCAGCGCGATGAACGTGGGCAACCTCGATGCGGGGTTGGGCGCGTGGGTCTCGGGCACGTCGGGGCCCTATCCCCGGCCGGTGTCGGCGCACACCTACGACTTCGTCGCGTACGCGCCCGACCAGGACGAGTTCGTCCTGCTTGGGCGGGCGTTCACGGGCGGCTACTGCTCGGAGGCCGGCAACGACATCGGCGGCCCGATCGCGCACTTCGACCTCGACGCCGGCGCATGGTCGTTCTCCGCCGACGAGAGCACGCTCGAGTTCAGCGCGGGGCTCGCGGGCGTCGAGCACGATCCGATCTCGCGCAACTTCGTGTCACTCGGCACCGCGGGGCTCGGCATCTACGATCCGGCGGCGCGCGCGATGGTCGGCACGTTCGACACGCTCGGCGGCGACGTCGACATCACGGCCCTCGGCTACGCCAACCACCTCACCTACTTCCCGCCGACCGACACGTTCTACTACTTCATGCGGGGATCACCGGTGCAGGTCGTCGCGCTGCAGCTCGATCGCGATGACCCGGCGGCGTCCGTGCTGACGATGGTCGAGACGACGGGCCCGACGCCCGATCACCAGGAGCCCGGCTACGACTACGACGCGGCGCGCGAGGTGATCGGCGGCGCAGTCCTCGACAACACGTTCTACACGTTCGATCCCGCGGCGAGCCTGTGGACCGCGACGGCCGTCCAGGGCGGCTCGCCCGGGACGCAGGCATTCCATGCCCTCGTGTACGACGCCATCGACGACGTGTTCCTGTTCGTCACCGACTACAGCTCGGGCGGCGGCTCCTGGGCGTACAAGAACGGGTGAGCCGACGCCGCTCGACGCCCTCGCGGTCAGCCATCCAGCAGCCCCATCAGCTGCTCGAAGTCCAGCCCCTCGGCGCGCTCGAGCCCCGCGAGCAGGTCCTCGGCCATCTCGCGCTTCGTCCCGTGCAGCGCGAGGATCTTCTCCTCGATCGTGCCCTCGGTGACCAGGCGATACACGGTCACCGGTCGCGACTGACCGATGCGATGGGCGCGGTCCGTCGCCTGATCCTCGACCGCCGGATTCCACCACGGATCGAGGTGGAACACGTAGTCGGCCCCGGTGAGGTTCACGCCCTGGCCACCGGCGCGCAGGCTCAGCAGGAACACGTCGGCCTCGCCGGCCTGGAACGCATCGATCCGCTTGGCCCGCTGCGCCGCCGGCGTCGAGCCGTCGAGCTCGAAGAACTCGTAGCCGTCGTCGACGAGTCGCTCGCGCACCGCCGCCAGGCTGCCGAGGAACTGCGTGAAGACGAGCGCGCGGTGGCCCTCGGCCCGCAGCTCGCCGAGCCGCTCGAACAGCACGTCGAGCTTGGCGCCCTTGGGCGCCGCGGCGTCGAGCACCCGCGGATCGATCGCGGCCTGGCGCAGCTTGGTGATCTCGGCGAGCACGCCCAGCCGCTTCTTCTTCTGGTCGAGCGCGGCCATGTGTTCGATGGCGCGGCGACGCACCGCCTCGTAGAAGGCGCGTTGCTCGGGGTTCGGGGCGATGCGCAGGGTGATCTCGGTGCGCGCGGGCAGCTCGTCGAGCACCGCGGACTTGAGCCGCCGCAGCATGAACGGACGCAGCAGCGCGCGCAGGCGGTTCGCCGACTCGCGCGCGCCCGCGGCGATCGGCGCGGCGAAGCGGCGTTCGAAGTCGGCCTGCGCGCCGAGCAGTCCGGGGACCAGCGTCGCGAACAGGCTCCACAGCTCGCCGAGGTGGTTCTCCAGCGGCGTGCCCGTGAGGCCGACGCGGAAGTCGGCATCGATGCGGCGCGCCGCGGTCGCCCGCAGCGTGCGCGGGTTCTTCAGCGCGTGGGCCTCGTCGAACACCGCGGTCGCGAAGTGTCGCGCGGCGAGCGTCTCGATCTCGGTGCCCAGCAGCGTGTAGCTGCACACCACCACGTCGCGCGGGCCCGCGTCGCGCACCGCGGCCACGCGATCCTCTGACGTCGCGAGCGGAACGATGCGCAGCGTCGGCGCGAAGCGGGCGGCCTCGGCGACCCAGTTGAGCACCACCGACGTCGGGCACACCACCAGCGCCGGCCCCTGCTTGGCGCGATGGGCCAACAGCGCGAGGGCCTGCACCGTCTTGCCCAGGCCCATGTCGTCGGCGAGGCACGCCCCGAGCCCAGCCTCGCCGAGGCGCGCCAGCCACACGAAACCGTCGCGTTGATAGGAACGCAGGGTCGCCCCGAAGCCGCGCGGCACCCGGGGCTCGAGCGTCTGGATCTCCCGCAGCCGCGCGAGACGTTGCCGTGTCGCGTCGTCGAAGCTCGCGCCGGGGACGTCGACGGCGAGCTCCTCGACCATCGGCAGCAGCGCCGAGGCGACCGCGAGGGTCTTGCCGTGGGCCTCGCCGATCGCCTCGAGCCCTTCGAGGCGCGCGCGCAGCTCGTCGGACAGCGCGAGGAACCGGCCGCGCGGCAGGGCGACGAAGCGCGGGCCCTCGCGCGCGCGCAACAGATCGCGGAACTGCAGCACCGCGTGTTCGTCGATCTGCAGCGATACGTCGAGCTCGAACCACTTGGGGCCACGGCCGACGCGCAGCTTCAGGTGCTCGAGGTCGACGCGCCGCGGCAGCTCGAGGCGCTGGCCCTCGGTCCATTGCAGGCGCACCGCGTCGCCCATCGCGTCGAGCTCGAGCAGGATCGCGAGGGCATCGGCGATGCTCGTCGTGCCCCAGTGCAGCTCGCCGTCGCCGAAACCGCCGAGCGTCGGGCAGGCGTCCTGCACCGCCTCGCAGCCGCGCCGCTCGAGCGCGAGATCGCGGGTCGCCCGGCGCATGCCCGTGCCGCCGACCTCGGCGACGAGCACCGTCGCGCCGATGCCCGGTCGCACGTGCGGGCCCTCGGGGCCGAGCGGCGCGACCGCGGCGCGGACCGAGAGCATCGTGCCGTCCCACGCCAGCTGCATCACCGGGGTCGGATCGGCGATGACGTCGGAGGCGCCCGCGATCGGCAAGTCGCCCTCGACGGCGATCGATGCGGTCGCGGTGAGCCGCGACAGCGCCTGCGCGAGGCGATCGCGGCCCTCGTCGGGGACGGCCAGCGTGCCGACGCGTGACAGCAGCTCGGCGAGCCGTGTGAGCTCGGGCGTGCGCTCGTAGAGGGTCACGCGCGAAGGCGTGGCCTGCACGACGACCAGCGGGTGATCGCGCAGCGACGCGGGGGACAGGCGGACCTCGGTGCCCTCGCCGACCCGCACGGTGCGGATCTTCGCCGGGCCGCGCTCGATCGCGATCGGCAGGCCATCGGGGCCGACCACGCGCGGGTGACCGACCAGGGCGAGCGCGGCGGCGTCGTCGAGCTCGAACGCGTGGCCGCTGGGGCGGCGCCAGCGATCGGGCTGGGCGCCCGCGATCACGCGGCGGTCGACGTCGGTGAGCAACGCCTCGTCGTCGCCGCCCTGCAGGCGCGACAGCGGCACGCTCTGGCCCTTCTTCGCCCGCGCGCCGGCGCGGATCCGCGGCGTGACGAACACGCGGTGGCCGAGGATCGCGAGCTCCCAGACGAGCTCGCGCTGCGCCACCGCGACGGGATCGTCCTGGACGGCCGCCGCGCCCGCGAGCGTCTCGAGGCTGGCGAGCGCGGCCTCCCAGGCGGGCCGCCGGCGGAACGCGGCCGCGATCGATCGCGCGGGTGCCTCGGTCGAGAGGATCGCCGCGAACTCGCGGGCGTGCGCCGCGAAGCCGTGGGCCTCGGCGTGCGCGCGCCAGTGCGATGCGTTCGCGTGGACGAGGGCCTCGATCGCGGTGCGGCTGGAGTCCGCCGCGTGGACGCTGTGCGTGGGCTCGAGCCAGCGATCGTGCAGGCAGTTGGCCAGGGCCTCGTCCCAGCCGCGCGTGCGATCCTCGGGCGTGCACTTGGCGTACTCCGGTGGCGCGGCGCCGGCGAAGGTGTCGTGCAGCACGCCGGCCACGCGATACGGCCCCGGCAACGCGCGACCGGACTGCGCGACCGCCTCGAGGCGCGCGCGCAGGGCCGACAGCGCCATCGGGTCGCTGGCCGCGGCGACCAGCGTCGCGAACAGGTGGCAGACGCCCTCGGCCTCGGGGAGCGTCGGGCGCTTGCGGCCCTTCATCGTCGCGATCGCGGCCTGGCCGAGGGCGGCGGTCCGTGCCCAGTCGCCGCTGTGGAACGCCGAGATCACCGCGAGGCCCTCGGGCCCGTACTTCGGCAGCGGCTCGATCGCGATGGCGCGCTCGGCCTGGCCGCCCAGCGCGAGCAGGCGCGCGACCTCGAGGTTGAGCGAGCGATCGCCGAAGGCCAGCGCGAGCGAGATCAGCGGCTCGGACACGCGGTCGAGCGTGGCGATCCCGAGCTGGATGATGCCGGCGACGTACGCCATGCGCTGCGCGTCACTGGGCAGCACCGCGAGCCAGTCGATCTCGGGCGTGCGGCCCAGCGCCGTGATCATCTGCAGCGCGGTACCGGCGGGGTCGAGGTGCGCGAAGCCCAAGGTGCGGCGGCCGAGCTCGACGTCGCCCGTCACTGCGGCGAGCCGGAGATCGGCGCTGGTCATCCACGGGTCGAACCAAGCTCCGCGCCGTGGCGAGCGATCGGCGAGGAAGCGCGACAGTCGATCCTCGGCGCGGGCCTGGATCAGCACCGGCATCGCGATCTCGGGCCGCACGTCGTAGAGGGTCTGGTGCGGCGTCGGCCGGTGCACCACCACGAGGCCGGCGTCGACGAGGCGCACGCAGTGGGGCTCGAGCGCCTTGGTGTCGAACGCGTGGCCGCTCGCCCGCGTGATGCCGTTGCGCTTTGCGAGCTCGGTCCAGTCGCTGCGCGTGACGGGCTTCACCACGAGGGCGAGGGCGACGAGCAGATCGCGGTCCGTCGGATCGAGGGCCGCGACCGCGGCGCGGAGCGGATCGACGGGCTCGGTGGGTTCGACGCGCGGGCCCGGGCGGCGCGGGGGTCTCGGGGTGGCCACGACGGCCCCGAGCATAGGCGAATTCGCCGGGATCGGGTCCCGCGCCGGATCGCTACTGACACGCGACGCGCTGTGCGGCGAGCACCTCGTCGATCGTGTCCGCGAGCGGAGAGTTGAACGGGGCGACGCCGTACTTGCCCGCGGTCGCGCTCACGTAGTCGATGAGATCCTGACCGGCCGCGCGCTGCACGTCGGAGATCGTCGCCTGCGAATCGGCGCCGTAGCTCGGATCATCGACGCGACCGGACGCGGCCGACAGCTCCGTCTGGGTGCCGTCGTCGATGACGCAGGCGCCATCGGAGAACCAGAGATAGTTGCCCTCGCTGCGGTAGTTGCCTTCGTCGATGTCGCGGACGAGGTTGGTCTGGAGCTCCTCGAGCGAGGCCTCCACCGTCGGCTTCTCCATCAGGCTCTCGCTCACGACGAAGGCGTTGTCCTCGTGGAACACGCTGGCCCCGACCCGGAGGCTGAGCACATCCTTGCGGTAGTTCACGAACAGGTTGTTCCAGATGTGCGATTGCCCGTGGCGGATGAGCGGCACGCGGCGACCGGTGTTGCCGAGCGTCAGATAGGAGTCGTCTCGGGTCACGAACGCGTTGTGGTGCATCGTGGTGGCGATCTGGACGTCGATGACGTGACTGTCGCTCGAGCCGTGCAGCGTCGCTCGCAGCACGTCCACCACGCGGTTGAAGCTCATGGTGATGCCGTAGGCCCCGACCTTCACGTCGAACGCCGAGTCGCCCGTCGTGTCGAAGGTGTTCTTGTGGATCCAGATGTCGTGCGATGCGCCGGTCGAACGGATCATGTCGGGATCGAGGTAGTGGTCCTCGACGTGGCCGGCGCCCACGAAGTCGAGGTGGGTGAGGATCACGCCGGTGGCGGTCTCCACGGGTTCGCCGGTGCTGTCGCGACCGATGGCGAAGCCGCTGAACAGGAAGTACGCCGCGCTCATGCGACCATCGATGGTCTTGTTCGAGCCGATGACGGGGTTGCGGATCGGGAGCTCGGCGTCGTTCAGGGCCACGTTGAAGAACGCGTCGAGGCACGCGTCGCCCGCGTCGATGTTCCGCGCCTCGCACCACTGCGTGTAGTCCTCGCACTCTTCGCTCGTGCCATCGATCGCCGCGAGCACCTCGGCGTCGTCGCAGAAGGCGCGGTAGAGGCCGATCTCGTAGGGGTCGGCGAAGTCGTCCTTGTCGAAGACGATCCACGCGTGCTCTTCACCTGCAATCGCCGCCAGGATCTGGTCTTCGACGGACAGGGCGGCGTCGGCATCGATGATCACGAGCTGACTGCCGCCGTCGGGGTCGTAGCCTCCGTTGGCGTTCTCGCCGTGGCCCACCGGTCGTCCGAGGGTGGACCAGAGGCACTCCACGATCTCCTGATCGGTCGCGAGCGTGCCATCGCGCCAGCCGACGCTCGGATCGGTGACGAGCGCCACGCAGTCGGCATCGGCCGGTGGCGTATCGCCTCCGCTCGACTCCGCGTCACCGGGACCCGTGTCGGTGGACGCATCGCCCGTGGGTCCCGCGCCGGTCGGATCGGCGCCGCTCGTCCCGCTGACGTTGCCGTCCGCCGCGTCGTCGCCCGTCGATTCCTCACCGAAGGAGGCGGCCGTCCCGAGCGATCCGCCCGCATCGGGGGGATCGACGACGCCCGGCGTGCACGCGACGAGTCCTGCCATGGCCAACGATGGGATTCGAGTTCCTGTCATGTGTGCCTCGAGCGACGCGCCCTGGTACCGCGACCCCGGCCCTGCGGCTCACTGCGGGGTCGGCTGGGGTCGCGCGGCCGAGGCGCCTGCGAAGAATCGCCACGGGGCGCGGCGCTGCGTCGGCGGGTATCCTCCGCCGCGTCGATGCCCCGGGCGATCCTCCTCGGCGCCGCGCTGCTCGGTGCGTGTCTGCCTGCGTTCGCGCCGGGCATCCGCGCCGCGAAGCACCACGACGGCGTGTCGCCGTCCGCGAGCGACACCAGCTGCCTCGGCTGTCATCCCACCCAGGTCGAGGCCGAGGCCCACGGATCCACCCACGACGCCGCGTCGATCGCCGCGGCCGCGCCGATCGTCGCGACGTGGATGGTCAACGATCGCCGCGGCTGCGTCGGTTGCCACGACGTCCGGGAGCCGCGTCGATGAGCCGCATCGCACTGCGCATGTCGGGCCTCGCGCTCGCGCTCGCGTGGCCGAGCATCGCGCAGGCCGATCACACCCCGGGCCACGGCGCCTCGGAGGCGGTCCGCAACCTCAACTCGCTCGGCGGTGGCACGGGCGCCGCGGTGTCGCGGATCCTCGTGCTGCAGGAGGCGAGCCGATCGAAGCGCTCCTCGCTCGTGCCGCACTCGGCGTACGTCACGTCGATCCTCGGCGAGTACTCGCCGCACCCGTGGGTCTCGTTCGGCGCGCAGCTCCCCCTGCAGATCATCGACGAGGACGTCAAGGCGCCGAAGGTCGGTCTCGGCAGCCTGCGCCTGCTGACCCGGGTCACGCTGCACGCCGACAAGCTGTTCCACCGCGTGATCAGCTTCGGTGTCAACGCGACGCTGCCGACGCGCACGGTGCGGTTCACCACCGATCCCGGGCACACGTGGGTGCTGTCGCCGTACGCGGTGTTCACCCGCAACTACCACCGCGCGTTCTGGCAGGTGCTCGCGGTCGCGCCGATCGAGACCCGACCCGCCGGCACCGCGATCGATCTCAGCGCGGGCGCCCAGGGCGGCTATCGCTTCTGGGGGAAGCTCGCGCCGTCGGCCGGACTGCTCGCGATCGTGCGCGTCGCGAGCTGGTGCCGCGATCCCGACGGCGGCGCCGCGTTCTGTCGCGCGGGTCGGGTCACCGAGCTCGACCGCGAGATCGGCACGACCGCCGTCTACGTGACCGGCGGTCTGTCGTGGAGCTTCGCGTCCTGGGGCATGCTCGCGGCGTCGGTGCAGGTGCCCGTGACGCCGCGGCGGGACTTCGACGTCGGCGGCTCGCTGGGGCTGCAGGCGGTGCTCCCCTCGCGGACGCGCTGACGGATCACACGCAGACGGCGTTGCCGATCGCGTTCTCGCAGAGCGCCTCGTCGGCCGCGCCCGCGTCGCAGAAGTGCTGGCGGCACTCGAGGAAGTTGCCCGACTCGATCGGCGCGCCGTTGGTGGGGAGCGCCTGGGCCTCCATCATGCACGCCTCCTCGGAGGCCACGTGATCCTCGCCCCACTTGGCGTGGTACTGGTCGTGGCAGTTGGTCAGCATGCACGCGCAGTAGGCGACGATCGGGTCGTCGGCGTCGGTGTCGACGCTGTGATCGTCGGTGGTGCCCGCGGTGGTGTCCTGGTTGTGATCGCCCGCGGTGGTCTCGGCGCCGTGATCGTGATCCCCGGTGCTGCCCGTGGCGGTGGCGGAGGCTGTCTCGGTCGCCGTCGCGGTCGCGGTCGCGGTCGCCGTCGCGGTCGCCGTCGCGCTGGTCTCGGCGCCGTGGTCGTGATCGTGGGTCGTCGCACCCGTGTCGCCGGAGTCGTCGGAGCCGCAGCCGAGCGCGGGAAGGAGGCCGGCGAGCGCGATGGCGAGGGCGATCGTGGGGGTGCGAGCAGAGTCGATCATGGCCGGGAGCTTCGATCCCGCGGCCCCGGAGCGTCAACGCGTCCGAGTCCCACCATGGCGCGGTCAATTTTCGCACCTTCCCCAGCAAGGCGCGGGCCCAGCGGGGCGCGGCGACCCTCGAATCCGTGACGCCTTGCTATCGTGCCGCGGTGACGCTGCGCATCCGCGGTGGGCCGAGCCGGAGCGCCGCCGTGCTGCTCGCGTACCTCGCGATCGCGATCGTGGTGCTGCGACCGCCCCGGGGCGCGCTGACCGGCGCCGTCGTCGCGGGCACCGAGCCCTGCGACACGGTGCCGTTCGCCCTGACGTGGGCGATCGGCTGGGCCCACCTGCGCCTCGACGCTCCCGCGGCGTGGTGGTCGACCGCGGCGTGGTGGGACGCGCCGATCTTCCACCCGACCCACGGCGCGCTGGCGCTGTCGGAATCCATGCCGTTGCTCGCGGTGCTGACCTGGCCCGCGCATGCCCTCGGCCTCTCGCTGGCGGGCTGCACCACCGTCGCGCTGCTCGGGAGTCTGGTCGCCAACGGTTGGTTCGTCCGCCGCTGGTTGATCCGCCTGCGCACCGGGCCGACGCTCGCGGCGACCGGTGGTGCGATCGCGGTGCTGCTCCCGTTCGTCCACCAGGAGCTCGGGGTCCTGCCGTTGGTGGGCGTGTGGCCGCTGGTGTGGATGATCCAGGCGACGGGCGATCTGCTCGAGGCGCGCACGGCCCGTGGGGCGCGTCGCGGCGCGATCGAGCTCGGCCTCGCGACCGCCGCGGGCGTCGCGACGTGCGGCCAGCTCACATTGGCCACGGCGCTGCTGCTGCCGCCCTGCGGCGCGTGGTTGCTGCGGCGCGATCACCTGCGCGGCGGCGTGGTGGTGCCTGCGATCCTCGCGTTCGCGATCGCGGCGGTCGGCTCGGCCCCGGTTGCGTTGCCGCAGCGCGCGACGCTCGAGGCGCTCGGGCTGCGCCGCTCCGAGCAGAGCCAGGATCGCGGCGCGGGCCGGCCGAGCGAGCTGTGGCGCGTGCCGTGGTCGGGGCTCGTCCCGCTGCCCGCGGCAGCCGTGGCGAAGCACCCGACCGATCGCGCCTTCGATCCCGGGCCGCTGCGCACCATCGCCGCCGCCGCGGGTGCGATCGTCCCCGTGACGTCGCGCCGTCGCCGTCGCCACATCGCGATGCTCCTGACGCTCGTCGTCGGCGCGAGCCTGCTGGCGTTCGCGCCCCGCATCGTGCTCTTCGGCTGGGAGCCGAGCGAGTTCCTCGCCGACCACGTGCCGGGCTACGGGCAGATCCGGGCGGTGTTCCGGGCGATCGTGCTCGCGCAGCTCGGTGTCGTCGCGCTCGCGATGCTGGGCCTGCGCGCACTGCAGATCCGGATGCGCGCGCGCCGTGTCGGGCCGCGGTGGGTGTGGATCGCGGCGGTGCTCCTGATCGTCGAGCTCACCCCGCCGGCGCCGCGCTGGACGGTGCTGCCGAACCCCGACACCGCGTGGCTGACGTGGCTGCGGGACGACACGCCGGTGGACGCCCCGATCGCGTGGATCCCCTTTGCTCCGACCGGCGACGTCTGCGATCACGAGGACACGGCCGCCGCGATGCTCCTCGGCCTCGCGCACGGTCACCCGATGGTCAACGGCTACTCGAGCTACTTCCCCGAGCCGCACAACCGAGCGGCGCACGCGGCCAAGATGCTGCCGCACGGCCGCGGGATCGTGGCGCTGCGCGTGCTCGGCACCCGCTACCTGGTCGCGCCGGACGGCGGTCCGTTGGGCGGCATCGACGAGGCGCGACGCGAGCTGCTCGGGATCCACGTGGCGCTGCGCGACGACGCGGCGGGCATGACGATCTGGGAGATCGAGCCCCGTCCGTGAAGCGCCGTCGAAACGAAACCCGTGGGGTGTGCCGACGCTGCGCAACATCGCGGTCACGGCGCCCTACATGCACGACGGCAGCATCGCGACGCTCGACGAGGTCCTCGACCACTACGCCGCGGGCGCCCAGGATCGCGCGGATCTGCTGGCGTTCCTCGCCGCCCTCACCGACGACGCGTTCCTGACCGATCCGGACCTCGCCGATCCGTGGCGGTGACGCCGCGCGCAGCGACGCGGAGGAAGTCCGGGTTCGTCTTGGTGACTCCGGTGCATGGAGTCACCAAGACGTTCCGGGTGCTCGAGCGTTCCCCCGAGGCGGTGCGGCGCCTCGACACCCGAGCACGCGTGCAGGATGTCACCGTCGCGCACGCGGGGGAATGTGGTGGATTTTCGCAGCGGCGCCGAGGGCATACGATGGACGTCCATGCCTCGGCATCCCCACCCCTGGTTCGAGCAGCTCTTCGGGTTCGTCGAGGGCGACTGGGCGTCGACCCAGCGTTCGTTCGCGGTCGAGGGCGTGCGGCTGCGCTCGAAGGTCAACGGCCGCACCTATGGGATCGGCGCCTTCACGACGCCGTCGCTCGCGTGGCTGCGCGCGCAGACCGAGGGCGCCGCGCCTGGCCGCCTGCAGCTGCGGCACGAGGTCACCGGTGACGTGCTCGAGCTCCACGCACGACCCGAGAACGCCGACGCGGTGTTCCAGGTCGCGTCGCAGTTCAACTGCCTCGAGTTCGCGGGTCCCGAGGTGGTGCCCGAGGACGGTGTCACCGGCTACGCGTTCGATCCGACCCAGGGACCGGCGTGCTCGCTGGCCGCGGCTGCGGCGACGGTGGTCCGCAACTACTTCGTCGACGTCGGCGGCGTACCCGGGCAGACGCGCGAGCGCCAGCTCGACAACCTCGACGAGCTCGCGGCGATGCTCGGCGATCGCGGCGCGTACTGGGACGTCGTCAACGGCTACACCCACTCCGATCAGGCCCGGCTCGGACGGCTCCGCGCCGCGCTGGGCGGCCACGATCGCGAGGCGCTGCTCGGCGCGGTCAAGGTCGGGTTGCACCGCGACGTCGAGGTCACGTTCGCGACGCGCTACGCCGCGCCGTCCAAGCCGTCGCACGTGACCCAGGTGTTCTGCTCCGCGCTGTCGTGCGGCTATAGCTCCGTCGGCCTCGACGACTGGGAGCCGCTCGCGACGCTCGTGCTCGACGCGGCGTACGAGGCGACGCTGCGCGCGGCCGTGCTCGCGGGTCGACGCAAGGTGTGGCTCACGCTGCTCGGCGGCGGTGCCTTCGGCAATCGCCGCGAGTGGATCACCGGCGCGATCGGCCGGGCCCTCGCACGGATGGAGTCGGTCGATCTCGAGGTCTGCGTCGCACACTACCGAGCCCGCAACGCGGTACTCGAAGCGGAGATCGACCAGGCGCGGGCGCGCGGGTGAACCACGGCCGCGTCGGTCCGCTCACTCCGGCGTTCCCCAGCCCTCGCCGAGCTCCCACGACGCGCACAACGTCGCGCCATCCGCATCGGGGACCGCGTCGGTGGTCACGATCGCCTTGCCCAGATCGGCGCGCACGATCGCGGATTCCACGAACGGCCCGTCGGCGTCACGGCTCCATGTGGTGTGACCGGTACGGGACGGCAGGGCTGGGGCGTCGTCGAAGCCGCGGATCCCGACCTCGAGCCAGAACTCCGGGTCGTCGGGATCATCGCCGACGTAGCCGAGCTCGGCCCCGGCGACGGTGAGTTCGATCGACCCGAACGCGGTGTCCTCGGGGACGCGCAGCCAGCTCGAACACATGCCGCTGACCAGATCACCGCCCCACAGGCGCAGCGTGGCGCCGTCGGTCGGCACCACGTCGGCGACCAAGCCCATCGGTGCGTCCAGATCGAGATGCTCGACGACGATCCCGGAGGCATGGATGCCGCCGAACGAGGTCCACGCCCGCAGCGACAGGGGCTGGATTTCGCTGCCCGCGGGGATCTCGAGCACCATCGCCGCGCACCCCGTCGCGCTGGGGACCGCCGAGCCGTGGGTCTCACGGGCCTCGTTGCATTCGACCACCCAAGCTCCGTCACGCAGCTCGATCGACAGTGACTCGTGCACGTCGACGAACGCCGCCTCTGCGTCCGCTTGGCTGCGCGCGCCGGCGGAGAATCGAGCGGTCAGCGAGATGTTGGTGCGGCCTTCGACGCCGACGATCGTGACCTGCCCGCCGTCCCCCGCGATCACGATCGGCTCGCCGGCCCACGATCCTGGCTCACTCTGCACCGTGCCCTCCCAGTCGGAGACGTAGCGCTCGGTGAAGCCGCCATCGGAGGTCCACACACATCCGGTCAGCATCGAGGCGGCGACGAGGGCGAGACACTGCGCAGATCGGAGCATGTGAATTCCCCGACGGGCTCGGCCGCGCGGCGATTCAGCGGATTCCATGACGGCCGTCACGCCGGGCAGGCCGTCACGCCGGGCAGGTCGGGAGCGGCAGCCCGAGCCGAGCCCCATCCCACCCCGGCAGTGGAACCACGCCGGCCGGTCGGGCACTGTCTTCTCACCGATGCTGCGCTCGATCTACGACTTCTTCCGCGGCCGACGCGACCGGGTCGACGGCGCCGGCGCCGATGGAGCCGACGACGTCTGCGTCGCGTGCAACAGCCCCATGGTCGATCGCCTCGCCCCTGGCGCCTATCGCTGCAGCTCGTGTGGCCACGAGGGAGGCGAAGGGTGGGCGGCCCACCGAGAGGCACAGCTGCGCGCCGAGATCGCGGCGATGCCCCCGGCGGCGAGACGCGCCGCCGCGCTCGCGCATCTCGAAGAGGCGCGCACGCTCCTGGTCAGCTGCCTCGGCGACATCGCGAGCAGTCGCGGCAGCGCGGTCCGGGACGCCTGGAACGTCGGCGTCGACGATGGCCGCGCGGGCGAAGAGGAGACGATGCAGCGCCTCGTCAGCGCCATCGGCGTGGTGCTCGAGGCCTTTGGCCTCGTGCGTCGGGCGCAGCTGGAGCTCGGTCGGGTGCCCTCGGTGTCGGGCGCCGCCGTAGACGCCGGCGGCGATTTCACGGAGAGCTACTCCCTCGTCCTCGACGGGTTCGCCAAGGATGTGTTGCGGATCGAGCGCATCGATGTGCTCGGTGAGCAGGCCCGGAATCTCCTCGGCTACGTCGACGGCGAGTTGTCGCGCCTCCGTCCCGCCAGGGCGTAGAGCGCGGGCAGCACCACCAACGTCAGCAGCGTCGCGCTGATCAACCCGCCGATCACCACCGTCGCGAGCGGTCGTTGCACCTCGGAGCCCGGCGCGACCGACAGCGCCATCGGCACGAAGCCGAGCGCGGCGACGAGCGCCGTGGTCAGCACCGGACGCAGGCGTCGCTGGCAGGCCGCCGCGATCGCCTCGGCGCGCGACATGCCCTCGGCCTCGTGATCGCGGGCGACGCCGACGAGCACGAGGCCGTTGAGCACCGCGACGCCGAACAGGGCGATGAAGCCGACGCCGGCGGAGATCGAGAACGGGATGTCGCGCAGCGACAGCGCGAGCACGCCGCCCACGGTCGCGAAGGGGACGCCGCTGAAGATGAGCAGCGCGGGACCCAGGGCGTCGAAGGCCATCCACAGCAGGAACACGATGGCGACCAAGACGAACGGAACGATGACGCTGAGGCGGGCACGCGCGCTCAGGTAGTGATCGAACATGCCGCCCCACTCGATGCGGTAGCCGTCGGGGCGCGCGACCTCGGCGACCGCGGCCTGGGCGTCTTCGACGACCGACACCAGGTCGCGGCCGCGGGTGTTGAACTGCACGATGAGCCGACGGCTCTGGGCGCTGCGGTTGACCACCGCGGGGCCGTCGGCGATCGAGATCTCGGCGATGTCGCCGAGCGAGATCATCTGCCCCCGCGGCGTCCGCAGCGGCAAGCTGGCGATCGCCTCGATGTCGCCGGCGAACCCGTGGCGGCTCTTGACCACGATGTCGAAGCGGCGGTCGCCCTCGAGCACGACGCCGGCGTCGCGGCCGACCGACAGGCTCTGCGCGACCAGGTTGACGTCGTCGATCGTCAGCTCGTAGCGCTCGAGTTCGCGGCGATCGGGGACGATGCGCAGGTAGTGCAGGCCCGCGACCTGCTCGACCTGCAGGTCGACCACGCCCGGCACGTCGCGGACGGCGTCGGCGATGCGCGATGCGATGTCGCCGAGCGTCGCGAGGTCCGGGCCGTAGACGATCACGCCGATGTCCGATCGCACGCCCGCGACCAGCTCGTTGGTGCGCATCTCGATCGGCTGCGAGATCCCGGAGGCGACCTCGGGCACGGCGGCCTCGGCGGCCTCGGCGATCTCGTCGGCGAGCGCCTCCTTGGTCAGGCCCTCGCGCCACTGCTCGCGATCGACCAGCGAGATGAACACGTCGGTCTGCTCGATGCCCATCGCGTCGCTGGCGAGCTCGGGGGCGCCGGACTTCGACACGACGTGGCGGATCTCCGGGATCTCCAGCAGCGCCCGCTGCATCCGGTCGTCGGTGCGCACGGTGGTCGACAGCGCGACGCCAGGGAGCCGTCGGCCTTCGATCAGCACGTCGCCCTCGTCGAGCGTCGGCACGAACTCGGCGCCGATGCCCACCGCCACGACCCAGCCCCACGCCAGGGCCGCGACGCCGAGCGCGGCGGTGGCCAAACGCCAGCGCAGCACGCCGCGGAGCACCGGCCGATACAGCCACAGCGCGGCGCGGATGACCGGCGTCTGCACGTGCTCGCGCGGTCGGACGAACAGGCTCGTCAACACCGGCACCAGCGTCAGCGACAGCACGAACGCGCCGCCGAGCGCCAGCAACACGACGATCGCCATCGGCTGGAACAGCTTGCCCTCGATCCCCTGCAGCGTGAGGATCGGGATGTACACGACCGCGAGCATGATCTCGCCGAAGACGGTCGCGCGGCGGACCTCGAGCGTCGAGGCCTGGACGATCTCGAGGCGTCGGGCGGGACTCAATGGTCCTTCGGCGTGCTGGGCCATCGACAGCCGCCACGCCGCGTTCTCGACCACGATCACCGCGCCATCCACGATGAGCCCGAAGTCGACCGCGCCCAGGCTCATGAGGTTGCCGGACAGCCCCATCGCCTCCATGCCGATCACCGCGAACAGCATCGACAGCGGGATCGTCGTCGCGACGACGAGCCCCGCGCGGAGATCTCCGAGCAGCACCAGCAGCACGATGATCACCAGGGCCGCGCCCTCGGCGAGGTTGGTCGCGACCGTCCGGATCGTGCGATCGACCAGGAGCGCGCGGTCGTAGAACGGCTCGATCACCGTGCCCTCGGGCAGGCTGTCGTGCAGCTCGGCGAGCTTGGCCTCGACCGCGGCGGTGACGGTGCGGGCGTTGCTGCCCATCAACATCATCACGACGCCGACGACCACCTCGCCCTCGCCGTCCATCGACACCGCGCCGTGGCGCAGGCGCGCGCCGAACTGCACATCGCCGATCATGCCCACGGTGATCGGTGCGCCCTGGGGCGTGGCCCCCAGCACCACGCGCTCGAGGTCGGCGAGGCTGCCCACGAGACCCTGGGTGCCGATCACGATCTGCTCGTCGGCGTGCTCGAGGTAGCCGCCGCCGGCGTTCGCGTTGGAACGCTCGACCGCGGCGACGACCTCGCCGAGCGAGAGTCCGAGCGAGAGCAGCCGCTCGGGGTCGACGACGATCTCGTACTGGCGGTTCTTGCCGCCCATGCTGTTGAGCTCGACGACACCGGGCACGGTCCGCAGCGCCGGCGCGATCTCCCAGTCGAGGAGCTCCTCGAGCTTCATGAGGTCGAGCTCGGGGTTGCGAACGGTGAACTGGAAGATCTCGCCGAGCCCCGTCGTGATCGGGCCCATCTCGGGCTCGCCGAAGCTCCGCGGCACCGCGTCGCGGGCCGCGGCCATCCGCTCGCTCACCAGCTGGCGCGCGAAGTAGATGTCGGTGCCGTCCTCGAACACCACCGTCACCAGCGAGATGCCGTACTTCGACATCGACCGGACCTCGGTGACCTTGGGCAGGCCCGCGAGCGCGCGCTCGACCGGCACGCTCACGTACTTCTCGATCTCGACCGGCGACAGCGCAGGTGACGAGGTGATGACCTGGACCTGGATGCTCGTGACATCCGGGACCGCGTCGATGGGCAGTCGGGTCGCCGCGCGCAGGCCGAGCCCGATCATGAGCAGCGTGGCGAGCAGCACCGCGGGGCGGTTGCGCAGCGACCACTCGACGATGGCAGACAGCAGGCCCATCAGTGGTGCTCCTCGGCGAAGGTGCTGCGGAGCATCGTGCTCTTCAGGGTGAACACGCCCTCGGTGACGACCTCCTCGCCCTCGCGCAGGCCGTGGACGATCTCGAGCTTGCCCGGCGACGAGGCGCCGAGGACCACGGGGTGGACCTCGTAGTGCCCGTCGGGCTCGCGCACGAACACCACCGACTCGCCGCCGATCTGGGTCAGGGCGCTGCGGGCGACGACCAGCACTGGATCGGCCGCGCTCGGCTCGGACAGCGCGACGGCGGCGGTGCCGAACAGCCCGACACGCAGCTGCGCGTCGCGGTTGCGCAGGAGCACCCGGGCGAGGATCGTCCGCGCCGCGTCGTCGACGACGTAGCCGATGTGCTCGATGGTGCCGACGAACGGATCGCCGCGGTAGGCGTTGAGCGTCACCTCGGTGGTCGCGCCGAGGTGGATGTCGTCGAGGTCGCGCTCGAACACGCGGGCCGCGAAGTAGACCTCGCCGAGATCGGCGATGGTGCCGAGCACGGTGTCGGGCGTGACCGGGTCGCCGACGACCGCCGAACGGCCGATGACCACGCCGGCCCGCGGCGCCACGACGACGAACTCGCCGGGGCGCGCCCGCTGCTCGCGGCCGAGGTCGAGGGCGCGCAGCTGCTGGCTGGCGCCGGCGAGATCCGCCTCGAGCTCGGCGACGGTGGCCCGCGCCACGACGACGTCCTGCGCCGCGGCGAGCCGCTTGGCCTCGAGCCCCTCGAGTCGGGTGAGCTGCGCCTTGGCGGCGGCGAGTCGCGCGGCCGTGGAGGTCCGCTGCGCCCGCAACGAGCCGAGATCAGGCGCGCGGATCGTCGCGAGCCGCTGGCCTGCGGTGACGAGGTCGCCCTCGCGGAACTCGATCGACGCCAGGGTGCCTGCGATGCGGGCACCGATCCGCGACACGCGATCGGGATCGGGCTCGATCTGTCCGACGACCCGCACGGTGCGGACCAACACCTCGCGGCGCACCGCGGTGGTGACGATCCCCGCGGCCTCGGCGAGCTCCGGCGCGAGCTGGACCCGCGTCGGCAG
The DNA here is from genome assembly GCA_044344875.1 of Nannocystaceae bacterium. Taxonomy (GTDB): domain Bacteria; phylum Myxococcota_A; class Polyangia; order Nannocystales; family Nannocystaceae; genus Xiheibacterium. The sequence continues at coordinate 76,612 of JBIJCC010000034.1, forward strand.
CTCACCATGGGCGGGCTCGTCGACGTGCTCCTCGTGCTCCTCGGTGTGTTCGTCACCGTGTTCTTCGGCGGCGGGCTTGGGGCAGCCGGCGGTGATCGAGGCGAGCCCGACGAGGCCGAGGATCATTGCGTGCAGTCGTCTCATCGAAGCGCCTCCAGATCGGCACCGTTGGCGTGGGCGAGCTCGACCGCGGCGATGCAGACGCGGTGCTCGGCCTCGAGCTGCCCCGCGAGCAGCTCCAGCAGGCTCTGTTGGGCGAGCAGCGCGTCGCGAAGCTCGAGCTGCCCGGCCGCGAGCGCGGCGCCGAGGGCGTCGAGCGTCTCGCGGGCGCTCTGCGTGATCGCGGGCTCGTACAGCGCGAGCGTCTCGCGGCTCGCAGCGAGCTCTGCGGTCGCGCTGGAGGCCTCGAGATCGATCGAGCGCCGCACGATCTCGCGTTCGCCCCGGGCGCGGCGCGCCTCGGCGTGGGACGCCGTGATCTCCGCGCGGGCCGTGCGGCCCAGGGGCGATGGCAGCGGGATCCCGAGCGAGATGCCGCCGCCGGCGACGAACTCACCGAAGCCATCGCGCTGCACCGTCGCGACGAAGCTCGCCTCGGGCACGCGGTCGCGTTTGATGACCGCGGTGCGTCTCTCCCACGCCCGGATGCGGGCCGCCGATCCCTCCAGCTCGGGGCGTGGGCGCGCCGGCGTGGACTCCAGCGGGCGCAGCTCGCCACTCACCTCGACGCCGTCGACGGCGGCGACGAGGCTCGCGAGGGTGGTGCGGGCGAGGGCGGCCCGACGACGCGCGTCGAGCCATCGGCGGGCGGCGACCACCCGCGCGGCGCGGGTCAGCTCGAGCTCGAGCCCTGCGGCGGTGCCGGCGTCCACGCGCTCGCGGGCAAGGGTCTCGAGCGCGCGCGCGACCTCGACGACCTTGCCGATGTCGGCCTCGAGGCGCTGCGCCGCGACGACCTCGTAGTAGGCGAGCATCGCCCGGGCCGCGAGCGTGCGTCGCACCGCGGCGGCGTCGGCCTGGCTCGCGTCGATCTCGGCGTCGGCGACCCGCACGCGCAGGCGCCTCTGGCCGGCGATCTCGACCTCCTGCCGCAGAGTGCCGTAGACGTTCACGTCGCGATCGCTGGGGCCCCTGCGGCGCGCGACCAGGAGGTCGAGCGTCGGGTTGCTCGGCAGCAACACCTTGGCGCCGTCACGGTGCGCGCGGGCGATCGCGATATCGGCCTCGGCGATCGCGATCGCGGGGCCGCGATCGACGGCGCACCGCGCCGCGGCGCCGGGGGTGTCGAGGCGTCGACAGTCGTCCGGTCCGCCCGGAGGCGCGTCGTCGGAAACTCGGGGTGGGGACAGGGCGAACAGGCCGCCCAGGACCAGCGTGATGAGGTGCACAGGAAATCTCCGCGGCGTTCGTGGGTCGAGCCGTGGGCACGCGGTGCCGACGACGACACGAGCAGCGCGACGTCTTGCCCGGGATGAACGGGCGCGACGCGGCGCGTGGACTTCGAAGGTTCGACCGCGTCAGGCGCGGGGCGGACGTTCGAGCCGCAGATGGGGATTGCGACCGATCGCCAGGGCGACCGGGTGCACCGCGAGGGGGTGCGTGCTCGCGGGCCCGAGGGCGAGCGCGGGCGAGGACATCACCACGCGCGCCGGGCCGGGGCAGCCGCCGCAGTCGGTGCACGACGGCGCGCAGCCGCCGGGCTCGTCGGCCTCGCTGCAATCATCGGCGTGCGCGACGGCGCCGTCGCCGTCGTCGCAGCACCCATCGACCACGCGCGTCATCCCGATCTGCTGGAGCGCGAAGGCGAAGACCAGCAGCAGGGCGACGAGGCATGACCGCCGCCTCGCCGCCGCGGTGATGAGCGCGCGCGACAAGTTCGGAGGATCTTGGCGTGGTGCCCCGGCGCCGTCAAGGTGCCGGCTACGGCCACGTCACGCCGTCGTGCACCTGGCGACCGATGCGGAACTCCACGCAGCCCGCGTCGATGTGGGCCGCCGCGGTCTGGCTGACGTCGAGGCCCTGGAACTCGAGGCCGGTGATCGTCGCCAGGGGCACCAGCATGCCGGCGTCGGCGTGGAGGTTGCCGGTGTTGGTCGGCACGTCGCACGCGGTGAACGTCGGCCCGCCGGCGTGGTGGTTGATCGGGATCACCGTGCGAACGCGGCTGCCGTCGTCGCGCGGGGTCCAGCTCGCATCGACCGATTCCGGCGTGGTCGCGTCGCCTTCGCCGACGACCGTGAGTCCCTCTGGCGCCGGCGCGTAGGCCAGCGCGGGCAGCTCGAGGTCGACGTCGCCGAAGCGCAGGCGCAGGACGACGTCGGCCTCGCCATCGACGTCGCCGAACAGCGCGCCCGTGATCGGGTCGGCGGCGAGGCTGACCGTGTCGCCGTCGATGGTGACGTCGAGCACCGCGTCGGTGTGCGCGAGCCGGGGCGCGACGCACTCGCCCTCGAAGCTGCACACGTCGTCGCCGTCGCACGGCCCGCACGACGTGGTCGAGAACCGATGGAAGGCGCAGGAGGCGTTCTGCAGCTCGGCGGGCCGATCCACGGATCGGGGCGATCGTAGATCGTCCCGCGGACGGAGCCGACGCCGTCGGCCGACCAGATCTCGACCAGGCCGATGCGCTCGTCGAGGGGACACACCGCGCCCGGCTCGATCATCACGACGGGATCGCCGGTGCTCGAGTCGGCGGCGGTGGTCGTGGCGTCGGTCGACGTGCCGCTGTCGCCCGCCGAGGTCTCCGCGGTCGGATTCGTCCCCGCCGAGGTGTCGGGGTCCGACCCCGTGGTGGAGGGATCGGCCGCACCGTCGTCCCCCGAGCACGCGACCACCCACGATGACGACAGGCACGATGACAACACCCACGACGACGCGCGACGCGACATGGAGCAGGACCTTTCCGAGGAAGCCAAGGCGTCGGAGGAGCTCCGACGCCCCGTGCATGGCGCCGGCCGTCGCGGGCCTTCACGTGGCGGCGCCAGGTCGGTGGGCGAAGGCGACGACGTTGCCCGCCGGATCGCGCACGATGATCTCGTCGGCGCCGTAGAACGTGCTCCGCTCGGGCACGACACGGGCGACGCCCTCGAGGGCACGACGGATCGGCGCGAGGTCGGCGACCTCGAGGTAGAGGCTCGCACGGAAGCTCTCGGCCGCGAGCGGCGCAACGTCGTCGGCGACGCTGGCGAGGCTCTGCAGCATCACCTCGACGCCGTCGCGCTGCAGCAGCACGAAGCCGAGGCGATCGCCGTGCTCGACCTCGGCGATCCGGCTGAAGCCGAGCCGGTCGACCCAGAACGCCAGGCACGGCTCGATCGCGTCGACGATGAGGTTGGGGGACAGGCGGCGCAGCGCGCCTGCGGGCAGGACAGTGTTCATGGCGAGGCCGAGGTTGACCCTGCGCCGACCGGGTGTCTTGGAGAAATGGAACCGCGGGCCCACGCGGTCGGTGTGAGCCCGACGAGCTCGCTGAAGTCGTGGGTCAGGTGGGCTTGATCGGCGAAGCCGTGGCGCGCCGCGAGCTCGGCCCAATCGATCGGTCGATCGCGGCGCAGTCCGTGCAGCACCCGACGCAACCGCATGATCCGCGCGAAGACCTTCGGCCCGAGCCCGACCTGCGCGGTGAAGCGGCGCGCGAGGTGCTGGCGGCTGCGGCCGAGCTCGCGGGCGAGCTCGCCGATCGTCGGCGCGTCGGCACCGGTGAGGCGAGCCGCGGCGTGCTCGAGCACGCGATCGATCGCGGCGCGCCGCGACAGCGCGTCCCGCAGACGCGCGGCGACCAGGTCCACGCGCACGCGCACGTCGTCGGTGGACTGCAGTGCGTCGAGCATGCGCGGCGCGTCGGGCCACCACGTCGTCAGCGCGACGTTCGCGTCGGTGAGCGTGGACAACGGCGCGTGCAGCAGCGTCGCTGCGATCCCGGGCCGGAATCGGACACCGATCATCGCGCCGGGTCGCGGGGGCACGACGGCTGCGGTCGTCATCGGTCCGACCACGAACGCCTCGGGCGCGTCGCCGAGCGCGAAGATGAAGTCGGCGCACCCGTCGGGCAGGATGCGGTGCGGGTGAGCCGGTGCGCTCTCCGATCGCGTCCAGATGCACTCGACGAAGCGCGAGAGGTCCGCGGGTTCGAACTCCGCGTCGCGCGGCGGCGTGTCGCGATCCGAGGGCACCAGGTCCATCATGCCGCACGGTCGCGTCGCGCGTGGCGCCTCAGCGATCGGCGAACGGATCGCGGATGCCGTCGACGAGGGCGGGCGCCGGTGGTTTCTCCGCTGGCTCCGCGGGCGCCACCTCGACCGGCGGCTTGGTGCGGGGCGCGGCGCGGCGACGCGAGGGCTTCTGCGGCACGGTCGGCGTCGGCCCGACGGCGACCGCTGCGATCGGCGTCGCTCCGCGCGCGGCGCTCGGGGCTGACGCCGTGGGGAGGGTGACGGGGGCGGCGGCCGGCTCGATCGTCGCGATCGACGGCACCGGGGCCTCGATGGTGGGCGCATCGGCGGGCCGACGCAGACCTGCGCTCGCCGCGATCGCGAGGGTCGCCGCTGCCCCGAACCACGGGAGCGCACGCCGGCGTGGCCGCGGGATCGCAGGCACGGTCGCGGTCGCCTCCTCCCGCGGGCGGAGGGCGGCGCGCAGGGCCGCCGCGAACCCGCTCATGTCCGCGAACCGATCCCCGGGCGCCTTCGCCAGCGCGCGGTCGATCGCGTCCGCGAGCGCTGCGGGCAGCTGCGACGCCCGCGGCACCGCGGCGCGCAGGTGGGCCTCGAACACCGCCGCCTTGGATCCGACGAACGGGGGCTGCCCGACGACGAGCTCGTACGCGACGCAGCCCAGCGCGTAGACGTCGACGCGCGGGTCGACCTCGTCGCCGCGGATCTGCTCGGGGGCCATGTACGTCGGCGTGCCGAGGACCGAGCCGTCCGCGGTGACGGTGAGATCCGTGGATCCGGACGCCATCGGCTTGCACAACCCGAAGTCGAGGAGCTTGCAGTGCCGACGGCCGTCGGCGCCGCGCACGAGGAAGACGTTCGCGGGCTTGACGTCGCGGTGCACGATGCCGGCGTGATGGGCCGCCGCGAGCGTGTCCGCCAGCTCGAGCAGCACCTCGATCGCCTCGGACGCCGGCATGCTCCGGTGTCGTTCGAGCCAGGCGGCCAGCGACTCGCCGACGAGCAGCTCCATCACCAGGTACGCCTGGTCCTGGGCGTCGACGCCGAAGTCGATCACGTCGACGATGTGTTCGTGGCCGATCGACGACGCCGCGATCGCCTCGCGCAGCAGCCGAGCCGAGGCATCGGGCGCCCCGGATCCCCGCAGCAACTTGATCGCCACGGGCCGCCGCAGTGTGTCGTGCACGCCCTCCCACACCGTCCCGGTGGCCCCGCGACCGATCTCGCGGACGAGGCGATAGCGGCCGTCGAGCAGCGGACGCGCCGCGGCGTGCTCGCCCAGCGTCGCCCGCAGCAACCGGGCCTTCACGAGGGCCCGCACGGCGGCAGGCGCCCCGGTGGGCGCGGCAGGCGTCGGGTCCGGGTCGTGCGCGTCGGGCATCGTCGACGCCCGGAGCATAGCAGGGTCGCCACTGGCGCTAAGATGGCGCTCGATGATCGAAGAGGCCGACGATGCGCTGCTCGAGCGCTGGCGGGCCGGGGATCCCGAGGCCGCCAGCGCGCTGTTCGAGCGCCACTTCGATGCGTTGTACCGCTTCTTCCGCAACAAGGCCGAGGCCGTCGCCGATGACCTCGTGCAGCGCACGATGTTGGCGTGCTTCGAGGCCCGCGATCGGTTCCGCGGCGACTCGAGCTTTCGGACGTATCTCTTCTCGATCGCCCGCAACCAGCTGCTGACGCACCTGACCCGCGGTCGGCAGGCCGGCACTCCGATCGATCCCGATCGCGAGAGCATCGCGGACGGTGCGCCCTCGCCGAGCTCGGCGGTCGGGCGCCGGCGCGAGCAGGCCCTCGTGCTCGCGGCGCTGCGGCGCCTGCCGATCGATCACCAGATCCTCGTCGAGCTGTTCTACTGGGAGGACCTGAGCGCGCGCGAGATGGGCGAGGTGCTCGGCGCGCCGGAGGGGACGATCCGCACCCGGCTACGAAAGGCGCGGGCGCTGCTGGCCGAGCACATCGACGCGCTCGCGGGCGATCCGGGCCTGGCCCACTCCACGATCTCGCGGCGCGACGACTGGGCGGCGGGTCTGGTGCGGGACACCGAGCCCGGCGACGATTGACGCAATCGGTTTGGCGCCGCGCGATACCACCACCTCGAATGCCCATGACACGGACTCCTGTCGCCTCGCCCGTCGCTTCGCCGGCCGTCCTGCGTGCACGCAATCCATGGCTCGCGCTGGCGGCCGCGGTGCTCTCGGCGTTGCCGACGTCGGTCGCGGCGGCACCGGCACCGGCGCCGATCGACGCTCCCGCCATCGAGGGCTCGCTCGAGGTTCCGGACGATCCGGCAGCCCCTGCGCGGGCCCACTTCGCGGCCGGGCTGCGGGCCTACGAGATCGGTCAGTACGACACCGCCGCCGAGGAATGGACGGCAGCCCGGGCGTCGCTCGCCGACGTGCCCGACCACGCCCACGAGCGCCAGGTCCTCGCCTTCGATCTGGCACGGGCGCACCTGCGGGCCTACGAGCTGGATGGCCAGGCCGATCGCCTGTCGCGGATCGTGAACCTGCTCGACGGTTACCTCGCGCACCTCCGCATCCGCCAGGAGCAGCTCACCGCGACCGAGCGGCAGGACTACGTGCGGGCCAGCGAGATGCTCGCCGAGGCCACCCGCTTGCGCGACCGCGAGCCCTCGCCCGCACCGGCCGCCGTGGTCGTCGCACCCGCGCCCGTCGTCGATCGACCGCCGCCGCCCGTCGACCCACGCGCCCCGCGACGCGCGAAGCGGGAGATCATCGCCGGCGGTGTGTTGCTCGGCGTCGGCGTCGGGTCGCTCGCCACGTCGATCGGGCTCATGTCGCGGGCCGGCGCACTCGAAGAGGAGTACGAGATCGATCAGCAACGCCGCGCGGACGACCCCTCGTACACCGGTGACCCGGACATCGAGCGCCGTGGCGCGGCGAACAATCGCGCCATCATCGGTCTGGCGTGCGTGGGTGTGGCGAGCACGATCGTCGGCACCGCGTTGCTGGTCACCGGATTGGTCGGGCGCCGTCGCGCGCGGACGGTCGCGCTGTCGGGCGGCCCCGGTCAGCTCGGGATCGGCCTCGCCGGCCGGTTCTGATCGACGCGGCGCTCACGTCCACGCCCCCGCGAGCACCCCGACCACCGCGCCGACCGTCACGCCCCGCATCTTGCCTGCGGCACTGGCATGGTCGGCAGCACGATCGCGAGGAAGCTCGTCGCCCTCGGGCACGAGGTGATGATGGGCTCGCGGACCGCGAACAACGAGAAGGCGCAGGCCTGGGTCGCCCAGGCCGGGGGGCGCGCGCACGCCGGCACGTTCGCGGATGCAGCCGCGTTCGGCGAGATGATCTGGGTGTGCACGTCGGGCGCCGGCACGCTCGAGGCGGTGCACGCTGCGGGCGCGGTCAACCTCGACGGCAAGATCGTCGTCGATGTGACCAACCCGCTGGACTTCAGCCGGGGCATGCCGCCGCGGCTGTCGGTGGTGAACGACGACTCGCTCGGCGAGCAGGTCCAGCGCGCCGCGCCCGGGGCCCGCGTGGTCAAGGGCCTCAACACGGTCAACTGCGGCGTGATGGTCGACGCCTCCCGCATCGCTGGCGACCACGACATCTTCGTCGCGGGCAACGACGCCGACGCGAAGGCGCGGGTGACCGAGATCCTCCGCCGCGACTTCGGCTGGCGCCACCTGATCGACCTCGGCGACATCACGGGGGCGCGGGCGACCGAGATGGTCCTGCCGCTGTGGCTGCGTCTGTACGGCGTGCTGGGCTCGGCGGAGTTCAACATCCACGTCGCGCGGCCCGGCTGAGTCGCGCCGACGGCCGAGCGGCCAGGTGCGTGACCGGCGGCACATCGGCGCGGCCGAACGGATGTTCGGTCGGGTTTGCATCATTCGATTCGTCCCCCGATGCGCGCCGTTTCCGGGCGTTCCGGACGCGGATGCGGTATGCCACCGCCCATGACTTCCCGCGGTCCCCGCCTCGTCGCGCTGTTCGGCCTCTCGATCGGTCTGCTCGCCTGCAAGGACGGCGACATCGACACCAGCCAGTACGTGGACTCGTTCTCGCAGACGGTGTGCGACGCCGTGATCGCGTGCAACTGCGAATACCCCAACGGCGCGCTGTACGATCACTGCGTCGCGGAGCTCGGCGTCGGGGCCAGCACGCTCGCGGAGCTCAACTCCGTCGAGGGGCTCAAGTTCGACGGCGAGTGTGCGCAGAAGGAGATCGACGCGGTCGGCTCGCTGGGCTGCACGGTGCCGGTCCCCGATCCCGACGCCGAGTGCAAGACGCCGTGCAAGGCGTGGTACGGCCCGATGAGCAAGGGCGGCACGTGCACGGACATCAACGGCTACGACAACTGCAAGCAGGGCCTGTCGTGCAGCGGTGGCGTGTGTGTCGATCCCTGCGCCGAGCCGGATCTGCCCGACGTCGGTGAGCCGTGCTCGCCCGAGTACGGCTGCGTCGAGAACGTGTTCTGCGACACCGAGACCACGCCGCTGTTCCCGACCTGCGCGGCGCTGCCCGGCGTTGGGGTGGCCTGCATCGACACCGACTTCGGCCTGCTGTGCGCCCAGGATCTCGTCTGCGACACGACCAACCCCGACGCGCCCGTCTGCGCCGCGCTTCCGGGCGTCGGTCAGGAGTGTCCGGCGGGCGTCTGCGCCGAGGGCCTGTACTGCAACCCAGCCCAGACCCCGGCGGTGTGCGCCGCGGAGCCGACGCTCGGCGACATGTGTCCGCTCGGCTTCTGCGAGGCGCCGTACGAGTGTCAGGAGGGCACGTGCGTGCAGCCGCGCCCGCAGGTGTGCGGCTACTACGGCGGCGTGCCCGACGACATCGGCCCGATCACCGGCACGGACACGGGCCCGGGCGACACGGGGCTCGATACGGGCGTGGACACGGGCGTCGATACTGGCGTGGACACGGGCGCCGTCGACGTCGGGGACTGCTGCACCGCCCACGAAACCCCCGGGTGCACCAACGTCGAGATCGCCGCGTGCGTGTGCCAGACGGAGACGAGCTGCTGCACGGACGTGTGGAGCGAGGTCTGCACCGGCGCGGTGACGAGCCTCGGCTGCGGCGCCTGCGGGTGACGCCGGCGCGCCGTGGTGTTGGTACCCCGCATCCGCGGTCGCCGAGCGCGCGGCCGCGGGCGGGACCATCGCCCTCAGGGCGCATACTTGCGAAGCCAGGTTCGAACGCCATCCTGGGTGTTCTCCGTCCCAAACACCAAGATGGAGTCGTCACTTCCAATGGCGACCGACTTCGCAATGTCCTCTCCGCCGCCGTTTCCGGCGTAGCTGTTCGTCCAAACCTCATTTCCATCAGGAGAGAGCTTTCGGACCCAGATGTCGTCGTTCGCACGGCCGACGACGACCACCGCGCCCGCAGAGTCGATCGCGACGGCACCATAGCCGGCGGCAGGAAGCGCACGCTCCCAACGAAATAGGCCGTCTTCGTACCGTCGCAGCTTCATTGCCTCGGCAGCGGTGGCAACTACCTCGGAAAAATCGGGTCCAGTGGCGAGGCCGTGAACCGGTGAAAGCGGCAAGTCGAAGGTAGAATCGAGCACTCCGTTCTCGGTGAAGTATTGCACCGATGCGGGATCTTCGGTCGCGACTGCGATGAGCCCATCGCTACGGCGGGCGAGGGCAAACGCGAGCGAAGCGCCGTCTCCGTCGGACCAGACGAGCGAACCATCTGCGCCATCGTATCGCCGGAGATCTGTGTCCTGCGATTCGTTCCCGATGGTCATGACATCCCCATCTGGCAGCAGAATGCAGTCAAAAGCGCCCGACGATGGTGTGTTCGACTCAACCGTCCAGATACGTTCTCCGTCGGCAGAGTACATGATCACGAAGGCGCTGCCCAAGCCGGTGCCATGGAAGCCGCAGGTCACGAGCGCCTCGTCCGACCTCGAGAGTCCGACGGAAAAGTAGTGGTGGCCTGCCTCGTCAGAGGAGATCACATCAGTCCAGCTTGTATCTCCACCAACGTCGACGTCGCCAATGAGTATCGCGTTCTCACCTTCGGTCCCTCCCAAGAGAATCCCAGCTGCCACGCCGATACTTCCATTCTGCGCAACGGCAACTTGGTCGAACGAGAGAGTGCCTCCCAGCGGAAAATCCGGAACATCGTAGTCAGCTGCGAAGTCGATGGTCCACAGAGTAGACCCAGATTCTCTGCAGTCGGTGTTGCAGCCGTCGCTGTTCACCTCATTGCCGTCGTCACAGTCCTCACCCGCGTCGACGCTCCCGTCCCCGCACCGTCCCAAGACAGCGCCGCTACTCGTGCCGCTGTCGGCTCCCGCGGTTTCGGATCCGGTGGCTTCGTCTTGGGTGGGTCCGGTACGGGTCTGGATCTCTGCCTGAGCTGAAGTTTGAAGTGAATTCGGGACAGAGCCTGACCGTCAAGTTGCTGTCTACACACCCCTTCGGAGGATGTCCCGTGGCAGCGATCATGATCGAGGTTCCTG
>JBIJCC010000125.1:0-30412 GCA_044344875.1 Nannocystaceae bacterium
CAGGAACCTCGATCATGATCGCTGCCACGGGACATCCTCCGAAGGGGTGTGTAGACAGCAACTTGACGGTCAGGCTCTGTCCCGAATTCACTTCAAACTTCAGCTCAGGCAGAGATCCAGACCCGTAGTAGATGCGGCCGTAGTGCGACTGCACCGCCCACATGCGCTGGCCGAGCGGACAGAACAGGCCGTCGGGTTCACCCGGGTCGTTGGCTTCGCCGATCGTCACATCGCCGAGTCCGTGACTGAAGGTGCTGACGACATTGCCGTTCATGTCGAGCTGATAGATCCGGCAATCCTCGTGGCTGACCACGCGAATCGTCTCACTGTTGCAATCATAGTTGATGTTGCCGAACGCCGGCCCGGTGTTGGGCAGCGTGGCGAACACCGAGACCTCCGCGGTGTCTTTGTCGACCTTGTAGATCGTCCCTGGCGTGGTGGTGTTGCCGTACACACGGGACGGAGCGATGTAGATGTTGCCATACGAGTCCAGGGTCAGCCCGAAGATCCCGCCGCCGAAGGTCTGCGAGGTCCACGTCGGGTGCGACCACTGCGGTGCCGCGTAGTTGAGGTTGGGCGGTGGCGGATCGCCGGAGACATCGATCGCCCGCAGCTCGTACTCGTTCCCCTGGTAGGCATAGCTGGTCATGAACAGCACCTGCTTGCCCAGGAAGTTCGCATAGCCCGGATCATCGAACACCGGATAGCCACCGGCGGCGCCGTACTCCTCGGACTGCCGGCAAGACCCCGGGCCGTCGTACTCGGTGTCGACGCCGGTGTCGCCCGTAGCGCTGTCCCCACCGACGTCGAATTTCGGTCCCTCCGCGGATCCGCCACTCGAGTCGGCGCCCGTCGCCGACACTGAGCTCGCGCCGGTCGCCGACACTGTGACGGTCCCGCTCTCGGCCGAACCCACCGTCGCGTCGCCGGCAGAAATCCCGGACTCACCCGCGTCGTCGGAGAGGGTCTCGGCCGGGGAAGGATCGCTCGCGCAACCCAGTGATCCGATCGCAGCACACGCGAACCCGAGCCCGAACACCCCGACGAAGCCCCGACGAAGTCTTGTTGATGCAGTCATGTGGTACTCCGACGAACGAGTCACGACGCTAGCATGGCGAGCATCCATCGGCGTGAATCGATCGGCCGGCGGCGCTGCGGTCTCGAGACCTCGCGTACGCGCACATGAATCGCTGCGGCCGACGCGGACTCGCCTGCGCGCGCGATCGTCCGCCGGAGGAAGCAGACTCGGCGGGCGGCCGAGCCCTGCTAGAACCGCCCGCGGACGCTCACCGACCCCACGCCCACTCCAACCCGCGCGGTCGCCTTCCCCTTCGCCGCCTTCTTCTTCCCGCGCTTCCCACTCGTCAACAACACCGCCGCCCCCAACGTCACCAACGTCGCCGCGGCCAACGACGTTCCGAACACGATCCAATCCGTGTCCCACAGCCGCTTGCAGTCGCCGTCCAGATCCTTGTTGTCCCCCGAGCAGGCCCCGCCCACCGTGAACTTCCGATCATCCAGCACCGCGAACGTGGCCGCCGCGCCCACCCCCGCGATCCCGACCCCGAGCGACACCCAGCCCCACGGGCGCTTCGGCAGGCGGCTCGGGACCTTCTCGAGCGTGAACGCGAGCTCCTCGGCGACGCCGTCGACGACGGTGACCTCGCGCTCCACCGCGATGTAGCCCTCTTTGCTGACGCGGACGATCTTCTTGCCGCCGATCACGGGTCGCTCGAGCGGAGTGACGCCGACGATCTGGCCGTCGACGGTGACTTCGGCGTCGGCGGGGTCGCTCTTGATCGACAACACCGAGGGGCCCTTGGCCAGGGCGTCGAGCTTGGTGCGGAGCGTCGCGGCGGCCGAGGCCATGAGGCTGCCGGCGTCGACGACCCCGCAGATCTCGCAGCCCTCTTCGCTCTTGGCGACGACGGCCCCGGTCGCGCCGTCGACGAGCTCGACGCGGACGTCGTAGTCGCGATCCTTGACCACCACGCGGGCGCGCACGACGTGGGTCGCGTCGGTGGCCTTGGCGACCCGCCGGTAGCACTTCTCGGCCGCGCAGCCGACCGCGTCCTTGTCGCGGGCGACGACGTCGGCCGGGGTGACGACGGCGAAGGAGCCCCGCTGCAGGCCGCCCACGAGCTCGCCGAGGAGCGCCTCGCGGTCGACCTCGGAGAGCTCGCCCTCGACCGCGAGCGGCAGGATCGCGGCCCGCAGCGCCGCCGTGGCGGGCTCCCCGGCCGCGGGCGCGTCCTCCACGAGCATCGCGGAGGCGCTCGGGGTCACGCCGCCGGTCGCCAACGCGAGGCCGACCAGGATCGCGGAAATCCTCGCCGAGGTCCGCCGCCACGCCCGAACGTCACGCAGATTCACCGGAACACGGTACCACGCTTGACCGCATCCCAGCCAGGGCGCGACCTTTGCGGGGCCGTGGCGAGATCGCAGTACGGACCGCAGATGCTCCGCGCGATCGCAATGCCGCGATCCGGTCGGTGCACGCGCGCGGCCGCAATCGCGTGCCTGCTGTCCGCGTGCACGCGCGAGCCCGAGGGACGCTTCGCCCAGGAGCAGGCGCCCGAGCCCACGGCCACGATCCCAGGCGAGCTCCACTTCGCGCCCACCGTCCGCGCCAGCATCCGCGACGGTGAAACGGCGGTGCCCGTGCTCGAGCTGGCGACCGCGACCGCGGGACGCGTCGACGCGGTGGTCGCGGTCGCGCGACCCGGACACGACCCGGCGATCGAGCTCTGGCGGTTCGAGCAGCCCGATCCGACCGCGGCGCTGGTGCGCGTCGGCGATCCCGAACCTCTGCTGCGGGACCGTCCGGCCGCGGCCTCGTCCCCGGCCTTGCAGCCGCTGCGCCTGCGGATGGCCGCGCCGGGGGCCACCGTGCAACGGCGACTCGGCGTCGCGGGTGCGGACCCCTCGGCCGCCCTCCGGCAGCTCGCCGCGGCGGCGACGCGCGTGCGCGACGACGCCGCGACAGCACAGGCCCGCACCGACGCCCTCGCCACCGTCTTCGCCGGCCTCGACGACGGCGTGCTCTTCGAGCGCGACGCGCTCGGCCTCGCCCTCGATCGACTCGCGGCCGGGGCCTGGACCGCGCAGCGTGTCGAGACCGCCTCCGATCGCCGCGCCCGCGTGGAGACCCGCGGCGGCGATGCGCTCGAGCTGCTGCGCAAGGGCGAGGGCTGGGTCGTCGCCGCGATCGAAACCCCGTGAGCGTCGGTCCAGGGACTCCCTGGCACCCGCACTCCCCGGGCATCGCGGCGCGGGGCGCTTCGCCGGGCCAGCCCAGCACAGGCGCCGACCCGGCGTTGTCTCGCTCGCGCCGACGCGCCACGATTCGGCGGTGATCGTCGCCGTCGTCAACTCCGGGAGCTCCTCGATCAAGGCAGAGGTCATCGACACCGCGACCGGCCACCGAATCGCGCGGCTGCGGGCCGAGCGGCTCGGCACCGAGCAAGCCGTCGCGCGGCTCGACGACGATGCCCCGGATCCGATCGGCGCCGTCGCCCCCCGCGACGCCCTCCGCTCGCTGCTCCTGCGCCTGTTCGAGCGCGCCCCGGCGCTCGCCGCCATCGGGCATCGCGTGGTCCACGGAGGTGATCGCTTCGTCGCCGCGACCCCGATCGACGACGCCGTCGTCGCGGCGATCGAGGCCCTCGGACCGCTCGCCCCGCTGCACAACCCCGCCAACCTCGCCGGCATCGTCACATGTCGCGAGCTGCGCCCCGACGTGCCGCAGGTCGCCGTGTTCGACACCGCCTTCCACGCGACCCTGCCGGCGCGGGCGCAGACATACGCGATCGATCCTGCGCTCGCCGCCAAGCACGGCATCCGTCGCTTCGGCTTCCACGGCACCAATCACGCGTGGGTGGCCGCCCGCGCCGCCGACCACCTCGGCGAGCGCCTCGAGGACCTTCGCATCATCAGCTGTCACCTCGGCAACGGCGCGAGCGTCACGGCCGTCGAGCACGGCCGCAGCATCGAGACCAGCATGGGCATGACGCCGCTCGAGGGCCTCGTGATGGGAACGCGCTCCGGCGACATCGATCCCGGCGCCCTGTTGCACCTGCTCCGCGCCGAGGGGCTCGACGTCGATGCGCTGGACGAGCTCCTCAACCGCCGCTCGGGCCTCGCGGCGCTCTCCGGCGTGGGCCAAGACATGCGCGACATCCAAGAGCGCGCCGCCGCCGGAGACGATCGCTGCCGCCTGGCGATCCGCGTGTTCTGTCACCGTCTGCGCAAGTACATCGGGGCCTACGCGGCCGTCATGGGGGGCGTCGACGCGATCGTGTTCACCGCGGGCATCGGGGAGAACAGCGCGGAGATCCGGCACACGGTCGCGTCGCGCCTCGACTACATGGGCGCCCGGCTCGACGAGGATCGCAATCGAGATGCGCACGTCGACGCCGCCGCGCCCGTCGCCGAGATCTCGACGCCGCATAGTCGCGTGCGGCTCCTGGTGATCGCCGCCGACGAGGAGCTCGCGATCGCGCGGCAGAGCGCGGCGATCGTCGGCGGCCTCGCGCAGGTCGAAGGCGAGCGGCGGATCCCGATCGCCGTCTCCGCACGGCACATCCACCTCACGCACGAGGCCGTCGCTACCCTGTTCGGCCCCGGCCACACGCTCACGCCGCGCAACGACCTCTCGCAACCGGGGCAGTTCGCGTGCGAAGAGACCCTGAACCTCATCGGACCCAAGCGCCGGATCGACGGCGTGCGCGTCCTCGGACCCGTGCGTCCCAAGAACCAGGTGGAGGTCTCGCGCACCGACGAGTTCTGGCTGGGCGTCGACGCGCCGGTGCGCAACTCCGGCGAGACCACGGGCTCGGCAGGCGTGACCCTCGAGGGGCCGGCGGGCACGCTCACCCTCACCGAGGGCCTCATCTGCGCGGCCCGCCACATCCACATGACCCCCGCCGATGCCGACGCCTTCGGCGTGGTCGACGGCGATGTCGTCGAGGTCGCGGTGGACTCTGCCGGCCGCGACCTGATCTTCGGCGACGTCGCCATCCGCGTCTCCCCGAAGTTCCGCTTGGAGATGCACATCGACACCGATGAGGCCAACGCTGCCGAGCTCGCGGGCGAGGCCGAGGGCGTACTCACGGCCACCGGCGGCAACGCCCGGCTCCGCCGCCGGTCCCTGCCCCGCGGCACGCGGTGACATCGAGTGGCGTCGATCATTCTGTTCTATCGAATCAATGCTGAGATAATTCGATCGCCATCGGCTCGGGCTCCACGGGGATTCCAGGGTCTGCGCTCGGCCGAGCGGCGCCGCGAATTTTCGCGTTCTCGGGGCGCCACGCCGGCTTTCGACACAACACGCCGACCGACGCAATCGTGCACGGCGCGATGAACGTCGACGCGCCCGCGCGGCGACTCGTCGAGCCTCGCAGCGGACGCGCAGATCCAGCGCGTGACCGGCTCCCATGGCTGGCTAGAAGTGATGCGACCCAGCATGAAGCACCACACCGAAGAATCCTGGCGCGGTGGCTACGGCGTGATCGAGCACCGCGATTCCACGCGTGAGCGCGTCGCCGCGATGGCCGAGCACCTCACGGAGACCGGCGACGGCGTCCACTTCTGGGATCTCATGGCGGCAGCGGACCGCCTCGCCTCGGCGGCGATGTGGCTGACCGTCCACGACACCTACGCCCAGCGGGTGTACCGGGACGGCCGCTCGCTCCGCCGCGAGGACTTCAAGGCGCGGCCCGAGGGGCACACCGGCAGCGCGCTCAACATCGTCCCCGCCTACGTCGGCTACCTCCTGGCCAACGCGCTCACCGGCCACACCCGGGCCTGGCTCGCAGAGCAGGGACATGCGGTCTCGGGGATCGACTGCGTGAATGTCCTCGTCGGCAACGTGACCGCGGCCCATTCCATCTACGACCGCACGGACGAGGGCCTGAGCCGGTTCGTGTCCGACTTCTATCGCTACGAGCTCGGTCCCGGCGGGCGGCGGGTGTCGCCGAGGGGCAGCCACGTCAATCCCAACACCGCCGGCGGCATCCTCGAGGGCGGTTATCTCGGATTCGCTGGCCTCCAGTACGTCCATATGCCGCTGCCGCGCGAACGCGTGGTCGCCTTCTTGAGCGACGGCGCGTTCGAAGAGCAGCGCGGCTCGGACTGGGCGCCGCGCTGGTGGCGGCGCGAAGACACCGGCCTCGTCGCGCCGTTCCTCATCAACAACGGACGCCGCATCGATCAGCGTACGACCACCCAACAGCAGGGCGGCACCCGATGGTTGGTCGATCACCTGCGACTGAACGGCTTCGATCCGATCGAGATCGACGGTCGCGACCCCGCGGCCTTCGCGTGGGCGATCTGGGAGATGGAGCGACGGCTCGAGGCGAGCTGCGGGTCGCCCCCGGTCCGGCTCCCGTACTGCATCGCCACCACGATCAAGGGCTTCGGCTTCTTCGGCGCGGGCACCAACGCGGCGCACAACCTGCCCCTACCGCCCCTGCGGGCGTCGACCCCGTCGAAGAGCGCGACCGACGATGATCCGGCCGTCGCGCTCTTCAACGAGCACGCGCTGCGCCTGTGGGTCGCCCCGGAGGAGCTCGACCACGCGCTCGGGCTCCTCACGCAGCACCGGGATCGGCCGCGTGAACGCGACCACGCGCTCGCCACGAGGGATGTGCGGCTGTCGACGCCGCCGCAGATCGAATTCCTCCCGGTGGGCGACCTCGCGTCGGCGATGCGCGCGGTGGATCAGGCCTTCGTCGCGACCTGCCTCGCCAACCCGCACCTGCGACCCCGCGTCGGCAACCCGGACGAGATGCGCTCGAATCGTCTCGATGCGACCCTCGACCTACTCGAGCATCGCGTCACCGATCCCGAGCCTTCGGTCGCGGAGGCCATCGAGGGGAAGGTGATCACCGCGCTCAACGAGGAGGCCGTCGCCTGCGCGGCCCTCGCGAACAAGGGCGGGATCAGCCTCGTGCACACGTACGAGGCGTTCGGCGCGAAGATGCATGGCGCGCTGCGCCAGGAGATCATCTTTGCACGGGGCTGCGAGGAGGCCGGCCGGCCCCAGCGATGGCTGTCGATTCCCGTCGTGCTGACCTCGCATACGTACGAGAACGGCAAGAACGAGCAGTCGCACCAGGATCCCGCGCTCGCCGAGTCCCTCATCGTCGAGCCAGGCGACACGTCTCGCGTGCTGTTCCCGGTCGACTTCAACAGCGCCGCCGCGGTGATGCAGGAGGTCTACCGCACCCGAGGCCAGATCTGGACCGTGGTCGTGGCCAAGCGCGACCTCCCCGTCGTGCTCACGGCGGAGGCCGCGAGGGACCTCGTGACGAACGGCGCGGTGGCGCTCGACGCGGCCGAGGACGCCGCCCCGAACCCGAAGGTGCTCCTCGTCGCCATCGGTGCCTACCAGTTGCGCGAGGTCCGACGCGCGGCACGCCGACTCCACGCGCGCGGGATCCCGAGCAGCATCGTCGTGTTGCTCGAACCCCGGCGCTTCGCCGAACCACGCGACCACCGCGAGGCCGCCGTCGCGGCCCGCCCGCACACGCTCGAGCGCTGCTTCCCGCGGGGGACCTCCGCGCGGGTGTTCGTCAGCCACACGCGGCCGGAGCTCATGCGCGGTCTACTCGCGCCCGTCGACACCGGGGCGAGGACGGCGGTGCTCGGCTACCGCAACGCCGGCGGGACCCTCGATGTCGATGGGATGCTCTTCGTCAACCGGCAGTCGTGGGCCCACGTCGTCCACGCGGCGTGCCGCGTGCTCGAGCGGCCTGCCACCGACGCCCTCGACGCCGACGAGCTCGCCGCGCTCGACGGCACGATCGCACCCGGCGTGCTGTTCGCCCCGGAGCCCCGATGATGCACGCTCGGCCACTCGAGGGCCTGACCTCCGAGGAGGCTCGGCGGCGCCTCGCCGACGTCGGGCCCAACGCACTGCCCAAGGCCGCGGCGACGCCCCTGTGGCGGCGCTTCGTCCGTCAGTTCCAGAGCCCGCTCATCTACATCCTGCTGTTCGCGCTCGCGTTCGACATCGGCGCGTGGACCCACGCGGGGGCGATGGGCTGGCCGGTCGAGGCCGTGGTGATCGCGGCGGTGCTGCTGCTCAACGCGGGGCTCGGGACGTTCCAGGAGCAGCGGTCCGAGCAGGCCCTCGCCCAGCTCGCGGCCCTGGCGGCCCCCCAGGCGTGGGTGCTCCGCGACGGCAAGCTCGTGCACTTGCCCAGCCAGGATCTCGTCCCGGGGGACGTCATCCGCATCGAGGCGGGCGAGCGGATCCCGGCCGACGGCGCCGTCGTCGAGGCCCAGGGCGTGATGATCGACGAGTCCGTGCTGACGGGCGAGTCGGCGCCGGTCGACAAGGCGATCGACGACGAGGCCTTCAGCGGCACGCTGATGGTGCGCGGCAAGGGACACCTCCACGTCACGGCGACCGGGCAGACGAGCAACATGGGCAAGCTCGCGACGATGCTCGGGGGCATCGTCGCGGAGAAGACCCCGCTCGAGAAGCGACTGAACGTCCTCGGGCACCAGATCGCGCGCTGGGTCGGGGTGCTCGCCGTGGGTCTCGCGGTGGCTGGCCTCTTGACCGAGGGCCTGGGTCGATTCGACGAGGTGGTGCTCTTCGCGGTCGCGCTCGCGGTGGCCGCGGTGCCCGAGGGCATGCCCGCGGTCGTCACGTTGACCCTCGCGCTGGGCGTGCAACGGATGGCGCGCCGCAAGGCCGTCGTCCGCCGCCTGACGGCCGTGGAGGCGCTCGGCTCCGTCACGGTGATCGCCACGGACAAGACCGGCACGCTCACCGAGAACCGAATGGTCGTGCGGGAGCTCGAGAGCGCCGACGCGCCCGCGGCCCTGCTCGCGATGACCCTGGCGAACGACGCGGACACCGACGGGCTCGCAGGCGACCCGCTCGAGCTGGGGCTGCTGGAGTACGCCCGGTCGGGCGGGCTCGACGTCGCCGAGGTCCGCGGGACCCATCGCCGCGTCGAGAGTCGGCCCTTCGACAGCGCGTGGAAGTTCATGCGCGTCACCGTCGATCAAGACGGACAGACGCGCAGCTACCTGAAGGGGGCGCCCGAGGTGTTGCTGCAGCGCTCGACGCTCGCGGCCGACGAGCGCGCCGAGTGGATCCGTCGCGCCGATGCGGGCGCCGAGCGGGGACATCGCGTGCTCGGCTTGGCCATGGCCGCCGGCGAGGCCGAGGAGGGGCTGGAATTCCTCGGGCTGGTCATGCTGTGGGATCCACCGCGCCAAGAGGTGCCCGCCGCCATCGCCAGCGCCCAGAGCGCTGGCGTCCGCGTCGTCATGATCACCGGTGATCACCCCGGCACCGCGCGGGCCGTCGCCACGACGATCGGGATGACGAGCGTCGACACGCTGGTCGGCGCGGATATCGAGCACATGTCTGCGGAGGCGTTGGGCCAGGCAGTGCGCACCGCGAGCGTGTTCGCGCGGGTGAGTCCGGCGCACAAGCTCCGGCTCGTCGAGGCGCTCGAGGCCAACGGCGAGATCGTCGCGATGACCGGCGACGGGGTCAACGATGCGCCCGCACTCAAGCGCGCTGCCGTCGGGATCGCGATGGGTCAGCGGGGCAGCGATGTCGCGCGGGAGGTGGCGGATCTCGTGCTCCTCGACGACAACTTCGCCACGCTCGTGGGTGCCATCGAGGAGGGGCGCAGCATCTACGAGAACATCCAGAGCTTCATTCGCTTCACGTTCTCGACCAACGTCGCGCTGATCCTGCTCATCGTCGCCGGAGCCGTGGGCTCGTACGCGCTGGACCTGCGCGATGCGACGGGGATGCTGCTCTTGCCGTTGACTGCGCTGCAGCTGCTGTGGATCAACTTCCTCGGGGATGGACCCCCGGCGCTCGCGCTCGCCCTCGATCGCAATCCCGGTGTGATGACGCGACCGCCTCGGCCAGCGAAGAGCCCGCTCCTCGATCGGGCGTCCGCACGCTTCATCGGGATCAACGGCCTCTTCAAGGGACTGCTCGGGATCTCGCTGCTCCTGGTGCTGCCCGCGCTCGGCTACACGCTCACGGCGGTCGTGACGCTGATCTTCCTGTACGAGTCGATCGGGAAGCTGGTCTCGGTCTATCCGGCGCGGAAGCTGTTCCAACGCCCCAGCAACAACGCCATCCTCCACGCGTGCGTCGGCCTCGCGGTCGTCCTGCAGATCCTGACGGTCGTGGTCCCGGGTCTGCGGGAGCTCTTGTCCCTGACGGAGCTCGACCTCCGAGCGGCCGCGATCCTCGTGGGGGCGGTCGTCGTCACGTGGGGCGTGGCGGAGCTCAGCTGTCGGCGGCGGGGAGCCTCGGCGAGGACATCAGCGCCTGCCTGACCGACGCGTCGCGGTCGGCCGCTCATCGGGGGCCGCAGCGCGCTCGATCGCCCCGTGGGGGCCGCATTCGTTGATCGCGTACCGGCGGGTCCAGAAATTTCCCGGACGCGGGTGTCGAAGCTGCGTTGCCACCCCGAAGCGCCGCGCCGCCGCTCGTGATCGTCGCCTGCCTCGCGTCACCGCTGCACGGCGGCTGCGCGACCGAGACCGCCGGCGCCGCCGATGGCGGCACCGCCGAGAGTGGGATCGATCCGACGCAGGACGGCTCGAGCACGAGCGCCGTCGAATCGAGCACCTCGGGCCCCGTCGACACCTCGGGCGTCGACCCCGACAGCAGCAGCAGCGGCCCGTCGTGCCCGGGGGCGATCAACGCCTGCGGAGGGTGTACCGAGCTCCCCGCGGAGCTCGACGCGCCGTGCAACGGCTGCGACGCGCTGCACTGGGCCTGTGATGGCACCGACGCCGTGGTCTGCGACGGCTTCGATGCCGAGGCCACGCGGTGGTTCCCGGACGCCGACGGCGATGGTTACGGCGACGACGACAGCGACGGCGAGCTCCACTGCGACGCGCCGCCGGCCGGCTGGGTCGACAACGACGACGACTGCAGCGACGACGACGAGGCCGTGAACCCCGAGGGCGTCGAGGTCTGCAACGGCCTCGACGACGACTGCGACCGTGCCACCGACGAGGGCGTCAACGAGTTCTGCGACGACGTCTGCTGCAGCTTCGAGCTGATGTGCGACGGAACCGCGTGCGTCCCCAAGTGCGACGGCACCGCGATCTGCGGCGCCGACCTCGACGTGTGCTGCGGCGTCGGCGAGATCTGCTTTGCCGAGGACTGCACCGTGCCGGGGGCCGACTGCGAGTTCACCGAGGAGTGCCCGGTGGGCCAGGTCTGCGCCCAGGCCAGCGGGCAGTGCGTCCCCGAGGACATCGTGCCCGATTGCGAGTTCGTGCCGCCGACCGGCGAGTTCAACCCGCAGGTCGGCTGCCAGTCGAGCACCGTCGGCTTGTCGAACCCGGCCCGCGACGACGTCGTCGCCACCCCGATCGTCATCGACGTCACCGACGACGACATCCCGGACATCGCGACCCTGACGTACGACCTCGCCGGCGACGGTTGCTGCAACTCCGAGGCGACGATCCGGCTGTACAGCGGCCAATGCCAGCCCGACGGCTCGATGCTGCCGATCGCCGATCTCGACGAGCAGCTCATCGCGGCGTTCGACGCGAGCGGCCACTACATCACCAACGACTCGGGCATCGCCGCCGGTGACCTCGACGGTGATGGCGTCGCCGAGATCGTCGCCATCACCAAGACCTCGACGGCGAACAACAACGTCCAGGGCACCGTGGCCTTCCGGCGCACCGCGGCCGACGGATCGACCTGGGAGGTGCTCTGGCACAACCTCGACTACCCCACGTGGAGCGTGCACACCCGCGGCGGCGCGGCGATCTCGATCGCCGATCTCGACGCCGACGGTGACGCCGAGGTCGTCATCGGCAACGTCGCGCTCGACGGCCAGGACGGCGCGCTGCTGTGGGACGGCAACGTCACCGCCGCAGGCGCCGGGTTCGTCGGTGGCATCGGCAACAACGGCTTCCTCGGGCCCAGCTCCGCGGTCGCCGACATCGACCTCGACGGGCTGCTCGAGGTGTCGGCCGGCAACACGGTGTACGAGCACGACGGCACCGTGAAGTGGGAGTACCCGTACGTCGGCAGCAACAGCGCGTGCGGGGCCGCCGGCGGCATCGTCTGCGACGGGTTCAGCGCGATCGCCAACTTCGACGACGACGCGATGGGTGAGGTCGTCATCGTGCGGCTCGGCGAGGTGTTCCTCCTCGACGACGACGGCACCGAGCTGCGGCGCATGCAGATCCCCGTCATCGACTGCGCCAACAACGAGGCCGGTCCGCCGACCATCGCCGATTTCGACGGCGACGGGCGGCCCGAGATCGGCACCGCGTCGTCCGACTACTACGTCGTGGTCGACTGGGACTGCGATCCCGCGGCGCTGCCGGCCCAGTGCGCCGGCGACTGGGTGCTGTGGCAGGCGACCAACCAGGACTGCAGCAGCCGCGTGACTGGATCCAGCGTGTTCGACTTCGAGGGCGACGGCGCCGCCGAGGTCATCTACGCCGACGAGACCACGATGCGGATCTTCGACGGCTCGACGGGCAACGTGCTGTTCACCGACGACTCCCACAACAGCCACACGCGGCTCGAGATGCCGGTCATCGCCGACGTCGACAACGACGGCAACGCCGAGGTCGTGATCCCCGAGAACGGCACGAACACCGGGATCGTGGTCTGGGAGGACGCGAGCGACAACTGGGTGCGCACCCGCAGGGTGTGGAACCAGCACGCGTACGCCATCACGCACATCACCGAGTCGGGGGCTGTGCCCGCGGTGCCCGAGATCAACTGGCAGAACGAGCGCTTCAACAACTTCCGCCAGAACGTCCAGCCCGACGGCCTGTTCCACGCCCCCGACGCCGCCGTCGAGGGCAGCATC
Source organism: Nannocystaceae bacterium (assembly GCA_044344875.1). Classification (GTDB taxonomy): domain Bacteria; phylum Myxococcota_A; class Polyangia; order Nannocystales; family Nannocystaceae; genus Xiheibacterium. The sequence goes on from JBIJCC010000125.1 coordinate 12,843, forward strand.
TGCAGCGTGAACGAGGTCGTCGACGGCTTCGAGGTCGACCTCGCGGTGTTGGTCCGCAACTTGGGCGCCCTGGCGATCCCCGCCGGCACACCGGTCGCACTCGAGCTGGTCGAGGGCATCGTCGTCACGCCGCTCGGCGCGAGCGCGACCAGCATCGCCCTGCAGCCCGGGCAGTTCGAGGTGCTCGCGGTGACGGTCGCGATCCCGATGGGCGCGCAGCCGCCGTTCACCGTGCGGGCGACGATCGACCCGCCGGCCGAGGATGCGCCAGCGGGCGCGATCAACGAGTGCGACGAGGCGAACAACGCCTTCGACACCGAGTGCGCGCTGCCGGGTTGAGCCCGGCCGCGCGCCCCGGGCACCGGCTCACGCCCGGCGTCGGCGACGGCGACGCAGCAGCGCGGTCACCACGGTGACCAGCAGCAGCGACAGTCCCCGCGGCCGGCCCGACGCGACGGTGCACCCACCGCCCAGCGCCGCGCCGTCGTCGTCCCCGCCGAGACCCACGTCGTCGAGATCGACATCGTCGAGATCCACATCCACGTCCACCTCGACCTGCGCGCCGAGGTCCGCGATCGCCTGCGCGCAGGCGTCGACCCCCGCACCGGTCGCGATGAGCTGCCCGTCGCAGAACAGGTTCCCGCCGGCGCCGCAGCCCGCGTGGCACTCCTCGACGAACGCGGCCTGGCAGTCGGCGAAGCCGCTGGCCTGGCACGAGATCTGGCAGTCGAGGTTGACCTGGGCCGTGCACGAGCCGACGCAGCACTGATTGCAGTGCTCTTCGCAGGCGGCGTCGACCGACAGCTCGCCGCACCGATCGTCGCAGGTCGTGGTGCAGGTGGCCTCGCACGACGAACGGCACTTGCCCGGGTCCTCGGCGTCGCTGCACTGATCCGGGCAGGCGACGATGCACTCGGGCCGGCAGTTGTCCTGGCACTTCAGGTCGCCGACGAGACACTGCTGCTCGCACGTGGACCCGCAATCGTCGGTGCACTCGACGTCGGCGCTGAGATCACAGCCGCCCTGGCACGAGATCGACAGCTCGTTCGCGCATGCCGTGATCGCGGCGTCGAGATCACAGTCCACGTCGCAGCCGATGTCGATCTCGAGCGAGCACGCCGCATCCGCCTCGACGTGGATCCCTCCGCACTCGGGGATGCCCGCCTGCGCCCCCGTGGCCGCTCCCCACGTCGCGAGCCCCACCACCACCGCCACCACCACCTTGCGACCACGCGGGCCGCCGTCGTCGATCCAAGCCATGTCGCACACCCCTGTCGTAAGCAAAGCCGCTGCGGACCCCGGCGCGCCGACCATCGACGCGCCCGACACGGATCCGCCGCGGGGGTGTTCCTAGCAACGAACGGGCCAGCGATCGGACGCGAGCCCGACCACGGTTCGGGGCCCAGGCGTGGCGAGTTGCGACGACCGCCGCGCCATGACGGCGACAGCCATGACGCGGGCGTCGGTGTCGTGCGACGCCCGGCCGCAGGCCGCGATCAGTCCTCGACCGCGCCGGCCGCCGAGCCGTCGCCCACGGCACCCTGCCGCTGGAACAGCTCGACCGCGGCCTCGTGCTCCGCCACCGTCTTGCTGAACTGGTGGGTGCCGTCGTTGCGCGCGACGAAGTAGAGGAACTTGGACTTCTTCGGCGCGAACACGGCCTCGAGCGCCTGCTTGCCGGGGTTGGTGATCGGCCCCGGCGGCAGCCCCTCGTGGGTGTACGTGTTGTACGGGTTCTCTTCGTCGCGCAGATGAATCCGGCGGATCCGCCCCTCGAACTTCTGACACGCCGCCGACTTCGTCGTGGGCACGGTGCAGCCGTAGATGATCGTCGGATCGGTCTGCAACAGCTTGGGCTTGAAGCTGGAGAACTTGAGGCGGTTGAGGAAGACGCCGGCGATGAGCGGCCGCTCGTGCTTGGCCCCCGTCTCCTTCTCGACGATCGAGGCCAGCGTCACGACGTCGTTGTCGTCGAACTGGAGGTCGTCCGCGAGGTCCTGGGCCTCGTTGCGGTAGCGGCGGCGCAGCTCGGCGTAGACCTCGCGGTGCCGCGTGACCATCTTCTCGAGGATCGCGTCGGGCGTGTCGTCGACGTTGAACTGGTAGGTGTCGGGGAACATGTAGCCCTCGGCGGTCGCGCCCGGGATGCCGAGCTTCGCGAGCAGCTTGGGGTCGCGCATCGACGCCTCGAGCGACGCGGCGTCCGACAGGCCGGCGGCGGCGAGGATCTGCGCCACGTCGAGCATGTTCTTGCCCTCGGGCACCGTCGCGCGCAGCGTCTTGCGCTGCTGCTTGCGCTGGAGCTCGTCGAGGATCTCCGTCGGCGTCATGTCGCCACGGAAGTGGTGCGGGCCGGCGGTGACCTTGCGCGCCGCGCCCTTGTGCAGGACGAACAGGCGGAACTTCGTCGCCTCGTCGGCCGGCAGCACGCCGGCCTGGGTGAGCAGCGCCAGGACCTCGGGGAAGCTCGAGCCGGGCGGCACCACGACCTCGATCGGATCGGCGGTGCCGATTCCCGGACGGTCCGGATAGGTGAGCAGCTCCTGGTACGAGGCGCGGACGAACCACGCGGCCGCGACCATCGTCCCGATGACGACGACGAGCATCCACCGCTGCACGCGACGCGACTTCCGCAGCTTCCACCACGCGCGCTTCATCGGCGGGGCTCCGGGCGCTGGGCGTCGAGCCAGCCCTGCAGGATGAACTGGGCCGCCATCGCGTCGATGTGTTGCTTGCGCCGCGCGCGGGACATGTCGGCCTCGATCAGGGTGCGCTCGGCGGCGGCGGTCGAGAACCGCTCGTCCCACGTCGTGAGCTCGACGGTGACGCCGGTGGTGGTGAAGTGATCGCGGAGCACCGCGATGAACGCCCGCACGGCGCGGGCGCGCCGACCCTCGCGGCCGTCGAGCTCGAGCGGGAGCCCGACGACGACGAGCCCGACCTCGCGCTCGGCGACGATGCGGGCGACCTCGCGGGCGTCGTCGACGTGGCCGCGACGGGCGAGCGTGTGGCCGGCGGTCGCAATCATCCGATCGGTGTCGCTGAGCGCGAGGCCGATGGTCTTGCTGCCGACATCGAGCGCCAGCGCGCGCATCCGTGGCCGCGTTGTAGCATGTTCGACCGAGCGCGGCGAAATCGCGGCGGGAGCGTGCCCTGGCCCGGTCCGCGGGGCCGAGGCGGCCATCGCCGCCGATCGTGTGGCCGGGCTCGCGCGCGCGCGGGCCGTCGAGCGGCGCGGCGTGCCGCACGTGGTCCCTTGCGGTAGAGTCGATCGCACCGAGCAACGCCTCGGCGCGCCGATGGAGCCATCCGCCACCGCAAGGACGGGCGCCGCGACGATGGGCGAGCGCTGGGAGCTCGGGGACGAGCTCGGCTCCGGGGCGATCGCCCGCGTCGTCCGCGTGTTCGATCGACTGTCGGGGGCGCACTACGCCGCCAAGCTGCTGCACCCGCGACACGAGCGCGACGCCACCGCGATGATGCGGTTCCGCCGCGAGGCCGAGCTGTCGAGCAAGCTCGTCCACGACAACCTCGTGCGCGTCTGGGGCACCGACACGATCGCGGGACACACCGCGCTCGTGATGGAGTTGGTCGAGGGCCCGACGCTCGCGCACCTGCTGGCGCGCGGCGGTCCCCTCGACGAGCCTCGGCTGCTCGAGGTCGCCGCCGGCCTCGCGGCAGGCCTCGCCTACGCCCACGGCTGCGGCGTGATCCACCGCGACCTCAAGCCCGCGAACGTGCTGATGGGCGAGCGCGGGCCGAAGATCGCGGACTTCGGCATGGCCCGCGCATCGTCGTTCGCGGAGGCCGATCGCGGCGCGCTCACGGTGCTCGGCACGCCGCCGTACATGGCGCCCGAGTGCCTCGATCCGCTGGCGGTCGATCCGCGGACGGATCTCTACGCGCTCGGCTGCATCCTGCACGAGCTCGCCACCGGCGCGCCGCCGTTCACCGGACCGACGCCGTTCGCGGTGCTGGAGGCCCACCGCACCGCCGCGATCCCGAGGCTGCCCGACGGCTTCGGCGAGGGCACGCGGCGGTTGGTCGCGTCGCTGATGGCCAAGGCCGCGGGCGACCGACCGCAGTCGGCCGGCGCGGTCCTCCACGCGATCACGGGGCTGCGCGACCCCGACGCGTCGTCGACGGCGATCGCCCTCGTGGGGCCGAGCGCCCCGGAGATCGCGGCGGGACGCTGCGCGGGCTGTGGTGGTGAGATCCTCACCGATGTCCGCGTGTGCTTCCACTGCGGCCTGGTGCCGGTGATGCTCGAGCCCGGCCCCCAGGCGGTCGTCGTGGTCGGACCGGGGCGCACCTCGGACAAGCTCGACAGCGAGCGGCGCGATCGACTGGTGCAGTGGCTCACGGCCAACGCCCGGCTCGGCTTTTCCACCGCGCGACTCGAGTACAAGATCCCGCGCCTGCCGTTCGTGCTGGTCCGACGGGTGTCGCCTGCGAGCGCGCAGAGCATGGTCGCCTCGCTCGCGCGGCTCGGCATCACGGCCGAGGCCACCGACGCGCCGATGCGTCACGCGATGATGCGCGCCCATGTCCGCCGCATGACCGCGCGCGGCTTCACGTTGTCCGCGGCGATCGTGCTCGCGCCGGCCTTCGCGTACGCACCGCTCGCCCTCGCGCTGGCGCCCCTGACGGGCGTCGCCGCCCTGGTGTCGTATGCGGTGTCGCGCACGACCGCCGGCCGCACCACGGTCGGGACCTCCCACGTCGCGCCGACGAGCCTGCCCGCCGGAGTCGGCCGCCGGCTCGGTGCGCTGCCCGGGATCGTCGCGCTCATCCAGCAACGTCGACACCGCGAGGCGTTGGGCGCGGTGGTCCGCCGCGTGCTCGTGCTGACGCGGAGCTGCGATCCCGACGGCGCCACCGCGACGGCGCCCGAGCTCGAGCACGCCGTCAACCTCGCGGGCGTCGCCGCCCTGCGCATGGACGACATCGAGCGGACGATGACCCAACGGCTGTTCGACCCCGCCCACCCCGAGCACCGCGCGCTCATGCACGAGCGCGACACCTGGGCGGCGCGCCTGCTCGATCTCACCGCGACCCTCGACGCCCTGACCGCGCGGCTGCTCGCTGCGCGTGGCCGCGTCGAACTCGGCCGCACCGACGACGCGCTCGCCCCCTTGCGCGCGCAGGTCGAGGCCCTCGAGGAGGTCTCTCGATCATGACGGGCATCGGTGCCGCGAGCGATCCCGTGAGCACGACGGCGCTGCCGTTCCTGCCGATGGGCCACACCATCACCGCGCCCGCGATCGACGTCGGCACCGAGACGCGCTGGCGCATCCGCCTCGAGGACGGTCGCGACGCGGTCGTCGGACAGCTCGCGCCCGATCTCGCGCGCGACGTGTCGATCCGCCGCCGCTACGCCCGCGACGTCGAGCGGGTGATGCTGCTGCAGGCCCACTCCCTGGCCCCCACCGTGGCCGTCGGGCCCGCGCCGGAGCCGTGCGATCCGAGGGCGGTGGCGCCGTGGCGCGTACGGCTCGAGCCGGTCGGCGAACCGCTGTCCGAGATCCTCGCCCGCGCGCCGCTGCCGATCGACGAGGCCGCCAGCCGCTTCGCCGCGATCGCCGACGCTGTGTTCGCGGTGCACGCCCACGGCGCGGTGCTCCGCGACCTCCGACCCGAGCAGATCGTCGTGATGCCCGCCGGCCACATCGTGCTCGTCGACGTCGGGCTGGCGCGGGTCGACGTGCTGTCGAGCCACACCGCGTCGAGCCTGCTGCTGCGGGGCTCGGCCTATGTCGCGCCCGAGCAGCTCATGCGCACCGCGGTCGATCAGCGCTCCGACGTGTGGAGCGTGGGCGTGATGCTGTGGCAGGCGCTCACCGGCACGCTGCCGTTCGGGGACGGCCCGCCGCTCCTCGCCGAACACGATCGCCTGCCGCCGCTCGCCGAGCTGCGCCCCGACGCCCCGGTCGTGCTCGCCGAGCTGCTCGCGCGGTGCCTCAGCCCCGACCTCGCCCGACGCCCGCCGAGCATGGCCGATCTGGCCTGGGTGCTGCGTGGCGGCGCCGCGCTGTGGGACGCCGACGACACCACCGTGTGCCAGCACTGCGGCACGCGGCTGCACGTCGGGCAGCGGCTGTGCATCTCGTGCGGGCGGGTCGCCGTGCGCTTCGAGCACGGCGACCCGGATCATCACGCCTTCGGCCTCGAGCTGCTGACGCTGAACGAAGATGCTGTGCCGCTCAAGTGGCTGCAGGGCTTCCTCGGCGACGTCTCGAAGCAACCGATGCGACGGCCGGAGTTCGTCATCGGCTCGGTGCACATGTACTCGGACGAGGAACGTGGCCAGCGCATGCGCCTGCCGGCGCGGCTGTTCAACCACCTCACCCGCGACACCGCCGAGGCACTGCAACGACTGGCCGCGGAGCACGGTGTGCGGACGCGACTGGTGGACCCGCACGCGGTGCGGAACTCGACCCTCGTGGCGCTCGCGGCCACGGTGGTGACGGTGGCGCTCTCGTTCCTGCTCGGCGCCGTCGGCGTGTCGGGCGGCTGGATCGCGGCGGTCGCCCTGACGGGGTTCGCGGCGGTGGTGTTGTCGATGGCCGGCCTCAGCAACCACCTCGCGGCGCGCAAGACCTACGCCCACTACCAGCTCCGGGCGATCCCGGCGGCGCTGCCCGCCTCCGATCCGCTGGTCGCTCGCCTCGCCGCCCTGCTCCGCGGCGAAGTGCCCGCCGACGTCCGCGGCGTCGTCGGTGAGCTCGCGCTGCTCGTGCAGCGCCTCGTCGACCACCGCGCGACGTTGCTCGGCGCCGAGGCCCGCGAGGTCGAGGTCCTGACCGCGCCGGTGCTGCCGATCGTCGACGCGGTCGAGCGCCACGTCGCCGAGCTGCAGCGGATCTCCAGCGAGTCCGCGACGCTCGACGAGGGGGCGATGGTCCGCGCGCTCGCGGCCTCGGAGGCCCGCGGCGAGCCGCCCGAGGCACGCGCGCCGATCCTCGACGGGCTCGACCGACTGCGCCTGCTCGAGGAGCAGCGCGCGGCCCTGTTCCATCGGCTGCTCGAGGCGCGCTCGCTCCTCGAGCGTACGGTCCGGATGGGCCTGGCGGTCCACGACCCCGCACGCGAGCACGATCGTCAGGTCGCGCTGGCGCTGTCGACCCTGGGCCGCTGATCACGGCGTCGACAGCCAGGCGTCGACCTCGGCGAGCAACGCCGAATCGCGATCGCCCGATCGCAACACCTCACGGGCCTGCTCGGCGAGCGTCCGTACCCGCTTCGCCTCACCGCCGGACGCCCGCAACGCCCGGGCCAGCCAGAAGCGGGTCAGGGCGAGCTCCCGCGGGTCGATCGCCTGCTTTTCGCGCAGGGACAGCACCGCCTCGAACGCCGCGACCGCGGCCGCGGGCTCGCCGAGCGCCATGCGGGCCTCGCCCAAGGTGTGCAACGGATAGGCCACCGTCGGGTGCGTCGGCCCGAGGCGCCGCTGCAGCTGCGCGAGCGAGTCCTCGAGGTACGGCAGCGCCTGGGCCGGACGCCCGAGCACCAACAGGGTGTCGCCGAGGTTGTTGCGGGTGATGGCCGTGCTCGGGTGATCGATGCCGAGGGTCCGCTCGCGGATCGCCAGCGCGCGTTGGTACAGCTCCAGCGCCGCCTCGCGATTGCCCAGCGCGCTCTCGGCAGTGGCGAGGCTGGCGTACGCGCTGCCGACCTCCCCGTGATCCGGCCCGAGCGCGGCGACGCGGATGGCGATTGCCTCGAGGATGCGAGCCTTGGCGCCCGCATGATCGCCGAGCTGGTGCATCGACACGCCCTCGTTGAGCATCGTCGTCGCGACGTCCGGGTGGTCGGGGCCGATGAGCGCGCGTTGGGCCTCGGCAGCGCGACCGAAGTCATCGCGGGCCTGCGCGTGGTCCCCCCGCATCCCATAGGCCACGCCGAGGTTGTTCAGCAGCGCCGCTTCGCGCTCTTGACCGCTCGCTCCTTGCTCGACCAGCGCGAGCGCGGCCTCGAACCGCTCGCATGCGGCAGGGTAGTCCCCGCGGGCGATCTCCATCGTCCCAGCGTTGAGGCCGAGATCCGAGTCGAGATCGGCGACGACCTCCCGGGGTACGGCCGCGTCGCCGCGCAGGCGCGCAACCAGGAGTTCGGCCTGCCGGAGCGCGGCGGTCGCCTCGTCGAATTCGGTGGCGGCGCCGGCGACCCGCACCAGCTGGATCCACCCGCGGGCTTCGCCGAAGGGATAGCGCGCCGCCGCGGCCTCCGCGATCCCCTCGCGATACATCGGCAGCGACACCGCGCGCTCACCCTTGAAGTCGTGGGCCTCCGCGAGCAACAGCGTGACGTCGGCGCGCAGGCGAGGGTACGCGGCGAGCCGCGGCTCTGCGAGCAGCGCCGTCAGCTCGGCGATGCCCTCGTCGTAGCGCCCGGCGCGGGTCGCCGCGCGGCCGCTCGCGGAGCGCTCGCGTAGATCGGCCGCGTCGACGCTCAACTCGACGCCGGCGCCGACGTCGAGGCACCGCTGCGGATCGGGCAGGCGCTCGCTGACCACCAGCGCACGCTTGATCAACGACTCGTCCGCGACCGCCAGCAGCGTCGCGGTGGCGTCGAGCTCCGACAGCGCGTCGTTGAGACACGCCATGGTCGCGTCGAGGCCGGCCTCATCGCCGTCGCGCGCGGCCGTGCATGCGCCGTCGTAGCTGACGTTCCACGCCGAGACCCAACCGTCGAGGCCGGCCTGCACCCGACGCGCGCTCTCCTCGGCGTAGGCCTTGCCCGGCTGTGCGATCGCGTCCGCCACCGCGGCTCGCCGCTCGGCGGTCCAGACCGCGGCGCTGCGCTCGGACCCCGAGTCGCAGCGTTGCGCCCCGCCGGGCCACAGGATCCACAGCACCGCGCCGGCCGCCACGCCGGTCACCGCCGTGCCGATCATCCGTCGAAGGCGACGCCCACGGACGCGGCCGAGCGCGACGAGCAGCGCCGCCATCGACGGGTAGCGCTGCGCGGGATCCACCGCGAGGCCCCGGGCCACGATGCGTCGCAGGGAGATCGGGACCGCGACCTCACCGGGGGTCTGCAGTGCGCCGCGTCGGACATTCTGGCGCAGCTCGGCGAGCGTCTCGCCGGCGAACGGCGGCATCCGCCACAGCGCGTGGTGGAGGGCCACGCAGAACGAGAACTGATCGCTCGCCGGCGTCAGCGGTTCACCCGCCATCTGCTCCGGTGCCATGAAGGCCGGCGTGCCCCGGACCGTCGCATCCGCGCCGTGGTTCTCCCCCGAACGCTCCGTGATCGCGTGGGCGCCGATCGCCTGCGCGAGGCCGAAGTCGAACACGCGGGGCCGCCCGTCGGCGGCGATCATCACGTTGGTCGGCTTGAAGTCGCCGTGGACGATGCCAGCGTCGTGCGCCGCGAGCAGACCGCGACCGGCGGCCACGAACACATCGACGATGTCGCGCCAGTCGGGACGCTCGCCGGCGTGCAGCCACTGCTGCAGCGTCTTGCCCGCGACCAACTCCATCGCGAGGAACACCCGCCCCTCGTGGGTTCCCGCGTCGTAGACCCCGACGACGTTGGGATGCGACAGGCGTGCGAGGGCCTGGGCTTCGGCGAGGAGTGCCCGCTGCTCCTCGGGCTTCGCGGCGGCGCGGCCGTGCACGAGCTTGATCGCGACCATGCGGTCGAGCCCCGGATCGAGTGCGCGGTAGACCTCGCCCATCCCGCCCCGGCCGACGCGGGCCTGCACCTCGTAGCGGCCGACGCGGTCCCCAGGACCGAGGGGCTCGGCGATCGACACCGGTTGCGCGATGTCGGTCGAGTGGGCCGAGGCCGGGAGCCGGACCGTCGGCGCCCCTGCCACCGCGTCAGCGGGCTCGGACACGATCTCGACGATATCAGGACCGCGATGCGCCGACGGGTCCGAAGCTCCATCGCCACGCCAGCTGCTGCAACTTCGCGGTCACGCCACCGCGACCGGTGCCGCGCCACAGCTGATCGATGCGGCGACGCCATGTGGAAGTGTCGGCACTGTAGGCGGACGGCCCCTGCGGATCGAGATCGGCGAGCGTCGCCGCGACCTGCGGCACGAAGCCCTGTTGCTCGGCGAGCTCGAACGCGACACGCAGCGTCGGCAACGGCAACATGCGCAGGGCCGCGCTGCCGAGGAACATGACCCGCTGCCCCGCGATCGGCAAGTTCGCCGGCAACATCGGCATCGGCACCTCGAGCACGACGCCGTCGGATCCCTCGAGCGGATAGCATCCGGCGTGGGCGTGCTCGGGCAGCGCAGCGATCCGGCGCGAGGCATCGACGTGGTATCCCGCGGCGGCCAGGCCTTCGCCGAACCACGGATCGCAGCCGTCGGCGGAGAACTCGGGGGCACGGTACGCCTCGACCGCGGCGCCGGCGGCCTCCTCGAGCGCCTCGCGGCCGCGGCGGGCGTCCTCGGCGAACTGCTCGGGGCCGAGCCGTCCGACGATCGTCCGCGACAGGCCCATCGACCCGAGCTCGTGGCCCGCGGCGATCCGTGGCCACCACGCGCGCGAGATCTCGGCGACCAACCGCCCTTCGGCGAAGAACGTCGCGCACACGCCGAGGCCGTCGAGGGTCTCGAGGGCGCGCTCGAGCCGACGCTCGACGAGGGCGGGATCTCCGGGCGCCGCTTCGCCGCTGCGCTGCCGCTCGAGCCGCACCTCGTCCTCGAGCGCGATCGACAGGATCGCCCGCGCTCGGCCGCGCTCGGGCTCGGAGCCGGTCATGGACGCGCCCTCCCGGCGATGTGCGCCCTGTGGAGCACCTGCAGATCGTCGAGGTAGCGATCGGCGAGCGCGAGGCGATCGAAGTTCGCCTCGACGTACGCGCGACCGGAGCGTCCACGGGCGCGCGCGTCGTCGGGCTCGGCCTTGGCGCGCAGGATGGCGGCGGTCATCGCGGTCACGTCCTCGGGCGGCGCAATGTACCCGCAGCCGGCGGCCTCGGCCAGGCGCCGGGCCTCGCCGCCCACCGCCAGCAGCAGGGGCCGCGCGGCGCCCATGATCTCGAACAGCTTCGACGGCAGCACGGTCTCGAACAGCGGCGTGTCCTTGAGCATCACCACCGCGAGATCGGTCGCGGCGAGGACCTCGGGGATCCGCGCGCGCGGCAGCTGGCCGACGAAGCGGACGTTCGTCAGCCCGCGCGTCGCGGCATCGGCTTCGAGGCGGGCCCGCTCGGCGCCCTCCCCGACCAGCACGAACACGATGTCGGATCGATCGCGCAGGCGCTCGGCGACGTCGAGCAGCGTGCCGAGCCCGTGGGCCATGCCGATCGTCCCGATGTAGCCGACGACGAACGCGTCGCCGACCCCGAGCATGCCGCGCATCGCCGTACCGTCGACGTCGGGGCGGAACGCCGCCAGATCGACGCCGTTCTTGACGACGCGGATCTTCGCCGGGTCCACGCCTTGCGCCCGCCAGATCTCGGCGAACGAGTCGGTGACGCCGACGAGGAGATCCGCCTGGGCGTACGCGAACCGCTCGAGGGCGCGCAGCGTCGCGACGATCGGGTGCCCGGGCGGCAGCGCGCCGACCTCGACGATGCTCTGCGGCCAGAGGTCGCGGATCTCGAGCACGTACGGCACCCGCCAGAACCGCGCGAGCGCGAGGCCCGACAGCGCGCAGAGGAACTGGGGGGACGTCGCGATGACCACGTCGGCGCGCCGGACCTCGCGCGCCAGACCGCCGATCGCCACCGACGACGCTGCGAACGATCCATACGCGAGACCGCGACGCAGCACGCCCTTGTTCGCGGTCGCGTAGATCCACGTGCGCAGGACGTTCACCCCGCGCCACTGCTCGCGCAGCGCGACGTGTCCGCGATACGCCTCGGGCACCACCCCGGTCGGATGGTTGGGCATCCCGGTCAGCACCGTCACCTCGTGCCCGCGCTCGACCCACCGCGCCGACAGCTCGGACACCCGTGCCGCGGGCGCACCCATCTCGGGCGGGAAGTACTGCGAGAGGTAGAGGATGCGCATGCGGGACGCGCCGCAATGTACCGCGCTGGAGGTCCACGCGGGCGATCCGGCACGCGGTCGGCCCTGCGCGGGGTCGCGGTCGCGCGACGCGATCACAGGTCGGCGGCGACGCGGACCAGCTCGGGGACGAAGTCGCCGCGCGTCGCGATCATGCTCGGGAACTCCACCGCGGCGCCCGACGCGACGTGGAGGCCCTCGGGCCGCAGCACCGGGCCCTCGTCCGCGACGACGACCACGGCCGCGTCGCGTTGGATCGCGACGTCGGTCCTGTGCTCCTCGACCGGCGCCACGGCGCGCGCAGGCCTCGTCGGCGCCACCGCGGAGATCGCCGGCGCCGCCACGCGGGGCGGGTCCGCTGCGGGGGTCGCGATGGCGGTCGCGATGGCGGTCGCGATGGGATCGCCTTGCTCGCGATGCGAGCGGCGGACGGCGGGCCGGAGTGCGAGCGGAGGCTCCGCCCGATCGGCCGCGACCGCGGCATCGACAACGGCAGTGTCGACCGCCGGCATCGGCGTGCGCGCGCCGATCCACACCAGCGACGCCGTCATGCCCACGGTGACGACCGTGGTCGACGACGCCGCGAACAGCGGGGCGAACGCCCGCACGATCCGCGCTCCGATCGAGGGCGGCGCCTCGCCGAGCAGCTCGGCCTCGAGGCGCAAGCGCGTGCTGCGAACGCGGGCGTACGCAGTGTTGAGATTGATGCCGAGCCTCGCGGCGATCTCGGGGCCGCTGTAGCCCTGCAGGTGCGCGAGCACGAAGACCTCGCGCATCGCCGCGGGCAAACGCTCGACGAACGCGGCCACCCGGGCGCTGGCCTCGTCGCGCGCGAGCTCGTCCTCCGTGCTCCGCGCGTCGTCGCCGACCGTCGCGAGGGCCGCGTGCAGCCGCGCGCGACGCCCGAGGGCGCGTCGGTGCGTCGAGGCGACGCCCCGCGCGATCCCCCACAGCCAGTTGACCAGCGAGCGCTCGCGTTCGAAGTCGCCCTCGCGTCGCACGACGACCGTGAACACGTCCTGCACCGCATCGTCGAGGAGGTCGGGCGGGACGCCGAGGCGTCGTAGCGCGCGGCGGACCACGGGGGTGTGGGCGCCCACGTCGATCGCCTGCGGCTCACTCGCCTGGCGGGGTGACCCCATCGTCGATGGCCCTTGGCCGGTCCCCTCGGATTCCGTGGCGGCGTGCGTGGTCACCCCGAGGCGAACGGCCCAGCGCCGCCTGGGGTTCCCGAGCGACCGTCGATTCAGGGGCCGGACGTGGTAGCGTCCGGGCCGCTGGCGTCGCCGCCCTGCGCTCCCGATGGCGAAGGTCACACTCGAGAACCTGGGTCGAAGCTCGCTGTTCGGGGCGCTGGCCGAGGTCTGGCGCATCGGCTCCCGGTTCCTGCTGACGCCGATCATCATCGGCGCGATCGGCTTCTCGGGCTACGGCACCTGGACGCTGCTGTTCTCGGTCGCCGCATACCTCTCGATGGCGAACGCCAGCTTCGGCGTCGCCTACACCAAGTTCACCGCCGAGTGCGTGCACAGCGGCGAGTACGATCGCCTCGCCGGGATCATCGGCGCCGGGATCGCGAGCGTCGGTGCGTTCGCCGTGGTCGGCCTCGCGGCGATGTGGTGGCTGGCGGAGCCGATCCTCCGCGGTCTCAACGTCCCCATCGAGCTGCAGGCCGACGCCCGCATCGCGCTCCTCGTCGTGATGGGCACGGTCGTCGCGCGGCTCACGGTGGGGTGCACGCTCGAGGTGCTCTCGGGGCTGCAGCGCGTCGATCTCTCGCACCGCCTCGGCATCGTCGCGTCGGCGGTGGAGTTCGTCGTCACCGTGCCGCTGGTGCTGGCGGGTTGGGGCCTGCTGGGGATGGCGCTCGGCTACGCGCTCGGGCAGGCGACGGGCTTCGCCCTGGGTTGGCGGTGGGTCCGGCGACACGACGCGAAGATTCGGATCTCGCCGCGCCGGGCGACGCGCGAGGGGTTGCGCGCGGTCGTCCGCATCGGCGGAAGCATGCAGCTGCTCGCGCTGGTGACGACCGTCGTCGTCGAAGGTGTGAAGTTCATGCTGTCGGTGCTCATCGATCCCCGTGCGACGGCGCTGTACGACCTCGCGGACAAGCTGGTGAACCTCGCCCGCGCCCAGACCACCGCGGTCATCGGGCCCCTGCTCGCGGCGTTCGCCGATCTACAGGCCGGGGCGGAGCGCGAGGCCGAGCGGCTGCTGGCGCTGCGGGCCTCGAAGGCGGTCGCGATCGTCGGTGCGACGGCGGCTGCGTTCCTTGCGGTACTCGCCCGCCCCGCGTTGTTGGCCTGGACCGGCGAAGACGTCCCGCTCGCCGCGTGGGCCCTGCAGCTGATGCTCCTCGCCGAGCTGTTCGCGCAGCAGACCGGCGTGTACTCGGCGAGCCAGCGCGCCCGCGGCATGGTCCGCTTCGAGATGGTCTACGCGGCCGTCTCGACGACGACGTTCGTGGTGGCGTTGCTGCCGTTGGCGAGCTTCGCCCCGTTCGAGGCGGTGATCTACGCGCGGCTCATCGCGGTCGCGATCGGCGCGAGCTGGTACCTCCGGGTCTCGCTGCGCTTCGCCGACATGCCCGTGACGCAGTGGTGGCGTGGCGGTCGCTTCCTCGCGATCGCCATGGTCGTCGGCGGTGCATCCGGCGTCGTGCTGGTCGGCCGCTGGATCATTCCCGCGCTGCCGCTGCCGGTATCACCACGATGGCTCGCTGCGCTCGACGTCGGCCTGTGGTCGGTGCCGTACCTCGCGATCGTCGTGGTCGGCGTGTGGCGGTACGCGCTCGTCGACGACGAGCGCAAGAGCGTCGGTGACATCCTGCGGCGCAAGCTCGCGCGACTGCGTCGGTAGCGGAATCCCAATCGACGACGCGACCGCCCTGCGGTACACCACGGACTCGACAGCGCCCATGTCTGCATCTTCCACGTCGTCCACGTCCGCCCGCGTCGGCGCGGTCGCCATCGGCCGCAACGAGGGCGAGCGACTGCGTCGGTGCCTCGAGGCCCTCGGCCGCGAGACCAGTCGCATCGTCTACGTCGACTCGGGCTCGACCGACGGCAGCGCCGACATGGCGCGGGCCCGCGGCGTCGAGGTCGTCGATCTCGACATGACGATCCCGTTCACCGCCGCGCGGGCACGCAACGCCGGGTTCGAGCGGCTGCGCGAGCGCTGGCCCGCGACCGAGTACATCCAGTTCGTCGACGGGGACATGGAGGTGCTGCCGGGCTGGCTCACCACCGGCGAACAGCTGCTCGACGATCGCCCCGACGTCGTCGCGGTGTGCGGCTGGCGACGCGAGCGTCACCCCGAGCGCAGCATCTACAACCGCATCTGCGACATGGAGTGGCGCATGGGCGAGGTCGGCGAGACCGCGAACTTCGGCGGCGACGTCATGTTCCGCGCGAGCGCCCTCGCCGAGGTCGGCGGCTACGACACCGGGGTGATCGCGGCCGAGGACGACGAGCTCGGCGTGCGCCTTCGCGAACGCGGCGGCAAGCTGGTCCGCATCGATCACGAGTCGACGCTGCACGACGCCGACATGCATCACTTCCGTCAGTGGTGGACCCGCGCGAAGCGGTGCGGCCACGCGTACGCGCAGGTCCGAGAGCTCCACGGCGACGGCGAGCAGGCCAAGTTCGTGACCGAGCTGCGCCGCACGTGGATCTTCGGCGCGCTCGTCCCGGGCGGCGCCCTCGTGCTCACGGTGCCGACCCTCGGCCTGTCGTGGGGCGCGCTCGGCTTCTATCCGCTGAACGCCGTGCGCATCGCCGCGGGCACCCATCGCCGCGGGTTCTCGTGGCCCGACTCCCTGGCGTGGGGCGCCTCGTGTGCCCTCTCGCCGATCCCCCAGGCCCTCGGGGCCGCGAAGTTCTTCCTCGACAAGCTGCGCCGCCGCCGGCCCGAGATCATCGAGTACAAGGGTCTGGTCCGCCGTGGGGCGCGACCGGACCAGGGAGCACGACCATGACCGATTCCACCGCCAAACCGCTGCGCGTCGCCCTCGTGGGCGTGGGTTACATCGCCGACTATCACCTCGCCGCCGCCCGCTCGGCGGGCGCCGAGGTCACCGCGGTCTGCGACGTCGCCCCCGGCCGCGCTCAGCGTTTCGCCGACGCCAACCAGATCCCGAGCGCGCACACCAGCATCGAGGCGATGCTCGCCGCAGGCTCCTTCGAGGCGGTGCACGTGCTGACGCCGCCGCACCTGCACCTCGAGCCGACCCGGGCCGCGCTGATGGCCGGCGCCGACGCGCTGGTCGAGAAGCCGTTCACCCACAGCGCGGCGAGCAGCGCCGAGCTGCGCGCGCTCGCCCGCACCCGCGGCCGGACGATCGGCTGCAGCCACAACTTCCTGTTCTTCCCCGCCTACGACAAGCTCGTCGCCGACTACCAGGGTGGCCGGCTCGGCGCCGTCGATCAGATCGACATCGTGTGGAACAAGCCGCTGGGCCAGCTGAAGGGCGGGCCCTGGGGCGCGTGGATGCTGCAGCACCCCCGCAACATCCTGTTCGAGGTGGCGCCGCACTCGTTCGCCCACCTCGCGCACCTCGTCGGCCCGCCGGATCACATGGTCGTGCGGCCCTACGACCGCGTGGTGCTGCCGCGCGGCAACGTATTCTACCGCCGCTGGGAGATCCTGGCGTGGAAGGGCAACACCTGCATCCGCCTGCGCCTGTCGTTCATCGACGGCTACCCCGAGCACTACATCCACGTGCGCGGCTCCCAGGCCGTGGCGCGCTGCGACTTCGAGAACAACACCTACGTGTGCTCCGACCACACGCCGCACCTGCTCGACGTCGACCGGTTCCTCACGGTCGCGGCGACGTCGCGCGACGCGGTCGTCCAGTCGGGCGGTACGCTCGCCGGCTTCGTGCTCACCAAGATGGGCATGAGCAAGACGGGCGGCCCGTTCCAGCACAGCATCAGCCGCATCGTCGAGGCGTTCTACGCCGGGCGCAACGGCGGCCTCGACGAGCGCGTCAGCGCGGCGATCGGCGAGCACGCGGTGAAGATCGCCGAGCAAGTCGCCGAGCACGCGGAGACCACGTTCGCCGCCGACAAGGCCTATGCGCCCAGCGTGCCGGCTCCGAGCGCGCCGACCCCGACCCCGACCGCACCAACCCCGTCGGTGCTCGTCATCGGTGGCACCGGCTTCATCGGCCGCGCCCTGGTCAAGAAGCTCCGCGCCGCTGGCCACGGCGTCCGGCTGCTCGTCCGCGACCCGAGCTCGGTCCCCGCCGAGCTCACCGCCCTGGGCGTCGACGTGGCGCGCGGTGACTTCACCGATCTCGCCAGCGTCGCCCGTGCGCTCCCGGGGATCCGCGCCGTCTATCACCTGGCGCGCGGCAACGGCAACACGTGGGCCGAGTTCTCCAAGTACGACGTCGAGCCCACGCGCGCGTTGGCCGAGCTGTGCCTGCAGCACGAGGTGAAGCGATTCCTCTATACCTCCTCCATCGCGCTCTACAACGCGGGCAAGGGCGTCGGCAACATCACCGAGGACACGCCGCCGGCGACCGGCGGTGATCCCTACGTCCGCAGCAAGATCGAGAACGAGAACAACCTGATGGCGCTGCACCGCGAGCGCG
>JBIJCC010000126.1:0-30389 GCA_044344875.1 Nannocystaceae bacterium
CGCGACACCGAGAGACCACCGGTAAGCCGTGTGCGGGAAATTCGCACGCACGGTTTGAACGGGGGCCCTACCGGAATTCAATCCAAGAGAGAAGGAAGGTAGGGTCTACCAATGACGAGGAGGCCTCCCGCGTCGCGCGTGTTCGCGGTGATTCGGTCATGGGCTGCCGTGCTGTCGTTCGTCGTCTCGGCCGCGTGTCACGGCGGCGTGCGCACGCGCGAACCATCCGAATCCCCGGAGGCGCGCGCCACAGCCCGGAATCTCGTCGCCGGCGTCGTGGACGAGATGTGGGACTCGGCGGTCGTGGTGGCGCTGGGGGAGAACTCGCACGGGACCCGCGAGTTCCGTCGGGCGCTGCACGACGCGACCGTGGTGGGGATCGAGCGGGGCGATCTCGCCGTCGTCATGCTCGAGCTCGGGGCTGCGTTCGTGGAGCGCCTCGACGCGTACGCGGGCGGTTGTGGGCCATCGAACGCCGCGCCGCCAGAGCGGATGGATCGCGAGACCCTCGGCATCCTGCACACGCCGAGTTCCTCGGGTTCCTCGATGCGGTGCGGCGCCACAACCTCGCGGTGCCCGACCGCTGCGTTCGACTGGTGGGGATCGAGGCGGCGGTCGGCGAGGGGGCGAGCCGTACGCTGATGGCGCTCGTCGAGCCCCACCTCACGAAGGCGGCGCGATCGCGGCTGCAGGTCGAGCTCGAGGGGCACCGTGGTTGGAGTCTCGAGCGGCGCATGCGGGACGTCGCGGACCGCGACCGTGCGCATGCCGGCCTCGACCGCGCGCGGCGGTTGCTCGCGGACGCGACGAGTTGGTCGACCGGCGCGCCCCCGGCCTCGATCGCCGCCGAGGTCCCCTACTGGCTCGGACTGTGCGAGCAGCGGATCGCGATGGCGATCGACCCGCTCGAGCGGGAGCGGTTCATGGCCGACAACGTCCTGCACTGGACGAGCGCGATGCCGCCGGGTCGGGTCGGCCTTCTCTACGCCCACACCTTCCACGTGGCGGCCGGTCCGTACGAGTTCAAGGGGCACGAGCAGCGGCCCATGGGCATGTTCCTGCGTGGCGCGCTCGGGGCTCGGTACCGTGTCGTCGGGATGACCTTCGGTGAAGGGACGTTCCTCGCGATGCAGCCGATCGGCGGTCCGAGGCTGCGCGGCATCCACGTCGCACGTCTCGACGCCCCATCGCAACCCTGCCTCGAGCAGCGGTTGATCTCGCGTGGGGATGCGCCCTCCGTGATCCGGCCGACCGTCGACTGCGCCGCCCTCGGGGACGCGTGCGATCGGATGCGGCAGATCGGCATTGTCTATCCGATCGGCTTCCACGACATGAAGCTCGACTACCTCGGGATCGACGTCGCGCGCGCGTTCGATGCCGTCGTGTTCTTTCCGCGGGCCCACGCGGATCGGTGATCTCGCGGCAGGGCCTCTGTCTCGGATGACCCGCGGTATCCTGCTCCGCAATGTCCCCCCCGCGGCTCGCCCACGTCCTCATCTTCACCTCCGATGTCGAGCGCATGGCCGCCTTCTACGCCGACGCACTGGGCTTGCGTCGGGAGGACAGCGCGGACGCGGGATTCGTGATCATGCGGGCCACCCACGGCGCCGACGTGGCGCTGCACCAGATCCCGCCGCACATCGCGGAGACGATCACGATCGCGTCGCCGCCCGAGTGGCGCGAGGACTCGGCGCTGAAGTTCTGCTTCGAGACGGACGACCTCGCGGCACTGCGGGCGGCCATCGTCGCGCACGGCGGGCAGGCGAAGGAGCCGTGGTCGTGGGGCGGCACCGAGTTCTGCGAGTGCACGGACCCCGAGGGGAACGTGCTGCAGATCTTCCACCGGGCGGGGGCGTAGCCCTAGTCCCGGTCGAGCTCCCGGATTGTCGCGACGAGCTCGTCGGGCTGCGAGAAGTACGCCGAGTGGCTCGCGTCGAGGCTCGCGACGCGCTCGGGCCGGCAGGCGTCGATGAGCGAGTCCTGAAGCCTGGGTGACACGGCCCGATCTCGCAGCAGCCGGATGTAGGCCTTGGGCACGCGGCCATTGCGAGCCGGCGTCGTGCGGACGCGTGCCAGGGCGGGGAGCGACGGTTCGCGGCACAGCAGCGCGCGCGCGAGCGCGACGTCGTCGGCGCTGCAATCGGCGTAGAGCCCCTCGACGTAGGCGTCGGGCGCGAGGCGATCCCACGCGCCCAGCCGGCTGACCTCGACGTGCGGTCGGATGAAGGAATCGGTGTCGCGCGCGAAGTGGTCGGCCACGCGCTCGCCGCTGGGCAGCATGAACGCCGCGAGGTAGACGACGCGGCGCACGGCGTCGGGGTGGGCCTCGGCCAGCGCGGTCGCGAGCACGCCGTAGCGGCTGTGCACGACGACCGTCGTGGGCGTTCGCGGATCGAGGTGTCGCGCGACGGCGCGGACCATCCGACCGAGCGTCACCATCGGCGGCAGCGCGGGGTCGCGGCCGCGACCCGGGAGGTTCGGGACGACGACCTCACCGAAGGTCTGGAGTCGCGGGGCGACCTTGTACCAGCACCACGCGCCGTGCCAGCTGCCGTGGATCAGCATGTACCGTTGCATGGGACGAGAGCGTAGTGGGGCCGCAGGTCGGGGGCACCGCGGTTCTTGCTCGGGTATCGCGGCGCGAGTGTCACTCCAACGACGCCGCGACACCCGGATCCGCCGCGAGCCGATCCGCAATCACTCCCGCCGCCGCCGCGAACAGCCGCGCCCGATCGGCGCCCTCGTACGCGATGCGCAGCCCCGGCCGATCGAACGGGCTCCCCCGGCCCGCACCCGGCTCCCTCGCCGAGATCCACAGCACCGCGCGTCCGTGATCGGGATGGGCCAGCACCACCATCACGCGCGAGGGCTCGCGCTCGATCGCGTCGATGATCCAACCATCGACGATCGCCTCGCCCGTGCGCAGCGGCCCCCAAACCACCAGGGGCTCGCGCGCGGCGGTGGCACCGGCATCCAGCGTCCGCGATCGGTGGTGACCATCGGTGTACCCGCGGATCGGCAGCGCCCACGCGACCACGACGATCGCGACGAGCCCGAGCGCGACCTTCCGATCCGCGCCGCGCATCGCCGCCGTCGTCTCGCCGAGCTCCACCGTCGTGTTCCGCAGCGCCGCGATCCACCGCGGCCATGGCAGCCCGAGCGCGAGCAGCAGCGCGACCGGCGACCAGTAGCCGATCCGCGCGAACGCAGCGACGCCGACGTGGAACCCCACGAGCCCGAGCGTGGCGACGACCCGCGATCGCGGCCCGAGCCACAGACCGATCGCGCAGAGCTGGATCGCGATCGTGGCGCCCGCGAGCACGGTCGCGACGCTCGGTGCGTCAGCCAGCCACGCCGACAACCCCGGCGCATCGACGTGCGCGTGCGCCAGGGCGACCGCCCGCAGCGTGGTCGCGTCCGCCCACGATGCACCCGCGCCCCCGAGCTTGCTCGTCGCGGCGCCGAAGTAGCACGCCGACAGCAGCGCGAGCGCCCCGAGCTCCGCCGCGGCCGGCTCGAGGTCGCGGCGCGCGGCCGATCGCGCCCACAGCCGACCGAGCCCGACGCCGAGCCCGACCGCGCCGACGAAGAACCACCCGCGGTAGGGCCCGGGGCCCGTCGCCGCGTGGGTCTCGGCGAGGATCGCCCCGGCGACGATCCACGCACCGGTCCAACCGATCGCCGCGTCGCGTCGGCCGGAGGCGAAGGCCGCGACGATCCCGAAGGCCGCGAGCCCGATCGTCGCGGCCACCGAGCCCGCGATCGCGAGCAACCACCCCGGCGCGCCCGGGTGCGGCGGCGTCGATGCGCCCTGCCCGACCGCCCGCGCCATCTCGACGAGGTTCTCGATCGCCACCGCCGCGATCACCCGCGTGAGCCACACGCGATCGCCCCCCGACCACGCGAGCCTCACGGCGCCACCTCGCAGCGCGCCAGCTCGCAATCCTCGGCCTGCGCGGGCCCGTCGCCCAACCGCCACACACGGCGCACGACGACGGCGGCGCGGCCCTCATCGCCGGGATCACCCGCAGCGTCGATGTGCGCGAGCACCTCGCGGTCGCGTGCCTCGACGTGGAAGAACGGCCACTGCGCCACGCAGTGTCGGGGATCGACGACGGGCGGCGCCTCGCACCGCCACCGCGAGAACCGTTCGATCTCCGCGACGCCGTCCTGCACGTCGCCGTCCTGCACACGCACGGCGATGCGGCTCGCGGACGTCAGCCGCGTCGCGCCGTACATCTCGAAGCTCGACCAGGGGTAGAGGTTGCCCTCGCCGCGCGCCACGGCCACGTACGCGAGCGCCACGAGGGCCGCCCGCGCGCGCCAGCCGTTCACGCAGGGCCCCGCGCCGACGCGACGGTGGCGAGCAGGCCCTCGCCGTAGCGCTCGAGCTTGGTCGGACCGATGCCGTGGGCCATCGCGAGCTCGTCGGGCGTGCGCGGCCGCAGCATCGCGATCTCCCGCAGCGTGCGATCGCTGGCGACCACGTAGGGCGGCACGCCCTCGGCCTTGGCGCGGGTCATGCGATGCCGTCGCAGCGCCTCGAAGACCACCGCGGCCTCGGCGTCGAGATCGACCCCCTCGGTCGCGCCGGTGGTCCGCTCGCGCACCGAAGTGCCGCGCGGCCGCGCCGATCTCGGCGCGTCGTCGCCGGGCAACAGCAGTCGCGCGGGGCGCTTGCCGACCATCACGTCCTTGCCGACCTCGGTGAGGTGGACGATCGGTCGGTCGTCGCCGTGGAAGTCCACCCAACCGGCGGTGATGCAGCGGCGCAGTAGCTTGAGGATCCACGCCTCGGAGCGATCCGCGAGCGCTCCGAAGGTCTTCGTGCGATCGAGGCCGGTGCGCTCGAGCCGGGGATCGGGCCTGCCGAGCAGGAGCTTCGCCGCGGTCTGCAGGCCGAAGCGGCCGTGGATCCGCGCCACCGCCGACAGGGCCTTGCGCACGATGGTCTCGACGTCGCCATCGCTGCCGTCCGAGGAGTCGTCGATGCGCAGGCACACGTCGCAGCGACCGCAGCCGTCGAGCGTCTCGGCGTCGTCGCCGAAGTAGCGAAGGATCGCGTCGTGCCGGCAGCTGCCGCCCTCGGCCCAGCGCATCAGCTCGAGGAACATGTTCCATTTGTGCTCGACGATCGCGGGATCGACCGCGCGCTCGCCGTTGTCGCGCTCGATCAGCCGCCGACGCAGCGGCAGATCCGTGGACGCGACCAGCATCAGGCCATACGCGGTCTGGCCGTCGCGACCGGCGCGACCGACCTCCTGGTAGTACGCCTCGACCGATCCCGGCGGCGACAGGTGGACGACGGCGCGCACGTCGGCGCGATCGATGCCCATGCCGAACGCGTTGGTCGCGACGACGACCTCGAACTCGCCGTCGATGAAGCCGCGCGACACCGACTCGCGCAGGCCTGGGTCGAGGCCCGCGTGGTAGGTCGCGCTCTTCCACCCGTGCTGTCGCAGCCGCGTGGCCTCTTCCTGGGCGCCGCGCCGCGTGGGCGCGTAGATGATCGCGGTGCCCTGCCCGAGGCCAGGGCCGCCGAGCGCCTCGCCGAGCATCGCGTCGACGTGGACCTCGCGCTCCTTGGCCGAGCGCAGCTCCGCGGTGCGCAGCACGAGGTTGGGCCGGGCGAAGCCGTGGATGATCT
Organism: Nannocystaceae bacterium; assembly: GCA_044344875.1. Taxonomy (GTDB): domain Bacteria; phylum Myxococcota_A; class Polyangia; order Nannocystales; family Nannocystaceae; genus Xiheibacterium. The sequence goes on from JBIJCC010000126.1 coordinate 5,648, forward strand.
GCGGCGTGTCGGCGCCGAGGCCCAGTCGCGCGACGATCTCGTCGCGGACGATCGGGGTCGCCGTGGCGGTGCACGCCATGATCCGCGGCGGGCTGAGCTCGGCGAGCACCGTGCCGATCTGCAGGTACTCGGGCCGGAAGTCGTGGCCCCACTCACTGATGCAGTGGGCCTCGTCGATCGCGACGAGATCGATCGGTAGCCGCGAGAGCAACCCCCGGAAGCCGGGGAAGGCGAGGCGCTCGGGCGCGACATAGACGAGCTTGAACTCGCGGCGACCGATGCCGGCCATGCGCGCGCGGATCTCGTCTGGATCGAGCGTGGCCGCGAGGTACGTCGCCGCGACGCCGCGGGCCTGCAGCGCCTGCACCTGATCGTGCATCAACGCGACGAGCGGGGAGATGACCAGCGTGATGCCCGGCAGCGCGACGGCGGGGAGCTGGTAGCCGAGGCTCTTGCCGCCGCCCGTCGGGGCGACGAGCAGCAGGCGACCGACCTCGAGCAACGTCTCGATCGCCTGGCGTTGGCCGGGCCGGAAGGACTCGTACCCGAGGCGCACGAGGGCGCCGTCGAGATCGGGTTGCACGGGTTGGTTCAAGGGGACGGCGGCAGCGTACACAATCACGGCAGTCGACCGCGACGCGCAGCAGTCGCGCACGCCAGGGCGCGCTCGCAGGCCCTGGACGCGGTCTGCAGGACGATTGTTGCCCCGCGCGGACGGGTGCCCACGATCGGGACACCGTCCCGGTGGGCACGTCCTGGCGGAGATCTCCCCGCCGAACGCGCCGGGAAATCGTCGTGCTGCGCGGCGATCGGATCCGATCGCGCAGCGCCGCGCCGGGACAAACGGCGATCCCACGCCGATTGGACGCCGAATCGACGGGCCCGATCGACGCGCTCGTGCTGCCGCGGGAACGCTGGCGGATCCACGGGACTTGGCGATCGACCGCTATGATCCCCGCAGCCACGCGCCATCCCGCGAGGTCGAAAGAGGGAACCATGGCGAAGGCAAAGCGAGCGATCGCGAAGAGTGATTTCGTGGAGAAGAACCTGGCGACTGCGCTCGAGCGCCTCGCGGTGGCAGCTGCCGCCGGCGAGAAGGCGGTCGCGATCCGTCAGCGCGACGGCAAGAAGCTCACGCTGGCGGTGAAGCGCCTCGCGAAGCGACGCGGCGCGCTGCTCAAGCGCAAGAAGCTCGCGGCGAAGCGGGCCCGCAAGAACCCGAGCGGCGAGACCCGTCGGGCGCTCAAGTCGACGATCCGCGAGCTGACGACGACGACCGGTGCGCTCGTGAAGGCCCGCGCGGCCAAGCTCGCCAACGCGACGGAGTTCGCCGCGCTGCGCACCGCGTCGCGGCGCGCGACCGGCTACAGCCGCGCGATCGCGTTGGTCGATCGCCGCCTGGGTTAGCAGGTCCGCGTCACGCCGCGGTGGGCCTCAGCCCGCCGCGATCTTCGGCTCGAGCGCGCGTCGGACCGCGTCGACCGTCTCCGCGGCGCGGGCCGGCTTGCGCAGGCACCCCGCCGCACCGATCTCGCGCGCGAGCTCCTCGAGCGCCTCGCCGGCCATGCCGCTGTGCAGCAGGACCGGCGCGTCGATCCCGTACGAGGGATCGAGGGCCCGCATCGCCCGGACCGCGTGGATCCCCGAGAGCCCGGGCATGTTCACGTCGAGCACGACCAGATCGGGCCGGTGCTCGCGGACCGCGATCGCCAGGCCGAACCCCGAGTTGTGGAGGATGACTCGCATCCCGGCCCGCTCGAGGACGGCTCGCATCATCTCGCCCACGAGCTCGTCGTCGTCGACTACGAGGACGGTGGTCATCTCCCGGGAAACCTCGGCCGAAACCCCGCGGACTTGAGAACAAGGGGGTGGGCCCAGGGCCCGCGATCGCTCACGGTGCCCGGAGGCTGAGGGCGCCGAGGTAGTCGCGCTTGCCCAGGCCGACGCCGTTGTGCCGCAGGATTGCGTACACGTGGGCGAGGTGGAAGTAGAAGTTGGGCAGGGCGTGCTCGACGAGGTAGTCGGCGCCGCTCATCGTCTTGCCCTCCCAGCGCGGCTGGGTGATCGATCGACCCGCGGCGCCCTCGAACTGCGCGACCTCGAGCCCGTCGAGGATCGCCACGACCCCGTGCACCCGGGCGCGCAGCTCGTCGAGCGTCGTCTCGGTGTCGGGCTGCGAGGCGACCTCGATCCCGGTGAGCCGCGACGCCGCGAGCTTGGCGGTGTCACAGGCGATCTGGATCTGCCGCGCCAGGGGGAACTGATCCGGCGCGAGCCGAGCCTGCAGCAACACGTTCGGATCGAACGACCGCGTGGTGCCCCACGCCTTGGCCGCGTCGAACCACGTGTCGAGTTGGCCGAGCTGCTTCTTCATTTGTCGGAACAGTGCGAGGGACGATGCGGGATCCATGGTCGCGGTCGTACCGCGCCTGGGCGGCGGTGGGAAGCCGGCGCGGGTCACTACCGGGTGCCCGCGAGCGCGCGTCCGGCCTTCGCGAGCTCGGTCCAACCGCCGCGCTCGGCCTCGTCGACCACCGCGGCTGCTGCGGTGCGGGCCGCATCGGGCTGACCCAGCGCGGTGAGGGCGGCGACGCGCTCGAGCGACACTGTCAGCGCGCCGGGGATGTCGTCGATCGCCCGGTAGTCGGCGATCGACGCGTCGAGCAGCGGGAGCGCCTCTTCGGGGGCGCCGCTGCGCAGGAGCAGGCTGCCGAGTCGCTCACGGGCCACCGCGCGCGTGCCCGCCCGGAGGTCCTCGGAGGCGAGCGCGAGCGCGAGCGTCTCGCGGGCCAGCGCGATGGCCTCGTCGTAGCGACCGAGCTCGCTCAGCGCGTTGGATCGCGTCTGCTTGGCGACGATCCGCTCGTGACTCGCCGGATCGAGCGTCGCGGCGGCGATGCGCTCGGCCTCGATGGCCAGGGCCAGGGCCTCGGCGAAGCGACGCTGCGTGATCGCGATGTCGGCCTTCTCGACCAGGGGATAGACCATGTCACCGTGGTCGCCGCCGTAGATCTCGCGCTGGATCGACAGCGCCCGGTCGAGCGCCGCGTTCGCGGCGTCGAAGTGGCGGAGCTTCGCCTCGAGTCCGCCGATGTTCCCCAGCGCGATCGCCAAGCCGGCTTGATCGCCGGCCTGGATGTAGTCGTCGCGGCCGCGCTCGTACAGCGCGAGCGCCTCGGCCTGACGACCGACCCGCCCGTAGGCGATGGCGAGGCTGACCCGCGCATTGCCGAGTTCGCTCGATCCGACGCCGAACGCCTTCTCGATCGACGCTGCCGCCGCCTCGAGCTGCTCGACCGCGAGGTCGCGCTCGCCGGCCTCGCCCAGCGCATCGGCGAGCAGCCGGCGCAGGAGATTGACCCGCGGATGATCCATGCCGAGCAGCGTCTCGAACGCGGCGAGCTCGGTCGCGTAGATCTCGCGGGCTCGCGCGCCTTCCCCCCGCGTCATGTACACATTGCCCATGTTGGTGCGCAGCGAGTGCAACGTGAACCGCTCGGCGGGATCGTCGACGATGAGCGACGCGGCGTACTCGTACTCGGCCAGGGCGTCGTCGTAGCGGCCGACGTTCGCAAGCGACGCGCCGATGACGTTGCCGACGTGGGCTGCGACCGATGGCGGGCTGCCGCTGCGCCGCAGCGTGGCGCGGAGGATCTCAACCCACTGCGCGGCGCCGGCGAAATCCCGCAGGTACTCGGATTGCAGCCACACCATGCTCTCGGCACCCTCGACTGCGACGGAATCGTGACCGATGCCGATCGCGATCCACACGGCCTGTTGCAGCGCGGCGCGGGATTCCTCGTGGCGGTGGCGCGTCTGCAGGATGTCGCCGCGGATGACCTCGGCTTCGGCGATGAGCGCCTCGTAGCCGATCGACCGCGCGGTCTCGGTGGTGGCGTCGGCCACGGCGAGGGCCTCGTCGTAGCGGCCGGCGTCGTAGCTCGCCCGCGCCCGCGCGACGTCGGCCCGAAGCTGCTCGACGTGGGCGCGGACCTCGGGGTCGTCCGGCGGCGCGACCTGGGCCGCCACGCCCTCGATGTCACCGCACGGCGCCACCGAACGCAGCCGTCCGACCATGGTGAACGCCGCGTCCACGGTGTCGTCGTCGCCCGTTTGCAGCAGCTCGACCGCGGCCGACAGCGCGTCGCGCCGGACGTCCAGGCACACCATGCGTCGATCGAGCAGGGCCTCGGACTGTTCGCCGCGCACGCGCGTGGCCTCGCACGCGTCGGTGTGCATCGCGATCCATCGGGTCGCATAGGCGTCGAGCTGGGTCCGCACCTGCGCCCAGCTCGCGGCCGCCCACGGCCGGGCGCTGCGGGCGAAGGCCTGCTCGACGGCGGCCCTCGTCTCGGTGTCCCAGATCCCCGCGAGCTTGTCCGCCGCTCCGGCGCACGGCGGCGCGGGCGTGGCGATCAGCGCGCCCGCGGTGATTCCCGCGATCGTCGTCGCCGCGAACGCGAGCCGCCGTCGCCGTCGCCCGACATCGTGGCGCAACGCCGTCGCCAGCTCGCCCATCGACGCGAAGCGCTGCTTGGGATCGACGGCCAGTCCGCGCGCGACGATGCGGAACAACCACCGCGGCACATCGTGGCCCGGTGGCATCTGTCGCGGCGGCTTGCGCTTGGCGGCCGCGAGCTGCAGCAGCGGCACCACGAACGGTCGCGTCCGCCACAGCGCCTCGTACAGCGACACGCACAGCGCGTATTGATCGGCCGCCGGGGTCAGCGTCGCGCCGAAGTGCTGCTCGGGGGCCATGTATGCCGGCGTGCCGACGACCTGGCCCTCCTCGGTGAGCGAGGTGATGTCGGGCGGACGCTCGGCGCCGTAGCGGCGGTCGGGATCGACGCCCTCCTGGGAGATGTCGGCCCAGTCGCCGTGGACGCTGGGGGTCGGCGTGGGCGCGTCGGCGGTGCGGCGCGTGGCGATGCCGAAGTCACCGACGCGCACGCGGCCGTCGTGGCCCATGAGGATGTTGGCGGGCTTCACGTCGCGGTGCACGAGGCCTGCGAGGTGCACCGCGTGCAGGCCATCGGCGGCCGCGGCGAAGGCGGCGACGATCTCCCGCCACCCGCGGGGCTCGAGCCGCAACCACCGCTGCAGATCGATGCCATCGACGAGCTCCATCGCCACGTAGTCGAGGCCGTCGTGGACGTCGACCTCGTACACCGCCACGACGTTGGGGTGGGAGATGCGGGCCAGCGCGCGGGCCTCGGCCACCAGCCGCGCGCGCGCGCGCTCGGCCTTGTCGCCGCCGCGCTTGGGGCTGACGACCTTGATCGCGAGCGTGCGCTCGAGCCGAGGATCGAACGCCCGCACCACCACGCCCATCGCCCCCTGGCCGAGCACGTCGATGACGAGGAACCGACCGATGCGCTCGCCCGGCGCGGGCATGTGGGCCGCCTTGGCGGGCTCCGCCGGCGCGACGATCGTGCGCTGCGAAGGGGCGTCGCTGTCGAGCGGCGCATGGCTGTCGACCCCCTCGTCGACGCGCGAGATGACCATGCCCCAGCTCTCGTCCTCGGCGCCCGCCGGCGGAGCATCCTGCGCCATGGCGGCCGCGATCAAGCGGCGAGCCTGGTCGCTCAGCCCATCCACGGCAGCTCCCCGGCGTGGGTGCGCCGGTACTCCGCGAGCGCCGTCTCGAAGGCCTGCCTGGCGAGCCGCAGCCGCGAGTACACGGTGTTGAGCTTGGCCTCGGTGAGCTCGGCGATCTCGGGCGCGGTCATGTTGATGACATCCGCCATCACCAGCACCGAGCGCTGATCGTCGTCGAGCAGCGCGAGCAGATCGTCGAGCACGCCGGCGGCCTGGGTGCGCGACAGCTTGCGATCGGGCTCGGTCGGCGGGCGACCGCCGGTGGCCAGCGCCTCGCGCTTGGCCCGTGCCGCCGCGCTGCGCCGGTGGTCTCGCACCACGCGGTACGCGATGCCGAACAGCCACGTCGTGATCGCGGAGCGCCCCTCGAAATCCCCGAGGCGGCGATGCACGACCACGAAGACCTCCTGCACGACATCGTCGAGCTCGGCGTCGGGCGTGCCGAGGCGCCGCACACTTCGCCACACGAAGGCGTAGTGCTGTCGATAGATCGTCTCGAACGCCGCGTCGGGCACGCCGGGCAACTCTGTCGCGGGCCCCTGGCCGCGTCAAACGCCGAATCGACCCGATGGCCATCGACGCGCCATCCCGCCGGCGGCCGCCGCGGGGTGGCGCGTCGAGGGCGATTGACTGCGCCCACCGCATCCTGGACCCTCGACGACAGGAGGTCGCGACATGCGGAGGATTGGGTCGGGACGACGCCCATGGATGTGGGCCGCGTGGGGGTGGTTGTCTGGTTGCGCCGGGGACACGAGCGTCGTCGACGCGGCGTCGACGGGCACCAGTGGGGACGCACTCGCGAGCAGCGCGAGCACGGTCGCGGCCGACACCACCGGTGACACGGCGCTCGAGTTCTGCGCGGGCACCTACGAGGTGCGCTACGACCCCGATCTGCCCGGGCTGCACGCGTTCCCCGACGATCGGTGGACGCAGGACGATCCCGACACCGACACCGGCCTGGCGCTGCGCTCGCCGCTCGAGCAGCTCGCGCCCGACGATCCCTTCCGCGGGTTCCCCAGCGTGTTCGAGCGTGCGCCGACGCTCGATGGCTTCGGCGTCACGGCGCCGGTGTTCCTGCGCGTGACAGGGCCGGTGGATCCGCAGAGCTTGCCGGCGGAGGGCGACGAGATCGATCCCACCCGCTCGTCGCTCCTGTTGGTCGACCTCGACGCCGACCCGGTCGCGTTCGTGCCGTTCGACTGGCGCCTGCTCGACGAGCAGGGCATCGAGGGCGGCGGCACGACGTTGATGCTGATGCCGCTGACACCGCTGCGATCGGGCGCGCGCCACGGCGTCGCGATGACGCGGGAAGTCACCGACGATGCCGGCGCGTGCTTCTCCCCGGGCGCGGCGATGCAGGGCGTCCTCGACGGGACCACCGCGCACCCCGAGCTCGAGCGGCTCGCACCGGGCCATGCCGCGCTGCGAGAGGCGCTCGTCGACGCCGGGGCGATCGCGTCGCCCGACGAACTGTCGGCGGCGATCGTCTACACCACCGCGACGACGATCCGACAGAGCACCGCGATCGCGCGGGCGATCGCCAGCTCGATGCCGTCACCCATCGTGCCCGGCGTTTGTTTCACGCCCTCCGGCTACCCCTACACGCAGTGCGACGCGACCATCCGCATGGTCGACTTCGGTGACGACGACGGGATCATCCTCGGCACCGAGCCGCAGTCGACGTACGACCTGCCGCTGATCGCGTTCCTCCCGAATCGAGGCGACGGGCCGTTCCCCACCATCGTCTTCGGCCACGCGTTGACCGGCGATCGCACCTCGGCGTGGGTCCAGGCGGTGCACTTCGCCGGGCTCGGCTTCGCGGTGATCGCCATCGACGCGCCCAAGCACGGCGATCACCCCGACGCCGCGGTCACCAACCCGACGTTCGATCTGCTCGGGCTCAGCAACGACCTCGGCGATCCTTTCGATCCGTTCGCGGCCCGCGACAACTTCCGCCAGGCGACGTTCGACAAGCTCCAGCTCGTCCGACGGCTCGTGACCGGCCTCGACATCACCGGCGACGACGAGCCCGACTTCGACGCCGCGCACCTGCACTACCTCGGCCACTCGCTCGGCGCGGCGATGGGGCCGCAGCTGCTCGCGTACACCGACGACATGGTCGCCGCGACGCTGCTGGTCGGCGGCGGCAACCTCACCAACCTCGTCGCCGAGTCCAGCGAGTTCCAGCCGCTCATCGGCCTGGTCACGCAGGACTTCTCCGACGACGAGCGCGCGCGGCTGCTCGCGGTCACGCAGAGCATGATCGACGCCGGCGATCCGATGGCGTCGGCGCCCTACGTGGTGCGCGAGCGCATCGAGGGCTTCGACGCGCGCGTGCCTCACCTGCTCGCTCAGATGGCGCTCGACGACACGGTCGTGCCGAACTCGAGCACTGCGTACCTCACCCGCGCGCTCGGGATCCCGATCGCGGGCGAGGCCACGTACCCGATGCGCGGTGTCGAGGTCCTACCTGCGCTCCCGGTGCAGGCGAACCTCGAGGGCGGCGTCACGGCGGGTCTGTACCAATTCGATCAGATGCAGGCGGCGCTCCCGGGCGTGCTCGAGCCCGCGACCCACCGCGGGCTGCAGAACGATCCCTACGCCATCGCCCAGCAGCAGCTGTTCCACACCCGGGCCGAGGAGCTCGGGGGACCGGCGATTGCGGATCCGTTCGCGCGCTGACCGTTCGCGCGCTGACCGTTCGCGCGCTGAGCCACCGCTCGCGCCTTTCGCGAGCCCCCGCGCGCCGCGGCAACGGAGGAGGGCGAAACATCGCGCGAAGTCCCTTCGTCCCCGAAATGGCGCGTGCCCCTGGACCCGGACCGGGCGGCGCTGTATCGATTGACTGACCGTTCAACCAACGAACCCGACGATGCCGCGCTCCGACCAGGACAACCAGCAGATCCGCGCCGCCCGGCGCCAGGAGATCCTCGCGGCCGCGCTCGAGGTCTTCGCGGCGAAGGGCGTCGCCCACACCAAGGTCGCCGACATCGCGAAGGCCGCGAAGCTCAGCCACGGGCTGCTGTACCACTACTTCGCCAGCAAGGAGGCGGTGTTCGAGGCGATCGTCGAGGAGATGATGCTCGAGGCCGACGCCGACCTCGCGCCGTCGACCGAGCGGGCGATCACCCGGCTGACGCGATCGATCAGCCGACGGCTCGAGCGGCTGTCGGGCGGCGATCCGGTCCGCGTCGTGACCCAGGCGCTGCTGCAGGGCGAGGCCATCTCGAGCGAGCTGCAGGCGCGGCTGGGCGAGCACATCGTCCGCGTGCGCAAGCGGGCGCGCGACCTCATCGCCCGCGCGCAGGCCGAGGGCGATCTCGACGGCCGCATCGCCCCCGACCAGCTCGCGCTCGCGCTGATGTTCCTGTTCCGCGGCATGGCGCTCGACGTCGCCTCGTTCCCGCTTCCCCTCCCCGACCCGCAGACGATCCTCGCCGTGCTCGGTGCCACCGCCATCAAGCGACCGACTCGCCGCAACGCCCACGCCACCCGACGGACCGGCACATGACCCGCCTTCGATCCCGCCGCGCCCGCGCGGCGCAGACGCTCACGTTCACGTCCACGCTCGCGCTCGGTCTCCTGGGCGCGGGGGCATGCACGCAGTCGAAGACCGCCGAGGTCGCCCCGCGGGCCGCCGATGCGGCCGTCGACATCCACGTCGCGTCGGTCAAGGCGCTCGATCGCCCCGGCGCGCTGGTGCTCGACGGCACGCTGCTCGCCGACGAGGAGTCGAGCGTCACCTCCGTGGTCTCGGGTCGCGTGGTCGAGGTCTTCGTCGAGCGCGGGTCCAAGGTCGAGGCCGGCGCGCCGCTCATCCGCCTGCGCGACGTCGACTACAAGCTGCAGGCGCAGGCGGCCAAGGCCCAGCTCGAGCAGGCCCGCGCGCGCCTCGGGATCCGCGAGGGCAGTGACCTGCCACGCGCCGAGAGCACGCCCGACGTCGCGACCGCGCGCGCCGAGCTGACGCTGGCGAAGAGCGAGCTCGAGAACGCCGAGTCGCTGGCGAAGAGCGGTGCGCTGTCCTCCCGCGAGCTCGAGCAGCTGCGCACCCAGGCGTCGGCCGCGAAGGAGCGCTACCAGAGCGCGCTCAACGGGGCCAAGGCGCAGATCGCCGCGGTGTCGGCGGCCAAGACCACGCTCGAGCAGGCCAAGACCGCGGCCGACGAGGCGGTGGTGCGGGCGCCGTTCGCCGGCGAGATCGCCGATCGGCTGGTGTCGGTCGGCGAGTTCGTCTCGCCGCAGATCCCGTTGGTGAAGCTGGTGCGCGTGCACCCGCTGCGCATCGAGCTGTCGGTGCCGCAGCAGCACCTGCAGGACGTGCAGCCGGGCCAGCGCGTCTCCCTGGTCGTCGACGCGATCCCCGGCCGCAAGTTCGACGCGACGGTGCGCTACGTGAGCGCGGCCGTCGAGCGCAACACCCGGTCGCTCACCGTCGAGGCCGTCGTGCCCAACGACGACGGCGTGCTGCGGCCCGGCCTCTTCGCGACCGCTCGGCTGCAGACCGGCGCCGCGCAGCGTGTCGTCGAGGTGCCGGTCGCCGCGGTCCGCACGTCGGCCGGCGTCTCGCGGGTGTACGTCGTGCAGGGCGGTGTGATCACCGAGCGCGTGCTCTCGATCGTCGAGCGCGGCCAGAGCACGGTGACGGTCGCCGAGGGCCTCGACGGCGACGAGCAGGTCGCCATCGACGCCTTCGATCAGCTCGGCGACGGCGTCGCCGTGAACGTTCTTTCGGCCGAGTAGGACCCACCCGACATGCAGTGGCTCGCACGGATCTGCGTCCGACACCCCGTCTTCACCTGGGTGCTGGTCTTGTCGTTGTCGGTCTTCGGCATCGCCAGCATGACCAGCCTTGGGGTCGATCGTTTCCCCAAGATCGACTTCCCCGCGATCGTCGTGACCACCGTACTGCCCGGCGCCTCGCCCGAGCAGATCGAGACCGAGGTCACCGAGCGCATCGAGGAGCAGCTCAACTCGATCGCCGGCCTCGACGAGCTGACGTCCAACTCCTACGAGGGCTACAGCGTCATCATGGCGCGCTTCGACCTCGAGAAGGAGCTCGGCGAGGCCTCCGAGGAGGTCCGCGACCGCGTCGCGCGCGTGGTCTCGACGCTGCCCGACGGCGTCGACCAGCCCCGCGTCGAGCGCCTCGATCCCGACGCGAACCCGATCATGCTGGTCGCGGTCCGCAGCAAGCGCTCGCCGATCGAGGTCACCGACTTCGCCGACCGCGTCATCCGTCGCCGCATCGAGTCGCTCGGCGGCGTCGGTGGCATCTCGCTGAGCGGTGGCCGCACGCGCGAGATCCAGGTGGTCGTCGATCCGCCCAAGCTCGCGGCCGTCGGGCTCACCGCCCGCGACGTGCAGCGGGCGCTGGCGGCCGAGAACGTCGAGATCCCCGGCGGCAACGTCGACCAGGGCGAGCGCACGCTGCAGCTGCGCGTCGCCGGCCGCATCCGCGACGCCGACGAGTTCGGGCTCATCCCGGTGGCGGTGCGCGACGGCAAGGTCATCCGCGTCGACGACGTCGCCGACGTGCGCGACGTCGGTCGTGACCCCGAGTCGATCGCGACCATCGACGGCGAGTCGGTGGTCATCCTGCAGATCCGCAAGCAATCGGGCGCCAACACCGTCGCGGTGGTCGAGGCGCTGCGCGAGCGCATCGCGGAGATCGAGCTCAGCATCCCGCCGTCGTACAGCCTCGAGATCGTCCGCGACGAGAGCGAGTTCATCAGCAACTCGATCCACGCGGTCGAGGAGCACCTCGTCGTCGGGTCGTTCCTCGCCGCGCTCGTCGTGTTGCTGTTCCTGCGCAACGGTCGATCGACGGTGATCGCCGCGCTGGCGATCCCGATCTCGATCATCTCGACGTTCACGCTGATCAACGCGCTGGGCCTCACGCTCAACATGATCACGCTGCTGGGCCTGACGCTGTCGGTCGGCATCGTGATCGACGACGCGATCGTCGTGCTCGAGAACATCGTGCGGTTCATCGAGGAGAAGGGCTACGCGCCAGGTCGCGCCGCGGTGGTCGCGACCCAGGAGATCGGGCTGGCGGTGCTCGCGACGTCGTTGTCGCTCATCGCCGTGTTCCTGCCGATCGCGTTCATGAGCGGCATCATCGGCCGGTTCATGGGCAGCTTCGGCTTCACGATGTCGTTCTCGATCCTCGTGTCGATGCTGGTGTCGTTCACGCTGACGCCGATGCTGTGCGCGCGGTGGCTGAAGGGGCCCGTGCGTCCGGCCGGGACCGCGCCGCCGGTACACGAGGAACCCGAGGATGATGGGGACGACGAGTACGTCGCCGATCCGGCGCCCGGGGATCGGGCGGTCGAGCGCGCCGAGTTCCGCGCGTGGTACCGCGGCGAGCGCACGGTCGCGGACGTGCCGGGGCAGATCGTCGGACACGCCGAGGGCGGCGCCCTGTACCGGTGGGTCGAGACCGCCTACCTGCGGCTGCTCGCGCTGTCGATGCGCCACCGCTGGGCCGTCGCGTTGGTGCTCGTCGCTGCGATGGGATCGCTGGTGCCCTTGGTCGCCGCGGTGCCGAAGAACTTCCTGCCGGCCGAGGACGAGTCGCGCTTCGAGATCACGCTGCGCGCCCCCGAGGGCACCTCGCTGGCGCAGACCCAGCTGATGGGTGAGCGCATCGCCCGGGCCGTGCGCGCGCGGCCCGAGGTGCAGACCACCGTGCTCACCGTCGGCGCGCCGGCGGGCGATCTGAGCGGTCGCGGGGCCAACCAGGCGTCGCTGTACGTGCGGATGCTGCCGGCCGACGCGCGCGAGATCTCGCAGGAGACGTTCATCGTGCTGGTGCGCGAGGAGCTGCTCCCCGGCGTCGTGCCGGACGACGTCACCGTGCTCGTGTCGCCGATCGAGCCCTTCGGCGGCTCGGGTCAGCAGGCCGCGCCGGTGCAGTACCTCATCTCGGGTGAGGACATCGCCAAGCTCGATGACTACACCCAGCAGATGCTCGCGCGTGTGCGCGATGTGCCGGGTGTCGGCGAGGCGAGCACGTCGCTCATCACCGGCCGGCCGGCGTACGCGGTCCGTGTCGATCGCCGCCGCGCGGCGGATCTCGGCGTGTCGCTCGGCGATGTCGCCGGCGCGCTGCGGCTGATGGTCGGTGGCCTCGAGGTCACCGACTTCAGCGAGTCGGGCGAGCGCTACGAGGTGTGGGTCCGCGCCGGCCAGGACGCGCGCAGCCGGCCCGAGCAGATCGCCCAGATCACGGTGCCGTCGCAGTCGGGTCGCCCGGTGCGGCTGTCCGACGTCGCCACCATCGAGGAGACCACCGGGCCGGCCGCGATCACCCACTTCGGTCGCGAGCGGCAGAGCACGATCTTCATCAACACCACGCCGGGATCCTCCGAGCAGGACATCATCGACGAGCTCGAGCGCATCCGCGTCGACCTCGATCTCGACCCGGGCTACCGCGGGCAGCTCTATGGCCGCTCGCGCGAGCTGGGTCGGGCGCTGACCAGCTTCTTGGTCGCCGTGGTGCTGTCGTTCACGTTCATGTATCTGGTGCTCGCGGCCCAGTTCGAGAGCTGGCTGCACCCGCTGACGATCATGGCGTCGCTGCCGCTGACGCTGCCGTTCGCGATCCTTTCGCTGCTGATCCTCGGGCAGTCGATGAACCTCTACTCGATGCTCGGGGTCATGGTGCTGTTCGGCGTGGTCAAGAAGAACTCGATCCTGCAGATCGATCACATGCGGACGTTGCGGCGCAAGGGGCTGTCGCGGGCCGACGCGGTGATGGTCGGCAACCGCGATCGTCTGCGGCCGATCCTGATGACGACGATCGCGTTCGTCGCCGGCATGATCCCGCTGTTGGTGTCGAGCGGGGCGGGGTCGGGCACCAACCGCGCGATGGGCTCGGTCATCGCCGGCGGTCAGACGCTGTCGCTCTTGCTGACACTGATCGCGACGCCGGTCATCTTCTGCTGGCTCGACGACCTCGCCCACTCGCGCGTGGCGTCGATGCTCGGCGGCGCGCTGCGCTGGCCGCTGGTGAAGCTCGACCAGCTCGTGTGCCGCAAGGCATCGTGACCGCGCCGACGCCCGACAGCGAGGCGCTGCGCGACGCGGCGCCGGACTCGGAGCTGCGCCAGCGGCTGCTGCAACGCCGGTTGCTCGACGCGCTCGCGGGTGGGGCCGATCCCCGCGACGCGCCGCCGGCCTTCGGCGAGAACGGGCGCTTCGAGGTCGAACGTCGCCTCGGCGCCGGTGGCATGGGCACGGTGTGGTTGGCGCGAGACGTCAGCCTCGGGCGACGCGTCGCGATCAAGGTGGTGCGGTTGCGGACGGCGACGCATCGCACGGCGCTGCTCCGCGAGGCGCGGGCCTTGGCGGCGCTGGTGCACCCCAACGTGGTCGCGGTCTACGACGTGGGCGCCGACGCGGGGGCCGAGGGTGGTGGTGTCGACGAGGCCTGGATCGCGATGGAGTACGTCGCCGGTCGCACGCTCGGGGCCTGGTTGCACGGCGCGCCGGCGTGGGCGGAGATCGTGCAGGCGTTCGTCGCGGCGGCGTGCGGGCTCGCGGCGGCCCACGCCGCGGGCATCGTGCACGGCGACTTCAAGCCCGGCAACGTGCTCGTCGCCGACGATGGTCGCGTCGTCGTGATCGACTTCGGCCTGTCGCGCTGGCTCGAGGTCGCACCGAGCGCGCCGCAGGGCGAGCTCGAGTCCGTGCGCGGCGGCACCGAGGGCTACGTCGCGCCCGAGAAGGCCGACGGTGCGCTCGACAGCGCGGCGAGCGATCAGTACGCGTGGGGCGTCTCGCTGCGCGAGGGGCTCGAGGCAGCGGCGTCGCGGGCACCGCGGCAGGTGTGGTCGATCGCGATGCGGGCGACGTCGAGCGACCCCGATGCGCGGTGGCCGTCGATGATCGCGGCGGCCGAGGCGTTGCAGCGCACGTCGACGCCGCCGCGGCTGTGGCCGGTGGGCGTGCTCGCGGTGGCGATCGCCACGCTGGGGCCGGTGGCGATCTCGCGGGCCGGGGCGCCGGCCGATGCCTGCGCCGATGCGACTGCGGAGCTCGATCCGCTGTGGAACGAGGAGCGCCGCGCGGCGATGGCGGCCCGCTTCGAGGCCGTCGATCGACCGTTCGCCGCCGAGAGCTTCGCCCGCGTCGTGGCGATCGTGGACGAGCGGTCGGCGCGACTCGACGCCGCATGGACGGCGGCGTGCGAGGCCACGGCCGTCCACGGACCGGATGCGGCGCGCACCGAGTGCCTCGAGGGGCGCGCGCGGGCGCTCGGCGAATTCGTCGGCCAACACTCGCGCGCGCTGACGCCCGAGCGCGCCGCGGCGGCCGTCGGGGCGGCACACGGACTGCCCGACGTCTGGCCGTGCGAGAACCCGGCGTACCTGGCTGCGGAGATCGAGCGGCCTGCGGATCCGGTGTTGCGCGCCCGCGTGAAGGAGATCGAGCGCGGCCTCGATCGTCTGCGTGCGTCGATGGATCGCGCCCCGGGCGACGCGGTCGCTGGCGCCCGCGAGCTGCTCGCCGAGGCCGAGGCCCTGGGCGACGAGCCGATCCGCGCCCGCGCGCTGAACGATCTGTCGGTGATGCTGCAGCTGTCGGGGGCGTTCGAGGAAGCGCGGCCGCTGATGGAGTCCGCGTTCTTCGCCGCGCGCGCCGCCAAGCTCGACGTGCTCGCGCTGAAGATCGCGAGCAACCTCGTCGGCCTGCACGAGTCGCGCGGCGAGTACGACGAGGCGATGGTCTGGGAGCGGCACGGCGCGACGCTGGTCGACGCTGCGCCCGATCCGATCGTCGCCAGCAAGCTGCACTTCAACGTCTCGGTCGTGCTGCAGGAGCAGGGGCGGCTGCCCGAGGCGCGCGCGCGGTTGGAGCAGGCCCTGGCGATCCGCGAGCAGATCCTCGGCCCCGAGCACCCGACGACGATGAACGCGCGGGCCGAACTCGCGAACATCCGGGTGCTCGAGGGCGATGTGGCGGGTGGTCGCGCGGACCTCGAGCGGGCGCTGGTGGCGTACGAGCGGGCGTTCGGGCCGGATCATCCGGACGTCGCGCTGGTGCTCAACAACCTCGGGAATTTGGATGGGACTGCGGGGGAGCTGGAGGCGGCGCGGGGGAGGTTTGCGCGGGCGATCGAGATCCGAGAGCGGGCGTACGGGATGGATCATCCGTCGCTCGGGAACTCGCTGGCGAACCTGGCGAAGATCGATCGGCAGCTCGGGGAGGTGGGGCGCGCGTTGGAGGGGGCGCGGCGGGCGTTGAGGATCCGCGAGGCGACGCTGGGGGCGGGGCATGCGAATGTGGTGGCGGCGCGGGAGTTGGTCGCGGAGCTGGAGGCGGAGGTGGGGACGGGGTTGTGATCGTGGGGGAGGCGAGCATTCGCCCTGGAGGTGCCCGGCGATTGGCGTAGATGCGTCCCCCGCGTGTTCTCCCCGACCCTGGCATGCGAACATGCCAGACCGATGCTCCGGCCCCCTCGACATGCACCTCACGTCGCCGCCCTCGCGCTGGCCTCCGCGTGCGGCCCCGTCGTCGGCAGCGCCGACGACGGCACCGATGGCCCTTGGCAACCCAACGACACCGGCGCGACCACGCCGACCACGTCGGCCTCCGCAAGCGACACCTCCGCCGACGTCACCGTCACCGTCACCGACGCCGAGGTCGACGTCGACTCCGGGCCCGACGACGCATGGAACCCCGACTTCTGGGATCCGATCCCGGAGTGCCCGAGCAGATACGACGCGACCCCGATCCCGAGCCAAGTGTGGTTCCTCGTCGACGTCTCGCAGACGATGGCGACGCGGCTCGTCGATCACGATCTCGACGCCGACACGCCCGACGTGACGCGGTGGTCGATGGTCGCGAACAACCTCGCCGAGTGGCTGCCGATGTTCACCACCCAGAGCACGATGGGCCTGGTGGCGTTCCCGAGCGTCGACGCCGAGGCTCCGCCGTCGCCGACCGCATGTGATGTCACCCCGCGGCATCCCGCGTTCGGGGCGACCGCGGACGAGCTGCTCGCCTACCTCCCGGCGCCGGCTGCCGACGGATTCGCAGGGGCGACCCCGATCGGCCGCGCGTATGATCTGGCGACGTTCGAGATCTCGAGCGTGTCCTCCGTGCCGCCGAGCCACGTCGTGCTCGTCACCGACGGCGCGCCGAACTGCAGCGAAGGGGCGACGCCGCCCGCGTTGTTCGACGAGGTCGACGCCGGGCTGCTGGCTGACGTCGAGAGCCTGCACGACGACGGCATCACGACGCACGTCGTCGCGATCGACGTGCCGAGCGGCCCGTCGGGCGGCGGGGTCGAGGGTGACGCGATTGCGGATCACCACGCGACCCTCGCGGCCCTCGCCGCGGCGGGCGGCACCACGATGCACGACGCCGCCGATGCGAACGCGCTGGATGTCGCCATGGCGGCGGTCCTCGGCGCGACGCAGAGCTGTCGCCTGAGCGTGCCGCCCGAGCTCGCGGGCTGGCCCTTCCAGATCGAGATCGGCGACGATCGTGTGTACTACGCGCTTCCGGCGGAGCTGTGCGCGGACAACTGGGGCTATGTGTTCGTCGGAGGGACGGACGAGGCGGTGATCGAGATGTGCAGTGGTGCTTGCGACTCGCTCCGCGCGGTCGGGAGCGCGTCGTTCGTCGAGATCTGCGCGATCGCGGAGTGAGTCGTCCCGCGACTCGAGCGCGCGCCCGAGGGCGCGCCCGCATGCTGACGCCGCACGTGGATGCGCGTACGATCCCCCCCATGCCCATCCGCCTTCCCCTCGGCGTGGTGCTCTGCACGATCCTCGCGTGCAACGATCCTCGACCACCGCGCTCGACCGACGCCGATCCCCCCGCATTCGCGCTCGGTCAGCGGGCGGCCCACACCGCCACGCGTCTGCCCGATGGGCGGGTGTTCTTCGCGGGTGGATGCATCACGGATGGCTGCTCCGACGCCACCGCGACGACCGCATGGTGGCGCGCTGACGGTGACGTCGTCCCGGGGCCGGCGCTGCAGCGGGCCCGCGACGCGCACACGGCCTCGCTGCTCGCGGACGGTCGCGTGCTGCTCGTCGGTGGGTTCGGTCGCGAGGGCGAGCCGCCGATGGCAGACGCCGAGGTGCTCACGACGCAGGGAACCATGCAGCCGGTCGGGGCGCTGGCATTGGCGCGCGGAGGGCATGCGGCGGCGGTGTTGGGCGACGGCCGCGTACTCGTCGCGGGCGGTTGGATCGGGCCGCGTCGCTACACCGACACCGTCGAGCTGTTCGATCCGCGGACCGATCGCTTCGTCGGGGCCCCGCCGTTGGCGAACGCGGTCGACTCGCTCGCCGCCGTCGCGCTCGCGGACGGACGCGTGTTGGTGACCGGCGGCGCCACGGCGCCCGGCGTCTCGACCGCGACCGCGCAGATCTTCGATCCCACCACGGCGCAGTGGACCGTCGTGGATCCGATGGCCCAGCCGCGCTTCAAACACGCGATGGTGCGACTGCGCGACGATCGGGTGCTCGTCATCGGCGGGACGCCCGACGACCACGCGCTGCTGGCCTCGACCGAGATCTTCGATCCGACCACGGGCCGCTTCGCGCCGGGCCCGGCGCTGGACGAGCCGCGTTACAAGCTGAGTGGTGGGGTCGACACGCTGCCCGATGGTCGGGTGGTCGTCGCCGGCGGTGCGCGGTCGATCGAGGTGCTCGCCGCGGATCTCGCCGGCTGGTCGCGCGTGGGATCGCCGGGTCCGCAGCGTCGGTCCTTCAGCACCGTCACCGCGGTCGACCCCACGCGCCTGCTCGTGGTCGGCGGATACTCGGCGTCGATCGAGCTGACGGGCTCGGTCGAGAGCGTGCGGATCTGATGCCTCAACGTGGTTCCGCGGCCGGGTCCTCCGGCGGCGGATCGAGCACCGTGGGCGCGCGTCCGGTGTACTCGTTGATCTGGACCGACGCCGCGTAGAAGAACATCAGATCGATGTCGAGGCGCACCTCGTCCGGGGGCGCCTCCCCCTCGAGTCGCGCCCCTCGCAGGTGCTCGAGCACGCAGGCGTCGCCCGCCGGATCGCCCAGGGCGCCGCGGACGATCGTCGGGCCCGCGACGACGCCCGCGGCGGTGATCGAGAACTCCACACCGACTGTGGCGGACGCCGTGGGTCGACGCGCGAACGCGTCCTCGTAGCATTGCCGCAGACCGGGGCGAGCGGCGGTCAGCATCGCCCCGGCCAGACTCCGCGCGACGATGGGCGTGGCCGCCCCAGACTCCACCGTCGGCGTTCCGTCGAGGCGGACATAGGCGCGCGCGGGGACCCACGGCTCCTGCCCGGGACGTGTCAGGACCGGGGGCGCATCGGGGCGGGGGTTCCACTCGTCGAGCGCCTGCCGCAGCGCGGGATCGTCGATGTCCGCGAGGCGGCGCCGACGAACGACGACGACGCGGTGATCTCCCCGCGTCACCTCCTGCACGTCGGGCTCCTGCGTGGCGTCCGGCGTGTCGACGAACGACTCCGCGGACGCGGCGGGGACGTCGAGCGGCGGCGTCTCGATGCGCGACTCGATCTCGAACAGGAGCTCGTAGACGGAGCCCCGCGCCGCCCGGGCGTCGGGACCATCCCCGAACAACGCCTCGTGTCGAACCACGTAGAGGTCGAGCATGGTCTTGGCGTCGAACAGGAACGCGAGCCGACCGGTGTCGTGGTAGGCCAACAGATGGCCGTGGGCCAGGCGCAGCACCAGCTTGTGCCGGAGATCGTCGTAGGCCTCGGTCGCAGGGAGCTGGGTGATCGCGCTACGCCACAGCCGGAGGGCCTCCTCGGGGTGGCCCTCGGCGAGGCGCTGCTCGCCGGCGGTGTACAGACGGCGCGCCGTCGGCGTGGGGTCACTGCCCGCAGCTTGCTGCGCGCATGCGGAGAGGGCGGTCGCGAACCACACGCAGAGGAGTGCACGCATCACGGAGGCTCGTTCAACGGCGCGGGCGCTGCCGGCTTACGCCAGGGCCCGCCCCCCTACGTGCACACGGCGTTGTCGTCCGGCGAGATCGTCCCCGGGCACGCCATCCTGCTGCACGAGCCATCATCGTCGCAGTACTCGCACGAGTCCACCGTCGCGTCGGCACAATCGGGATCGACGATGCCGCAACCGCAGTCACAGCCGTCGTCGGCCCCATAGTAGCCGACGTCGCAGGTCCACCCCTCCACGGCCGGCACTTCGGTCCACGTACAAATGCTGTCGACGAGGCCCTCGGAGCAGGCCATGCCCGCGGGGCAGGTGCCGTCGGGATTGCAATCGATGGCGCAGTGGCCCTGCCAGATCCCGCTGGTCAAGCAGATCAGATCGAAGCCGTCCGGCCCGGGGGGACACGAGGTCGGATCGTTTCCTTGGCAGATCGGCGCGCACGTGAGGCCCGAGCTCACGCAACACGCTGCGTCGCCGCCGTCGTAGGCGCACTCGTCGGTGAAGCAGGCGTCGGCGACGTCGCACTGCCGATACGGATCGCCCAAGACGCCGCCGGTATCGCCCGCAGTGCTCTCCCCACTCGTGCTCGCGTCGGTCTCGGCCGAGGTGGTCGAGCTCGTCTCGGTACCCGAATCCCCGGGCGTTGCCGTCGTTGCGCTGTCGCCGGTGCTGGAATCCCCGGGCATCGCCGTGGCGGCGCCGGGGCCCGTCGAATCGTCTTGGCCCACGGTCGTCGAGTCGGCACCTTGGGTGCTCGTCGACTCCGCCGCGGTGGTGGTCGGGGTCGTGCTCGTGCTGTCGCCGGCCTCGGATGCGGTGCAACCCAGGTGGGCGAAGACTGCCAGCGCCAAGATCGTGCGCGAGTTGGAGAGAGGGTGAGGACGGCAGGCCGAAGGCGTCATGGGGGATCTCCGAAGCGCACGCCCGTGGCGGGCTGCGTCGTCCCCACAAGCCGCGTGTGGTGGATCCGTGCAGAGACCCGGCAACACTTCTTCGAGAAATCGTCATGGTCGGCGCGGCAGGTGACCGCGCTGACGGGCCGATCGTAAGTCGTCGCGCGGCGACGACCACGCGTCACCAGGTGGGCCCGGCGGCACCGAGCTGCAATGCGGTGCGCGGGGAGAACGTCCGGGTCAATCCTCGCAGGGTTCGGCGTGCACCGTCAGCGCCACGGGGGCGACGATGTAGCCGGGAACAGGGAAGCGCACCGCGATCGTCTCGCTGCCCCCGGCATCGAGGCGGATCTCGGCCAGCGTGTGGCGCATGCTGCCGAGTGCGCGATGGGGATCGCCCTGTTCGGCGGCGGTCGGCGCGTGGTTCAGGATCGCCTGGGTCACGCGACCCGAGGCCGAGGTCACCGTCGAGATCGGTCCATTCCAGAACATCGAGGGGGTGTACGCACCCTCGGTGTCGCGGAAGAACTGCTCGGTCGGCGTGCGACCGGGCGTGCTGTTGCGATCCATGTACGAGACGAACTCGATCTTCGCGTCGACGCACGCATCGCTGGCGTTCTCGACCTGCAGCGTCTGGTCGAGCATCACCCCGTAGTTGCCGAACAGGATCTCCGCCGAGTCTCCGTGCCTGGCCAACGCCCGGACAGCGTCGCCCGCGGTCAGGAGGCCCACACCCTGCACCGACGGCACCTCCCCGATCGTCACGGCATTCTGGCCCCGGACCACCTCACCGGCGTAGATCCCCGCGGCGCGCCCGAAGCCGGTGCCGTTGCTCCAACCCGGCCACTTCACGTCGCCTTTGGCGTAGTGACCCGGTACGACGCTCCCCAGTCCGGCGGAGTGGGCGATCGTGAAGGGGTGCAAACAGGCATCGGCCTGGACGTGAAGGCGCCCTTCGACCAGCGACTTGGCGAGCTCGGTGTCGAGGACGAGCAACTGACCTGCTTTTCCGTCGAGGGTGCGTGAGTTGTCCGCGCCGAAGAAGAACGACTTCGCCACCTGGGCACTGAGCCACCCCGAGCTCGTCGTCAGCGTCACGCCGTTGCTCGACCAGTCGGTGGTTCCGAGTTCGCCGCGCACGGTGACGCGGGTATCGGCGCGCGGGACCACGGCGACCGTGAGACGGCGACCTTGCCCGAGCGACGACGGGAGGATGTGCGCGAGGTAGATCCCGAACTCGCGCATTCCGCCGTCGGGGCAGCTCGGATCGACGATTCCCCTCGACCACTGGGCCTCGGGCGCCCCCGGCTTGCGCTGGGCGCCGGTCAGCGCGAGCCCAGGGTAGGCGACCCCGGCGAGCACGCCGTAGCTCTCGACGTGCTCGGGGTTGTTGCTCACGAACAGCGGTAGACCCTCGGCCACCCCGGTCGGCGCGGCCAGCTGATCCCAGCGCAGTTGACCCGGATCCCTGGCGACCTGGGAGCCCAAGCCGTCGGCTTTGCCGCCCACGGGGTCGTCCCCGTCCGAGTCCTCCTGCGAGCCCTCGCCCGGATCGGCCGACGCACACCCGCCGGCCGCGCCGAGCAGGAGGCCGAAGATCGCCGGCCAGGGGAAGCTCCACGCGTTCGGTTGCGTCGTCATTGCACCGCACAGTTACCGCCCCCCGCCTTCGGGTTTGCCCCGTTCGTCGCCGACGCGGTCGACGCGACCGGCGTGCCTACGGACACGGCGAGCCGTGGGAGATCCACGGCGCGACCCGCCCGAGGAACTCATCGATGCCGTACTCCCCGGGAAAGAGCACCGGCTTGTCGTCGTGCCCCAGCGGCACCCGGCCGCTGTGCACCGCCCAGTGGATCCGCGGGTCGTCGCGGAAGTGATGCCACAGCGCCTCGCCCTGCAGGTTCGCGGTGATCGTTCGACAGATCTCCGTCGAGGTCATCTGCGAGAAGTCGATGTCCCTGCTGAACGCCGGGGAGCGCCAGTCGGACATGAACGTCATCGGGGACATCTCGACGAGGATGCCGCCGTGGCAGCAGCTCATGCATCCATCGGCGTCGTCCGCAGGCAGTTCGATCGGGCGCCCCACGCTCCGCGACGAGTGATAGCTCTCGATCGCGCTCTTGCTGCCGACGGAGTGGCAACTCGTGCAGCGATCGTGATCGAACACGGCTGCGAGCGCGTTGTTGTAGTAGTCGTACGTGGTCCCGCGCGTGATCGCCTTCTGCGAGGAGAGGAACACGCGGTCATCGGTCGCGACCGCGATGCTGATCTCGAGCGGGAACTCCTCGGGGCCGAGCGGCACGCGATGGGCGAGCGACACGAGCTTGCCCGCCTCCTGGTTGTAGTTGAGCCGCACGTCGTACGGGCGCCCGTTGATGAACATGGTCGAGCTGGCGACTCCGCCCAACGACGACAGCGGGGGCAGCCCCGTGAGGCCGGGCTTCCACTCCCACTGGAAGATGAGCACCTCTTCGCCGTGCATCGTCCAGTTCGGCGGCCGCAGTGCCCATCCGCGAGCGTCGTTTGCGGGCCGCGGCACGTTGAACGGCAGGAAGTACTCGGCCTGGTGCATCTGCAGGGCGATCCGCGGCCCCTCGGCGAGCTTGGTCGACTCGTCGACACGGAACTCGAACTGATCCATGGCGACGATGTCCGTCGCCCGCTTTATCGACTTGTCGATCTTCAAACGCGACACCTTCTGGAGCTTGTGCTCGGTCTCCGCGAGCATCATCATCGAGTCGAGCGGCGAGGCCTTCTTCTTCGCGAGACGCGAGAGCTTCGTCGGGTCATAGGACGGCTTGGCGGAGGAGCACGTGCCGGTGACCTCGACGTCGATCGTCATCGTGTTGTTGGACTCGTCGGACTCGGAGACGGCGCGCTCGTCGTCGAGCGAGATCTCGATCGTGTGCTTGCCCGGCTTCATCTGCATGGTCGCCGAGAGCGACGCGATGTCGCCGGCGGTGCGGGCTCTGTCCGCGTACATCGGCTCGCCGTCGAAGCGGATGACGTGGCGCACCTTCCTGCTCGTCGCGGTGGGGGCGAGCTCGAGGCGCCACGCGAAGAAGCAGACGCCGAGGTGCTGGCGCGCCGCGTCGGCGGGGTCGAGGACGATGCGCTTCTTCGGGGTACCGGGGGAGATGTCTCGCTTGCCGAGCGTGAAGGTGTCGACGGCGAAGTCGGGCTTGGCGAAGGACGGCGCGGGGCCGAGGTGGAGGCCGAGGATCGTCGCGAGCGCGAAGCCGCAGGGGGCGAGGACGGGAAGGATGGACCGCACGGAGTGTGGAGACCGGCCGGCGGGGTTGTGACACGGGCTGGGGGGACCGCGGGCGGTGACGGACATCGGGGCGCGCGTCAGTCGTCGTCGGACGGCTCGCGTCGCTCGCGGAATCCAATGACACCGACCAGCACGGCGATCGGCAAGACCGCGAGCGTCGGCCACTTCGCCACGGGCACGCCGACGTCGTCGAACAGGTAGAACCCGATCGTCAGCTCCGACTCGGCATACGCGCGCACTCGCTCGCGCGTGGCGAGATCCTCGATGCGATCGACCGAGGCCATCGCCGTGTCGCGCCAACGGCCGTACGCGCTCGACACCACGAGCAAGCCCGCTGCCACACCGATCGCGCCGAGACCGAGCACCGCACCGGCGCCCGCGACGAACGAGCGACCTCCGCCCTGCGGCGCCGGGCGTGCGACGGCCCACCACGAGATCGCGGCGAGCCCCGCGGCCCAGGCCCCGACGAGCACGCGATGGTGACGGGCTTCGCCGTAGACCTCGTACGCCGTGAGCCCCGCGGCGAGCATGGAGAGGAGCACCGCCCCGATCGCGAACGTTCGCCGGTCGATCATGGTCTCCCTGATGCACGGGAGGGAGAATCGATTGCCCAACTCGAGGACTCACCAGGCGGTCGCGCCCCAGGGCGTCCTAGCAGGGTGTGCGGAAGAACGCGGAGCGTTCTTCCGGACACCCTGCTCCGTGCCCGTGCCCGTGCCCGTGCCCGTGCCCGTGCCCGATCAGGCGTGCAAGGCGCGCCCCATGTTGATGAGCATGGAGACGATGCGCAGCAGAAGCTCGCGCGCGGGCTGGCAGCTGGCGGCTGTCGCGAGCTCGAGCCGGATGCTGATGTCGAGCACGGCGGCGCACTCGGTCGCCGAGCGACGAGCGATCCGGTAGAAGCGCGCCTTCTCGGCCTTGGAGTACTCGCCGGCTCCTTCGGCGATATTGAGCACGATGGAAGTGGCCGCACGGCGGAGCTGATCCGCGAGATCGCCGTGGCCGGTCGTGCTCCGTGACATCTCGCCGGTCTTCGACGAGATGTACGCGAAGAC